>CAYMQF010000111.1:0-3133 GCA_964392425.1 uncultured Phycisphaeraceae bacterium
GTTTTTTCGAGCACTTCATCAGCAGTCACGCCCGGCGCGAGTTCGGTCAGGCGGTATCGCTTTTGCTCATTATCCATTTCGAGGACACACAGGTCGGTGATAATCATGTCGATGCACTGTCGGCCGGTGAGCGGGAGCGTGCATTCTTTGAGAATCTTGGCGCCTCCCTTTCGTGTCACATGCTCCATCGCGACGACGACTTTTTTGACTCCTGCCACGAGATCCATCGCGCCGCCCATTCCTTTGACCATTTTGCCGGGGATCATCCAGTTGGCGAGGTCGCCTTCCTGGGAGACTTGCATGGCGCCAAGGATCGCAAGCTGAACGTGCCCGCCTCGAATCATCTCGAAGGATTCAGCAGAGGAAAAATACGCCCCGCCCGGAACCGCGGTGATTGTCTGTTTGCCCGCATTGATAAGGTCGGCGTCGACTTCATCTTCGGTTGGGAAAGGCCCGATGCCGAGCAAGCCGTTTTCGGATTGAAGCCAGACGGTCATGCCGTCGGGGATGTGGTTTGCCACCAGCGTTGGCATGCCGATGCCGAGATTGACAACCATGCCGTCTCGCAGTTCGCGGGCGGCCCGTTTGGTGATCTCTTCGCGTGATAACGGCATGGCGGCTCCTGGTGAACAGAGTATGGCAGCGTGCGCGGGCGTCCCGTCCAGTATCCTACACGGCGCGCGTGCGTCAACACGACTCGACCGACCATCACCGAGGCGCCTGAGGGGTCCGCATGATTGATTGGGCAAAGTGGCTTCCGTCGGCGTACCTCATCAGCGAGTGGACGATTCGCCTGATTCTGACGCCGATCGTGATCCGCAACCGGCGCCCGTCGACGGCGCTGGCCTGGCTTGCTTTCATCTACTTCATCCCGTGGGTCGGATTCATCGTGTTTTTGCTGGTCGGGCAGCGTCCACTGGGACGCCGGCGAATCGTCCAGTATCACGAAGCTCACCAGTGGGCACAGATCCCGATCCGCCGAGCGCTCCAAAGCCCGCACATCACCCACCCCGTTGTGGCGCCTGAACAGGACGACTTAGTGATGCTGTGCGAACGACTGATCGGCCTACCGATCGTCGGCGGCAACGAAGTCTCCTTCATCTCCGAATCAACGCGCTTCATCGACCAACTCGTTGATGATGTGGATCGCGCTGAGCGTCATGTCAACATGCTCTTTTATATTTTCAAGGATGACGAAACGGGCCGCCAAGTCGCTGACGCGCTGTGCCGAGCCGCCCGTCGAGGCGTGGTGTGCCGACTCCTGGCAGACTCGGTGGGCTCCAAATCGCTCTTCAAGAATCTTCGCCGACCTCTCGAAGACGCGGGTGTGCAGATCGTTGAAGCGCTCCCCGCGGGACTATTTCGCAGGCAGTTTCGCCGAATCGATCTGCGCAATCACCGCAAAATCGCCATCATCGACGGCGTGATCGGCTACACCGGTTCACAAAATATTGTCAATCCCGACTACGGGCACAATCGCATCGGCGCGTGGCAGGATCTGATGATGCGCATCGTCGGCCCTGCGGTGCTCGAGCTGCAATATGTTTTCTTCGACGACTGGAGCGCCGAACGGGGAGCCAATCCTGACGCTCGAGACGCTTTTCCCGCCCCGATCACACCGGGAGAGATCGCGATGCAGATCATCCCCAGTGGGCCTGACGATTCGACCGACGTATTTCGCAATGTGACACTCGCTGCAATCAATGAAGCTGAAAAGCGCGTGATCCTGACGACCCCCTACTTCGTTCCGGACGAGCCGTTGATGCTCGCATTGCAACTGACGGTGCTGCGCGGCGTGCGCGTCGATCTGGTGATCCCCGAGCGGTGCGATCATCCGCTGGTTGGGGCGGCCGCCCAGTCGCATTACACGGCGCTGCTCAAAAGCGGCGTCAACGTTCACCTCCACAAGAAAGGGTTGCTCCACTCCAAGACGCTCTGCGTGGACAACGCCTTTGCCCTGGTTGGCTCGGGCAATCTGGACTGCCGATCGTTTTTTCTCAACTTTGAACTCGGCGTGCTGCTCTACGGCTCGGAAGTCACCGGCCGCCTGCGAGCTGAACAGGAAGACTACATCGCACAATCCCAACTACTTGATGCTGAGCAATGGAGCAACCAACCGGCGTGGCGCACCTTTGGGCGAAATATCGCGGCGCTGATGAGCCCGTTGTTGTGAAAACCGCTCGTGCGTATTGAGGTACTGTAAAAGGCGCCAATGCCAACTGAAGAAGATGCCAACCCGCGCAGACTCAATGAAGAGGAAGTCCCGCTGGCGTCACAGGCTGCGCGAGTGTGGCTCTGGAGCGTGCGGATCCTGCGAGTGGTTCTCCCGGCGTTTGTCATCTGGCTGGTCTGGCATGAACTCAAAACGCTCGACTGGGCGGGCGCCAAGTCCATCCTTCGGTCCAGCGACGCAAAGCTGATCGCCGGAGCTGTGGGCGCCACCGCCGTCGCATTGGCTTCGATGGGTTTGTATGACTTGCTTGCCTTCCGTTCGACGCCTGCACTGGGTCCGTTCAAACGATGGCGCATCGGCGTGCTCGTCTTTTCATGGACGAACTTTATGACGCTCGGCCCCATCGCTGGGCCTGTGCTTCGGCTGCTGCTCTATCGACGAGGCGGCATGACGCCCACCGCGATCGGCGCCGGCCTGACTCGACTCTATGTAGGGATTTTTAGTGGGCTGGCTGGCTGGATCATCGCATCGCTGGCGCCTGCCATCACGGGGGTGCACTCCATCGTTGTGCTCGCCGTGATCGCGTTGGCGGTGTCCACCACACTGGCGATCGTCGTTGGAAAAATACTGCATCTCAAGGGACCGTTGGTCAGTGAAAAAACGTCGTGGTCCACACTGGCTTGGCTCGGCGTCGTCGGCATGATCGAATGGGCGGGCGTGCTGGCGGTCTTCACTCTGTGCGGATTGGCCGTCGGGGGAACACTGCACATCGGGTCCGACGCGCGGGCGCTCTTTGTCGGGCAGGCGGCTGGAATCGCCAGCATGATCCCCGGCGGACTGGGCAGCGCCGACGCAATCTGGCTCAAAATGCTTGCTAACGCAGGAGAAACGCCCGACCAGGCGGCGGCGCACATCCTGCTCTTCCGGTTCGTCTTTTATCTGACGCCTTGGATCGCGGCG
>CAYMQF010000111.1:3233-6740 GCA_964392425.1 uncultured Phycisphaeraceae bacterium
GGCGCACATCCTGCTCTTCCGGTTCGTCTTTTATCTGACGCCTTGGATCGCGGCGTTGGTGATGATGTATGTCCTCTTTGCAATGCGATGGAAGCATGCTGCAAAGTGGCAGCGCCGGGTGCTTGCTGCAGCGGCTTTGGTCAACGGTTTTTATCTGCTGCTCAGCGCTGCGACCCCTGCAGTGGCGAGCCGATTGCACGCCGTTTCAGCTCGGCTCCCGCTCGGCGCGATCGAAGCCTCTCACGCGGTGTCCATCATCGCAGCGGCGACACTCTTGTATCTGGCGCGAGGGTTGTCGCGCGGATATCGAGCCGCCTTCACGCTCGCCGTGGTGTCACTCATAGCGTCGATTGGCGCCCACCTGCTCAAAGGAGGCGATTACGAAGAAGCGACCGTCTCCGCAGTGCTGCTGGTGCTGCTTGTCGGAGCGCGACGAGCCTTTCCCAAACGTGGGCGTGTTCCTATTGGTTGGGAGCTGGCGTTGTCGGTGGGCGCCGCTTCTATTGCGTTCTTTCTCATCGTTGGGTTTCTCGCGTTTCGTAAGATTCCATATCACAACGAGCTGTGGTTGACGTTCTCAGCCAAGGCGGAAGCGTCGCGTTTTTTGCGAGGCGCCGGGCTTCTGGGGTCCATCACACTGTTGATTTGGCTGCGTCAAGCGATCCGTCCCGTCACCCGGCAGATCATCCCAAGTGAAGATGACATCGACCGCGCGGTCGAATTCATCCAAACCCGCTCCCCACTGTCCAACCATCTCATGGTCGCGGTCGGGGACAAGGGCGTGTGGTGGTGGCGCGACTCACTCGGCGTTGCGCTCTACCAGTGCGCGGGCGATCGCATGATCGTGTTTCGAGATCCCGCCTGCGCGCCGGAACAGATGAGCAGCCTGCTTGTTGATTTGCAAGAACACGCCAGCAAGGAGGACCTGAATCTACTGTATTACCAGGTCAGACCCGACCTGATGCCTCACCTCCATGACCTTGGGTATTCCTTTTTCAAACTCGGCGAGGAGGCGATTGTTCCGATTGAGGGGTTCTCGCTGGAAGGCAAGGCGCGCGCCAGCTTCCGCCGAATACTCCGCAAGGTCGAAGCGGCGGGTGTGCATTTTCGTGTGATCGATCCCCCCATCGACGACGAAACGATTGATCGGCTCGGCGACGTGAGTGACGCTTGGCTCAGCCATAAGAACGTGCGCGAGCTGCAATGTTCGGTGGGCTACTTCACGCCCGGCTACATCAGACGATTTCCCGTGGGTGTGGCGGAAACATCGGACGGAAAAATCGTCGCATTCGTCAATCTGCTCTGTGCGGCGCCTGGCAGCGAAGCCACCGTCGATCTGATGCGATATCACGCCGATGTGGTCGACAATCTCATGGATTATGTTCTGATCAAATCGATGCTGTGGGCGAGCGAGCAGGGATACAAACGTTTCAATATGGGCATGTCGCCGCTGTATGACGTGGGCGAACATCCTTCGTCAGCGCGGGCCGAGCGAGCTGCGCGGCTGGCGTTTCGATTTGGCGAGCGTGTCTACAACTACCAAGGTTTGCACAACTACAAAAATAAGTTCCACCCGATCTGGGAGCCGAGATATCTGGCGTATCTCAGGCCTTGGGACTGGCCCGGCGCAGTCCTCGAAACGACCAAGCTCATCCGCGCCACATCCCACGACGCCAAACACCGAATCGCGCTGGCCAGACATGAGCGCGATATTCAATCGTGAAAGAACAGAGATGACACACGCCAAACACCGGTTCAATCAAACCATTGCGACCAGTATTTTAGCTTTGCCCAAATCGCGATTGACACGACGATTCCAACAGACAGAGCGATGAAGAAATCGTGTCGATTGTCCGTATAGAAGATCGCGTAGATAAGCGATGCGACAAAGACGCCGTAGACGACCATCTTCTCGAGCAAACTGGCGATGTTGTCGAAATCCATGGCGGAATCAACTTGCGCGAACGGTTTTCTGTTCGATGCGCTTTTCGCTCTTGGTGACAACGATCATGTCGACGTAGGCGCCTGGCGTGTGGACATTTTCCGGGTCGATGTCGCCGACCTCGACGATCTCATCCACTTCAGCGACGGTGATCGCGCCTGCTTGCGCCATCATCGGGTTGAAGTTGCGAGCCGTCTTTGAGTAGACGAGGTTCCCTGCTTTGTCTGCGATGTGCGCTTTGACGAGGGAGAGGTCGGCGCGGAGCCACGTCTCCATCAGGTATTGCCTGCCGTCAAAGTCGCGCGTCTCTTTGCCTTCTGCGACGGGGGTGCCGACGGCGGTCGCGGTGAAAAACGCAGGGATCCCGGCGCCTCCCGCGCGGATGCGCTCAGCGAGCGTGCCTTGCGGGTTGAACTCGATTTCAAGCTCATTGGAGAGAAATTGCCGTTCAAACTCGGCGTTTTCGCCGACATAGGAGGAAACCATTTTTTTGATTTGCCGTGTCTGGAGGAGCAGGCCTAGCCCCCAGTCGTCGACGCCTGCGTTGTTGCTGATGGCGGTGAGGTCGGCGACGCCCGTGTCACGAAGGGCGATGATGAGCTTTTCGGGGATGCCGCACAGACCGAAGCCGCCGACCATGACGGTCATGGAGTCGCGGATGACGCCTTGTGTTTTGAGGGCGTCCATGACGGCGGCGGGAGAGTGTTGGATTTTGTCAATCATGCGCTCAGGATAGCAAAGCGACGTTCACTCGCGAAGAGCGAAATGTATTCTGCGCCTTGATGGCGAGTGGCGAAGAGCTACCCGGACCTTCGCATCGCTCAGACCCGGCGTCATGTCGCAAACAACAAGAATGAATGACGGGCGAGACGCTCGTCCCACCAAACGATTTCGATGCGGGATGTTCGATGCGGGATGGCACTCAGTGCGCGTAAAAAAAACACCCACCTGTGAAGGCGGGTGCTTTTATAGTTAAACAGTTGGGGTCGTCTTTGCCGACCGTTGCCGGTCGACTTTTCCGCTGGGATGCGGACGAGAATGTGTCGACGTTCCGGAGGCGGATCTCTCCGCACATCCGGTCTAAGTATATCCCTTAGAAAGGAGGTGATCCAGCCGCAGGTTCTCCTACGGCTACCTTGTTACGACTTAGTCCCAGTCACCGAACTCGCCGTGGGCGTCGCTGAATCGCGACGGCTTCGGGCGCTCCCGGCTTCCATGACTTGACGGGCGGTGTGTACAAGGCTCAGGAACGTATTCACCGGAGCGTAGCTGATCTCCGATTACTAGCGATTCCAACTTCATGGAGTCGAGTTGCAGACTCCAATCCGAACTGGGGCGTGCTTTTTGCGATTTGCTCCCCCTCGCGGGCTTGCTTCGCTCTGTACACGCCATTGTAGCACGTTTGCAACCCTGGATATAAAGGCCATGAGGACTTGACGTCATCCCCACCTTCCTCCGGTTTAACACCGGCAGTCTCGCTAGAGTCCCCACCCGAAGTGATGGCAACTAGCGATAGGGGTTGCGCTCGTTAAGGGACTTAACCCGACACTTCACAGCACGAGCTG
>CAYMQF010000112.1:0-6721 GCA_964392425.1 uncultured Phycisphaeraceae bacterium
CATTTCTTCGTGTTCATGCTCAAGCTCGGCGCCGGCCCCAACGTGGGCGGCCTGTACGACAACGCGCGTAGCCAACTCATCTGCCAGGACATCGGCCCCAGTCTCCGCCACGAATTCCTCCACGTCCTCCACTGGCGAACCATGAATCGGCTCGGCCAGCACCACCCCGATTGGATCATGGAAGGGCTCGGCGCCCTCGTCGAGGACATGGACCCAGCCCCCGACTCACCCGCAGGAACCGTCCCCGTCCCGTCATGGCGAACCAACATCGCCAAACGGCTCGCCCGCATCGGCTCTCTCCTGCCTCTCGATGATCTGATGACGATGGACGCTGCGACCTTTCGCCGCCAACGGCCAAACGCCAACTACGCCCAGTCGCGTGCTTTCTTCCTCTATATGAACGAGCAAGGCGTCCTCAGCGAATGGTTCGCCGACTATCTGGATAGCTACCGCGACGACCCAACCGGGCGAGCTGCCGTCGAGCGAGCCTTCCAGGCGCCACTTCGTCAAATCGACAAGCAATACCGCGACTGGCTCAAAGAGCTGCCCATGGTGCCTGAACGAATCAAAAGCGGGATGGCGAGTCTGGGCGTGATCGTCGCAGCCGGGCGAGGGGACGGCCCTGTGATCGACGAAACTGTCTCGACTGGCGCTGCCCGCCGATCCGGGCTTCGGCTCGGCGATGTGATCCTCTCCATCGACGGCCGATCCACTCGCACACTGCCCGACCTGGTCCGCGTGCTGAGCGGATATGGAGTCGGCGAACGGGTGAACGTGGAGGTCCGCCGGGGAAAACGCCGACTGACACTTGATGTTGAGTTGATCGAGCGCTAAAACCGCAAGACTTCGAATAGAGAACCGAACAACACCCCAAGCAGCATGGGTATGCTGTAGTGACCGATTGAGTTGTTCTCGTCTGGACCCATCTCACCGATCGCGAGCCTGATGTCCGCAAAAGAAAGGCATTCATTTAGTTCGGATTTCCGCACCTTTTTCGTCAAGGGGCTGGCGATCCTCTTGCCCTCCGTGTTGACGCTGTGGATCGTCGCTCAACTGTTCATGTTCATGCAGACCCGCGTCGCCGAGCCGATCAATACGGGAGTTCGATTCCTCGTCATCGAGACGGCGCCTCGCGTGCTGTCCGAAGCGCATCAACCCGGTTGGCTCGTCGTCGGTGAAGATCAAGTCCTCGCTGAACGCACCGAGCGCGAGCGCAAGGCGCTGCGCACCCTTTCAGATGAGGAACTGCGCACCCAGATCCGCGAGCGCAATCTCAAGGACTATTGGGATGGGCATTGGTACCTCCGCAGCATCGGGTTGGTGGTGGCGATTGTTTTGATCTACCTCGCTGGTCGACTCTTGGGGGGATACATCGGCCGCCGGGTCTACACCAAGCTGGAGCGATATTTCGCGCGACTGCCCATCGTCAAACAGGTGTACCCACACGTCAAACAAGTGGTCGAGTTTATCTTCGGCGAGCGCGACAAGATCAAGTTCAACCGGGTGGTCCTCGTGGAATACCCGCGCAAAGACATCTGGACCATCGGCCTGCTCACCGGCGAGTCGATGCGCGATATCGAAAATAATGCTGGGGAGGAGTGCGTCTCCGTCTTCATCCCCTCAAGCCCGGCTCCATTCACCGGCTACACCATCACGCTCAAGAAAAAAGACACGATCGACCTGCCAATCTCGGTCGAGGAGGCTCTCCGGTTCGTCGTCACCGGGGGGGTGCTCATCCCAGAAGGGCAGCAAGCCAAAAACGGCGTCAGGCAGATCCAGCCGGGGCCCAAACAACCGACCGAGTTGGCAGACGCCGACAAAACCGCCAAGATAGGATCTGGAGCAGACGACTCGACGCCTCAAACCCCCGCCGCGGGGCCATAATTAGATTCCAGGAGAAATAATGCGTATTGAAATAACGGGCAGAAGGCTGGAGATAACCGACGCGATCTCAAGCTATGTGGACACCAAGTGCCAGAAGCTGCTCAAGTTCTACGATGGTGTGCAGGAGATCGAAGTCGTCCTCGACACCGATCGGCATGACCACCGCGAGGAGTTCACCGCCGATTTCCGCATCCACGTCGTCAAGCATGACCCGATCATTTCCAAGACGGTTGGAACAGATTTGTACGCGAGCATCGATCAAGCCATCGAGAAATGCTCCAGGCAACTGACCGACCTCAAAGAGAAACTTAGAGACCATCACTAAACCACTCAGAACGGGTCCAGGAGAATTGGTTCGATGAATCTGTGCGAAATCGTTCATAAAAAAGCCATCGTCACTCAGTTGCAAGCCACCGAGCGTGACGACGTGGTTCGGGAATTGATCGGCACGCTCGTCACCGCCCGGGCAGCAGGCGCCGCGGTGCGCGACGAGTTGATCGCCGCTGTTCTCGAGCGCGAGAGCCGGGGATCGACCGGGTTTGGTCGAGGCGTCGCAGTGCCTCACGTCAAACACGAATCAATCAAGAAGATCACCGCCGCCATTGGGCTAAGCAAAGAAGGCGTGGACTTCAACGCTTTGGACAAGCAGCCGGTCTTCTCAGTCTTCCTCCTGCTGAGCCCCGCTGACAAACCAGAAGAGCATCTCAAGGCGATGGAAGTGATCTTCAAAAGCCTGAGTCAGGACATCTTCCGCAGCTTCCTCCGTCAGGCGACCACCGTCGAAGAAGTGATGACGCTGCTGGAGGAATGCGACAATCATCAGCTCGCCTGACGCCTTCGCCCACGCCCGAGCGGACCTTTTTCGGCTCCTTCGACGCCGAAGTCCCTGGAGAACATCCCCTTGTCGCAGCGCGCCAGCGTTCAAGTGAAGATTTGCAACCGACTCGGCCTGCACGCGCGCCCCGCGACCACCTTTGCCCAACTCGCGACCACTTTCAAATCCGCCATCACCATCCGACACGAGGATGAAGAGGTCGACGGCAAATCCGTCATGCAGATTCTCATGCTCGGCGCCACACAAGGCTCCCCGCTGGAAATCACCGCACAAGGACCGGACGCGAAAGACGCGCTCGACGAACTCACCGAACTTGTCAAAGCAGGTTTCGGCGAAGAATAGGACCACTTCAATCAGTTCGAAGAGCCTGACACCGGCGCGTAATCTCCCACATGCGTCGGCGCCGGATGCAAACCATCAGACCCATCAACGATTCGCTGAATCTGCGCGGACAACTGCTGGAGCGAAACCTCCATCTGTTCGTAGCCGCGATCAAGATGGTAGACCCGGCGAACGATCGTTTGCCCCTTCGCCGCGAGCCCTGCCAGCACCAAGCTCGCTGACGCGCGCAGATCGCTCGCCATCACCGGCGCCCCGACGAGCCGCCCAACGCCCGACACGACCACCGTCGAGCCTTCCCGCTCAAGGGCGGCGCCCATACGGATCAACTCAGCGACATGCAAAAATCGCTGAGGAAAAATACGCTCAGTAATGACGCTGTTCCCCGACGCCAGTGACAGCAGCGCCATCATCTGTGCCTGCAGATCCGTCGGATAGCCGGGGTGAGGCTGCGTCGTGATCTGAGCAGGCCCAATCGCACCCGCCCGTGTCACCCGGCACACCGCGCGCATCGGATCGACATCATCAATCACCGCGATCGAAACTCCCGACTGTTTCAGCGCTTCGGTGACCGCCATCATCCCGTCGAGCGGGCAGTTTTCGATCGTGACATCCCCGCCTGTAATCGCAGAGGCAATCATGAACGTCCCCGCCTCGATGCGATCAGCGATGACCGTGTGCTCAGCGCCATGCAATGAATCAACTCCATCAATGATGATTCGGGGAGTCCCAGCGCCAACGATCTTCGCGCCCATCTCGTTGAGCAGATGCGCCAGATCAGCTATCTCCGGTTCGCACGCAGCAAACTCGATGACCGTCATCCCTCGCGCCAAAGTCGCTGCGGACATCACGTTGGCTGTGCCCAGCACCGTCGAGCCAAACCGTCCGCCCAAAAAGACTCGCCCGCCGATCAATCGAGGCGCACCCCCCGATTCGCAAGGCGCTTTCAAAACAATATCGCCGGAATCCATCTCGACCGATGCGCCCAAAGCCTCCATCCCGCGCAGGTGCAAATCAATCGGGCGATCCCCGATGGCGCAGCCGCCCGGCATAGCGATGCGCACCGACCCTCGTTTAGCAAGCATCGGCCCAAGCACACTCACGCTGGCGCGCATCGTGCATACAAGGTCGTACCGCGCATGGCTGTTCGATTCGACCGTCGTATGCAGTCGCAACGGCGCCTGATTCCCCCGTCCCGGCCCGCTTCCAGACGCTGCGTCCGAAGAAAGCTCATCGCGCTGACAGTGACAGCCCAACTCGGTGAGCAGCGTGGCCATGCTTCGCACATCCACAAGGTTCGGCGCGTCATGCAGCACGACCGGATCATTGGTGAGAAGCGCCGCCGTCATCTGAGGCAGCGCCGCGTTTTTCGCGCCGTTGATCCGAATGGATCCGCTCAAGGGTTGTCCGCCGTGAATCACAAAGGCATCCATGCCGCGTTCTCCTATGACAGGTTCACGATTTACTGACCATCCGTGGTCCGATCATACCAGCCCGGCGGTCGACTCATGCCCCCAAGCCAACCCTCAACCGTCCCATTCCTCCCAGTGTAACTCTCCATCGCACAAAGTTTGGAAAACACACTTCGATTCGATCAACGCGAATCGTACCGTTGGCTCGGAGTCGTGAGGCCCCATGCGAATCGTTGTGCGTATTTCGCAACAAGAGTCTCACCGGAGGTGTGAATCGATGAACCGCAAGGAACAAACAAACAAAACTCTTACAACGGCTGGGCTCGCAACAGCGGCCGGCCTCCTTCTCTGGGCGTCCGCCCCGACCGCTCAAGGCGCCCCCCCAACGCCGGGCGCCCCACCCGACACCCTCACGCTCACAGGAATTGTGCGGGATTTCCGTGAACTCTCAGTTCCCTATGGACACCCCGATTTCGAACGCCGACCCGACAGCGGCTTCGGGCTCTACACCGGCAACGTCGGGCCGACCCTCGACAACGACGGCAAACCCATGGCAATCGGCGGCGGAAAAAAGGTCAACTCCCAGTGGCGCGATTCACAGGGACGCACCATCAACCCAGCACTCTACGATTCCTCCCTCGGTGACTCTGCCGGAAGTTTCGGCCCCGGCGACAACGGCGGAATCACGCTCGATCTCTTCTACCAGTGGTTCCGTGACGTTCCCGGCGTCAATATGTCGGCGCCCCTCCCCGTCACGCTCCATCTCGAGCCCAACTCGAATACCTACGTCTTCGATGACAAGGAAGACCCCAACTACGTCAACACTGGTGGCTTCTTTCCGATCAACGGTCAGCTCTTCGGCAACTCCGCAGGCGGAACCAAAAACTTCCACTTCACCTACGAGCTTTCAACCCAGTTCACCTACATCCACAACTCCGGGCAGGTCTTCACCTTCACCGGGGATGATGATGTATGGGTCTTCATTGACGGCCAACTCGTGATCGACCTGGGCGGTGTGCACGGCTCGACAAGCCAAACGATCGATCTTGACCGCCTCTCCTGGCTCACCGACGGCCAAACGTACACCTTGAACTTCTTCTTCGCTGAACGCCACCGCACGCAGTCCAACTTCCGCATCGAAACATCGATCATGCTCCAGAACGGCGAGCTTCCCCGCGTCATGGCAATGTACGACTGATTTCGATTTTCCTTTGACTCCAAGTTGGCGACGAGCGGAAACGCCCGCGCCACAGGCTTCACACGCCTCCAACCACGCCGTCGTTCGGTCCGTTACGTTGGACCGAACGGCGTTTTTTTTGGCTCATCAAGTGAAGCTCACCTTGTCTTGCGCGGAGTCTTGCGCTGAGTACTATCGCGCGAAGACCGATCCCCTCGCTCGATCGGAAGCCCCGCCCGGCGCCAAGCGTCAATCCCACCATCAAAAAGATGAACATCGGTATATCCCTCAGCCGTCAGCTTCTTGGCCAGCGCCATCGCTGATCCCGACCCTGGGTTCCGCCCGCAGATGATGATGGTGGTGTAGCTGCGCAGCGCCGCGGTCTTGCCCGCCGCTGCATCCCGGAGCCCGATGTTCACCGCGCCTGGAATGTGCCCCGCGAGGTACTCCTCCCGCATTCGCACATCAATACACGCGGTGCGCGCAGCATGCTTGCCGCCCATTCGGCTCTGTACATCAGACGCCTCGATCCGGGTGACAGTGCTGTCGTTGGTGGTCGTAGCGCACCCTGTCGGCGCCGACATCGCAAAAAACATCGCAGGAATCAACACAACAATGAAGAGTGATCGTTTCATGAGAATGATCCTTGAAAAAATCTCGGGCACATCGCCACACTGAGCAACCCGACCAAACTGGACTACATCATAGTATGCAGTGCACCAATCAGGCGGGGATCTGATCGTTGAGCGCCATGTGGATCGCGTGGTCCGCGAGCAGGCGAACCGGGTCGTACATGTTCAGCGTCGCGGTGCTCTCGCCAATCAGCAATGGAGTCTCCGTCGAAGCGAGCACCACCCCGTCGCACCCGCGATCCGCCAGCCGATCCAGCACACGCAGCATCGCCACTCGAGAAGTGTCCTCGATCCGCCCTTCGACCAACTCGGAGAAAATGATCTTGTCGATCCGCTCGATGTCCCGATCGCCAGGCACCAACAGCGTCACGCCTCGCAATCCCAGAATCGTCTGGTACGTCGAGCTCTGCATCATCATGCGTGTGCCAATCAATCCCAGCGT
>CAYMQF010000113.1:0-6635 GCA_964392425.1 uncultured Phycisphaeraceae bacterium
GAGTTGCTCGTCTCAATCGCCAACGTGATGTGCGCTTTGGCATCCGTCATGGCGCCCAGTCTAGGCAGTTCCGTCAGACCGGCGCCGGGGCGTTGGTCAGCGACAGCATCCGGTCCAGCGCAGCAAGGGCAGGCTCGCGCACGTCGGGATGCACACGGATCTGGTTGACGACCTTCCCCTGCGCGAGATTGTCGAGAGCCCACAGCAGGTGAGGCTCATCAATCCGGTACATCGTCGTGCACATGCATTGACATTCAGAAAGCGATCGAACTTCCACGCCTTGGCTGTGCGCCTCGCGGGCGAGCCGATTGACGAGGTGCGCTTCGGTGCCGACCGCCCATCGCGAACCGGCTGGCGCATCGCGGATGGCGCCGATGATGAACTCGGTTGACCCGGAAAGATCCGCGCGATCCACCACTTCTTTGCAGCACTCGGGGTGGACGAGGATCTGCACATCGGGATCGCTGCGCCGAAGTTCGTCGCAATGTTCAGCCCTGAACAGCATGTGCACCGAGCAATGCCCTGCCCAGAGGATGACTTTCGATCGTGCAAGTTCTTCTGCAGTCATGCCGCCCAGCTCATCACCAGCTCGTGCTTTTTTCGGATCGTAGACGCACGTTTCCGCCTGCACATCCATCCCAAAAGCAGCAGCGGTGTTCCGCCCCAGGTGTTGATCGGGCAGGAATAATATCTTGACCTCACCACCCGGCGAACGCTCGGCGCCTTCCGTCATCGCCCACTCAAACACGCGATCCGCATTGGAAGAAGTGCATACTGCTCCGCCGTGCGCGCCGACAAACGCCTTGACTGCAGCGGACGAGTTCACATAGGTGATCGGGACGATCGTGCCTGTCCATCCCTCCGCTTCGAGCGATTCATGCAGCGCATCCCACGCATCGAGCACATCGTCGTAGTCCGCCATATCCGCCATCGAGCAGCCCGCTGAGAGATCGGGCAGGATCACCGCAACATCGTCAGAAGTAAGAAGATCAGCGGACTCCGCCATGAAGTGCACACCGCAGAAGATGATGTACGACGCTTGTTGCTCGCGCGCTCGCGTCGCTGCAAGCTGGGCAAGTTTGAGGGAGTCGCCGGTGAAGTCGGCATGCTGGATCACCGCGTCCGCCTGGTAGTGATGGCCGAGAATGATGAGCCGATCGCCCAGCTCCTGCCTGCGCGCTTCGATAGATCGGCTCAGTTCGTCGGCTGAGGTGCGGAGGTAGTGCTCCGGGAGCGCGGGCTGCCAGTGAACGAAAGACATATTGATGTGATCCATCGACGGGAATCGCCAAGCGACGCCATCATTCTATGCCCGATAGACCGCGGAGTCTTCCCGTCAGGCAGCAGCAGCAAACGGCTGTGCAGCCGACGCCGCGGGCTGGCAATATTCGACCGCGACGGCCTGATGATGGAAGTCGATGGGGATGACGCGGACGACCCGTGCTGGGAGCAGGCTGCCCGATGCGAGCACCCCCCCAGATTCCCACGCAACACCGACGCGGAGCGTCTCGCCCGTCCGGATGGCAGGCTCGCGGGCGATGCGGAGCAAGGCGCCGCCGGTGGAGATGTTCGAGGTTTGCCCCGCCTCATAGCGAATGTGGCCGGACCGCTGAACTTTGCATGGCCGAACAAAATCGTTGCGAGTGTGGCGGCGTCGATCATCATCGGCCCCACTGCCCGCCTGAAGACCGTCACATGATTGACATGATGGAGTGGACTGGCTCATCGAAAGGCTCCTTCCGGGTTCACACTTCTCTATCGGACAATGCGATGGACCGGATAAGTGTTGAATCAGGAATTGGCGCCTATTTATTCGGCGATGCAGCGATGAAGCGATGTAAGGGCAACGATCAACCCGGCGATCGGCGCCTGCTCCCAGCGTGCCTGATGGGCCGCTACGCTGTCCCCTATGGCTGATGTTCTTGGAGTCATCCCGGTTCCGCCTGACGCGTGTGCGGGCTCGCCCAATGCGCTCGATCGGCTGCTCGGTGTGCCGTTGGTGCTGTGGGCGGTGAACAATCTCCGGCGGGCGATGCCGATCGAGAGCATCGTCGTGGCTTGTGATGATGCGCGGGTCCGCGCGGTCGCCGCCTTGCACGGTGTGACATGTGTCGCGTCAAATGCTGCAATGGAGGCGCCGGGCGTGCTCGTTCACGATGTGTTCGAGCCGTTCTGCGAGGTGCAGACTATCAAGAGGGCGCTCGAGCAAGGCGCGAGAGAGCTAGCCGCCGTCCGCACCAGCCCGATCGAACAGATTCATATACGAAACGAAAACGATTTTGAGTTGGCGCGCGCCGTCGCTGCGGGTTTGTCAGCGGACCATCCCTGCATTGTTGGTGTGCGCAGGCTCAGACTGCCTCTCGCAGCGAATGTGCTCGCGGTCATCAGCGATGTGGATGGTGTGCTCACCGACGGGCGAATCCACATCGACTCCGCAGGTGTCGAGGCTCGGCAGTTCCACGTTCACGACGGAATGGGGACCCGCCTGCTGCAGGAAATCGGAATCAACATCGGCTGGCTCAGTTCAGGATCAGACGATGGAGTCATCCGCGCCCGCGCTCGTCGGCTCGGCGTCACCGCTGTTGATGTCGGGGAAGGCGATAAGGGCAAACGCTTTTCGCGTCTGTGCAAGCAGCTCGATGTCGATCCCGCGCAGACGATCTATCTCGGCGATGATGTCAACGATCTGCCTGCTATGAAGCTCGCCGGGCTGACCGCGTGCCCGTCCAACGCGGTGCGAGCGGTGCGCACAACTGTTGATCTGGTGCTCGATTCGCCGGGCGGCTCAGGCTGTTTCCGTCAACTCGCCGAACTCCTCCTCGATGAAGCAGCACTCCATGCAGCGCAAGGCAGCACTGAGTCGTGACGGCGCCTCGTTCGATTCACCGACAAGCGCCCGCCAAAGTGAACCTGGCATTGGCAGTCGCGCCAGCCAACCCCGCACCTCCTGTTGGCGACGGGCTGCACCCCATTTGCTCGTGGATGGTCGCAGTCGATCTGTACGACGATCTGACTTTGACTCGTCTCGAATCTGGCGCCGAAAGTCAATACACAATCAACTGGCATGACGACGCGCCCAAGCCATCCCCGATTGACTGGCCCATCGAAAAAGACCTCGCGGTGCGCGCTCATCGGCTCATCGAATCCACACTCAATCTCTCGCTCCCCGTCAAACTCACACTGACCAAGCGCATCCCGGTGGGCGCCGGCCTCGCGGGAGGTTCGTCAGACGCAGCGGCGGCGCTTCTCTCGCTGCGCGATCTCTTTTCACTCGACCTCGATAACCACGCGCTAGCACAGCTCGCCGGCCAGCTCGGCAGCGACATCGCGTTTTTCCTTCCAGAGAAGGGAAACCGGACGCCAGCCCCGGCAATCGTCCAAGGCATCGGCGACCAGATCGAACGCACGCCGAACATTGCGACACACCCGGACTCCCCAGCTCTTGCGCTCATTATCCCCCCTCTCACCTGCTCCACACCCGCCGTCTACCGCGCGTTCGATGAATGCGCAGCGCATACATTCGATCCCTCCCGGGCGCGCACGCTCGCGCTCCGAGCGCAGCTCGACTCAACCGCGCTCTTCAATGATCTTGCTGAGCCTGCTCTGCGCGTCGAGCCTTTGCTCGTCCCGCTGCGCACCGCGATCGAAACGGCGTTGAACCAGCCTGTGCACATCACGGGCAGCGGCAGTTGCATGTTCGTTGTTCTCAATAACTCTGACGCGCAACAAACATTCGACACACTCCGATCACTCCCCGAACTCACAGAGTGCGCGGTCCTCAGCGTGCGAACACTCTGAACAATCACACAATCAGTGCAATAAAAAACCCGGAGAAAAAGTTCTCCGGGTTCGTTGAATATCAGTTGTTATGCGCGATTCAGGATTCCGCGTGCGCCTCAACCTGCGTGTCGTCTTCCTTCTTCTTTTCAGTCGCCGGCTCGTGGGAAAACGTCAGGTGGTCCTGCTCGCCGACGTGGGTGATGGAAACCTTGCCAGCGTTTTTGAGTTCGCCGGAGAGCAACTGCTCAGCGAGCGGATCCTCGATGTAGTTCCCGATCGCCCGGCGGAGCGGCCTAGCGCCATAGTCCGGGTTGAACCCTTTCTCGATCAGGAAATCCTTGGCTTTCTGATCCATGACAAGTTCGAGCCCCTGCGCCACGACGCGCTCGCAAACCTTGGCCGTCTCAAACTCGACGATCGTGACGAGGTCCTCCTTGGTCAACGGGCGGAAGACGATCACATCGTCAAGACGGTTGATGAACTCGGGGCGGAAGTATCGCTCGATCTCTTTGGAGAGGATCGATTTGATGTTTTCAAAGTTCTGATCGTCGCTTCGTTTGGAGAAGCCGAAGCCACCGCCACCTTTGATCAGGTCGGCGCCGATGTTGCTCGTCATGATGAGGATGACGTTGCGGAAGTCGACGTTCCTGCCGAACGAATCCGTCAGTCGGCCTTCCTCCATGATCTGGAGCAGCATGTTGAAGATGTCCGGGTGCGCCTTTTCGATTTCATCGAGCAGCACGACAGCGTACGGGCGTCGGCGGATGCGCTCGGTGAGCTGACCGCCCTCCTCATAACCGACGTAGCCGGGAGGCGCGCCGACGAGGCGGCTGACGTTGTGCTTCTCCATGTATTCGCTCATGTCCAGATGGATGAGCGCGTCTTCGTCGCCGAACATGAACTCAGCAAGAGCCTTGGAAAGCAGTGTTTTTCCGACGCCGGACGGCCCGACGAAGATGAACGAACCCATCGGGCGCTTCGGGTCCTTGAGACCGGCGCGGGCTCGGCGGATGGCTTTGGAGATCGCCGTGATCGCTTCGTGCTGGCTGACAACCTTCTTGTGCAGTTCGTCTTCGAGGTGCAGCAGGCGCTCGGCCTCTTCCTTCTTCAAGCGGGTCAACGGCACGCCGGTCATCTTCGAGACCACTTCGGCGATGACTTCCTCATCGACCAACCCGTTGATCTCGCTGGCCTGCTTGCGCCACTCTTTGAGGAGCGTTTCTTTTTCTTTGCGAATCTGCTCAGCCTGATCGCGAAGCTCAGCGGCCTTTTCATAGTCCGCGTTCTTGACGGCGTCATCTTTCTCGACGCTCAGTCGCTCGACGCGCTCTTCGAGCTCCGCGAGGTCGGGCGGCTTGGTCATGGAGTTGAGCCGAACACGGGCGCCCGACTCATCGATCACGTCGATCGACTTGTCCGGCTGAACGCGCCCGCTGATGTACCGATCGGAAAGCTCGACGGCCGACGTCAGTGCTGCATCGGTGATCTTCACGCGGTGGTGCTCTTCGTACCGCTCGCGGAGACCCTTGAGAATGAGCACGGTCTGCTCCGCATTGGGCGGCTCGACGGTGATCGCCTGGAATCGGCGAACAAGCGCGGAGTCCTTCTCGATGTACTTGCGATATTCATCAAACGTGGTGGCGCCGATGCACTGAATCTCGCCGCGAGCGAGGGCGGGCTTGAGCACGTTGGATGCGTCGATCGCACCCTCAGCACCGCCCGCACCGACCAGTGTGTGCAGCTCGTCAATGAACAGGATCACGTTCTTCGCTCGGCGGACTTCGTTCATCACCGCTTTGATGCGCTCTTCAAACTGGCCGCGATATTTCGTGCCCGCGACCATCATTGCGAGGTCGAGCACAACGAGTCGGCGTTCTTGCAGCAGTTCGGGGACATCGTTGCCGACGATCTTCTGTGCGAGTCCTTCGACGATGGCGGTCTTGCCAACGCCTGCTTCGCCCAGCAGGACGGGGTTGTTCTTCGTGCGCCGGCAGAGGATCTGCAGCACGCGTTCGATCTCGTCGGATCGACCAATGACCGGATCCAACTGCCCTTCCTTGGCGAGGACGGTCAGGTCGCGACCAAAGCTGTCGAGCGCGGGAGTCTGGCTCTTGCCTTTGCGCTGGCCTGACGCTGAGCCGCCGCCGCTGGGTCCGTCCTCATCTTCGGGGTCGACACCGGCGCCGAGCAGATTGAGAACTTCCTCGCGGACTTCTTCGAGTTTCAGCCCGAGATTCATGAGAACCTGCGCGGCGACGCCGTCATGCTCGCGGAGGAGTCCGAGCAGGAGGTGTTCGGTGCCGACATAATTGTGGTTGAGGTTGCGAGCCTCTTCGATGGCGTATTCGATGACCTTCTTGGCGCGAGGCGTCTGGGGGAGCTTGCCCATCGTCACCATGTCCGGGCCGGAACGGACGAGCTTTTCGACCTCCAGGCGGACCTTGCGGAGATCGACGCCGAGGTTCTTGAGGACGTTGGCGCCGACGCCTGAGCCCTCTTTGACGAGGCCGAGCAGGATGTGCTCCGTCCCGATGTATTCGTGGTTGAAGCGCTGGGCCTCCTGGTTGGCGAGGGCCATCACTTTTCGGGCGCGGTCTGTAAATCGTTCAAACATGCGTCAACTCCTGTTGGCTAGCGCCCACGCTGTGCAAATGTGCGAGGCTGTCCCGCACCCATTGGGAACCAAGTATAGGCGGCGCAATACGTCATACTTATCGAACGTGCGAACGGCGCGCCGACCACCACACCCTCTCTATCGGCGTTTTTGGGACGAGAGTCGCGTTGGATCGGCGGCGGGACATGTCAGGAACGGCATCCAGCGGCGTCGATCTGCCAGACCGGCACATCCTCGGCGC
>CAYMQF010000114.1:0-4891 GCA_964392425.1 uncultured Phycisphaeraceae bacterium
CCTGCGGTGTAGGCGGGCTCCATGGAGTCGCCGACGACTCGGGTGGCGAAAGCTTGCGGGTCGTAGAGGTCAGGCGTTGAGATGTATTCATCGGCGATTCGCGCGGGATAGCCGAGATCGGTGAACTCGGTGGGATACCCCGCGCAGACTTTATTGATGATCGGCACCTGCACCGGCAACGGCACGATTTCATCAGGGGAGGTCTCGTCGCTGAACCGATTGATGAGCCTGCGCAGCTCGCCGGACGCCATGGATGCGTCGAGCCCTTCTTTTTTCGCCAGCTTGGCGAGCAGCCTGGCTAGCTCGTCGTTGCGCTGCATTCCCTGATATTTGTGGCGAATCTCGGGGGGCGTCTCCTGCCATTGACGGTGGTGAATGAGTTCGCCCGGCTCAAGTCTGAGTGCTTGTTCGATGCGACGGAGCAATGCTTCAGAGGGTGGCGACGGGCGCCGATCGTTTTCGATTTGCGAGAGATAGCTTTTGCCGCAGCTGGCCATGTCAGCGAGTTGCTGAAGTGTGAGACCGAGCGACTGTCTTTGTGCGCGGATTTTGCGAGCGAGGTAGCTCATCGTCATTGTCTGTGCGCCAAGTTCTTGATATACCATACAAAACCCTTGCATATTGCGTGACTCTCTGTAAAACATATTGGTGTGTTTACCAGATAGCGTACTTTTACTCGATATCGTGTCAAAAGTCAAGCAAATTCCACGGGAGTGTGTCAAATGGTCATGATGTACGGTGCAAGCAAGTGGGATCGCGAATCAGGATTGGACCTCCGCAGGCGTAATAAACGCGATTTTGCGGAAATTCTCACTGCTCGGGCTGCGTGGCTGCTCCCAGAAGATCATCGACTCATCGGCTCGATCTACGAGCACGGCATGACCGCACAGGCGGTCGCCCAACTGCGAGGCGAAAGCCCACGCAAAGTTCGTACGCGCGTACACCGTCTGGTCGATCGAATGATGAGTGATCGATTTGAGTTTGTACTGCTCAACAGAGAAGGCTGGCTCCCGACTCGGCGGCGCGTCGCAACTTCGTATGTTCTGCAAGGGAGGCCGATGCGATCGACATCCAGGCATCTTCACCTTTCACTGCATGTGGTTCGCCGACAGGTCGACGCGATCAACGCGCTCTACGAGTCGCAGCGATGAGCGTTCGCATTGTCATGCAAACATACCCAGCACCGACACCCACTCGTCGATCATGTCAGGCGGCATCGCTCATGGGGCTTCTCTTTGATGATGAGCCGAATCGGGCCGATATGCGTGCGCCGATTGAGCTTGCGCTGTCGCCGGGCACGGTCACGCTCATTACCGGCCCAAGCGGAAGCGGAAAAACGTCCATCATGCGCGCCGTGCGACAGACAGCACAGCGAGATGGCAGGCGCCTGATCGATGTCGATCGCGTCAAGCTCACAGCCAGACCTGCCGTTGATCTGTTGGGTTGCGATGCGCCGTCAGCGATGCGCGCCCTTGCCCAGGCGGGGCTCGCGGAGGCAAAGTGCTTTATCCGCAGACCCGACGAGCTGTCACAGGGCCAGCGCGAAAGACTCGCGCTTGCTGTCGCGATGGATCGTGCAGCGAAACAGGGCGCAAACACACTGCTGTATGCTGATGAGTTTGCCGCCCGTCTCGATCGCGCCACCGCTCGGAGTGTCTCGCGGTCGTTCAGCAACTCGGTGCGAAGGGATGGACGCATCGCTGCGATTGTCGCGACGAGTCACGATGATCTGGAAGAGTCGCTGCGCCCCAATGAAACTGTTCGGCTAACTTTGGATGGGCGAGCGACTGTCGAGCGCACCCAGCGCGATCATGGCGAACCCGAACGCAGCTATGAGATCGTCGATGGATCGATGCGCGATTACAAAGCTTTGGCGTCGCTGCACTATCGGGCGGGATCCCCGGCTGTTCCTGTGAAAACTCTTTGCGCGCGTGATATGCGCACTGGTGAAATCATCGGCGTGCTTGTCGTGTGCATGCCAACGCTCAACGGCGCATGGCGCAGGCTCGCTTGGCGTGATCGCTATCACACCGGCGACAAACGAGTCAACGCACGCAGGCTCAACGATGAAGTTCGGCGAATCGCGCGCGTCATCGTCGATCCCCGCTATCGGGCGCTCGGTGTGGCGACCGCGCTGGTCCGGGCGTACCTGGATAACCCGCTGACGCCTTGCACTGAAGCGGTAGCTGCGATGGGGCAATGGAGCCGATTCTTTGAAGCTGCATCGATGACTCGGTACGAACTGGCGACGCCCCCTGCTCATGCAAGGTTGCTTGATGCGCTGGAATATGCAGGGGTTGAGCCGTATCGGCTGGCGACGCCGGAGTCGGCGTGGAGGCGTGCGAACCAAGCTGCGGGCGAAGCGTTTCTCGCGCGCGAGTTGCGTTTGTGGGCGCGATGCAGGGGATGCGACCGATCGCTCCCTCGCGATGATCTTGGCGCCCTGTGGCGCAGCGCTTGCCGACGTGTTGGCGTGTCGATGGCGGCGTACGCGCACGGATCGATGGAGGAAACGTGACTGAACTGAGCACCATTGCTGAACAACATCATTGAACGCCATCCATATGAAAATCTCACCATGGCGCGGGAGGAGCTCTCAATCAGGAGCCCCGCCATGCAAGAGAAACAGACACAGAGCCGCCGTTCGATAGACACCGCGAGTTGCAATGACTCCCCTCTCCCCGCACCGGCGCCAAGCGTCGGCGAACTGCCTACATCGTTGACCTTCTTTCTCAGCGCCGATGAGCGCCAGCGTGTGCTTCAGAAACTCAAACGGCACAAAGGCGACCGCCGAGCTTCACTGTTGCGCGCTCTGCGCATCGACATCGCTGAAGAAAACGCGAGCCGAGGTGGCAAGCATGGATGACCACCGGATCGAGCAACTCCTGTCGTCACTGCACGCGGGGACTGACCTGGTTCTTGCTGCCAAGCGGTGCGGCGTGAGTCTTCACGAAGCAGCTGTATGGAGCGGCACGCGTGAAGGAGGCGGCGCGATCGCATCGCTTCGGCGGCTGGCGCAGTCGCGCGCGGCGCTCGCGGTCAGTCGGGCGCGCGTCGATGCTGCCCGGGCGCTGGTGAAACTAGCGCGCGATCTTGAGTCGAAAGAAACGGCGCGCAAAGCGTGTGTCGATCTTTTGAGGCTCGATGAAGCTGCTGCGGGTGATTCGCCGATCGCGATGGAGGAGGCGCCTATCAGTGCGGAAGAACGACAAGCGTGGCTCGCTGCGCTCGAGCATCTGGGTAGCCCGACTCCCGATCCGCCTCTGGCGAAACCCGCGCCTTTGACGAAGGAATCTTCATGACAAGCAGTCGATGGTTTGGCCGATTCGGAGTGGAAGTGCGTCCGCGAACGCCCAATCAGCTGCGCGCGTGGCTCCGACTCGCCGTCGAGGTGGATGTTCCCGCAACACCGATGCAGGCGGACAGCGAAGCGCCCTTCGACTATCTCGTGCATTCGTTTTTCGAAGATCGGCCCGGCCCGCGTGACTGCGTGGTGTGGGCCAACCGAGGCGGCGGCAAAACGTTTCTTGGCGCCTGTGCGACAATGCTGGACCTCGTCTTCAAGCCTGGCATTGAAGTGCGCATCCTCGGCGGGTCGCTCGAACAATCCCAGCGCATGCAACGACACCTTCGGCGCTTGTTTGAGACACCGACGCTGGCGCCTCTGGTTGCGGGCAAACTGACAGATCGGCGCGTCACGCTCGCTAATGGGTCCGCTTGCCAGACGTTGGCGCAGTCGCACACGTCGGTGCGAGGCTGTCGAGTCCAGAAATTGCGCTGCGATGAAGTGGAGCTGTTCGATCCCGAAGTGTGGGCTGCAGCACAGCTCGTCACGCAGTCCAAGAAGTGCGGCGATGTGCATGTGGTCGGCTGCGTCGAAGCGTTTTCAACGATGCACCGCGCCCATGGGTTGATGTCCAGAGTCGTTGAAGAAGCACAGCGAGATGGCGCGGAAGCTGCGGGGAGAAAGCTCTTCCGCTGGGGGGTGGTCGATGTGCTTGCACGGTGCGAGCCTGAGCGCCCGTGCGACGAGTGCCCGCTTGAAGAAGAGTGCGCCGGGCGTGCGAAAGAAGCGCAGGGGTACATTTCGATTGATGATGCGATCGCACTCAAGCGTCGCTCCAGCGAACAGGCATGGCTCAGCGAGATGCTTTGCCAACGGCCAAGCCGATCCGACGCCGTGTACACGGAGTTCGACCCCGCGGTGCATGTGTTCAGCGGGGAGACGCCGATTGATGTGGACGATTCGACGATGTGGGTGTGCGGGATGGATTTTGGCTTTCGGGCGCCGAGCGTGGTGCTGTGG
Source organism: uncultured Phycisphaeraceae bacterium (assembly GCA_964392425.1). Taxonomy (GTDB): domain Bacteria; phylum Planctomycetota; class Phycisphaerae; order Phycisphaerales; family UBA1924; genus CAYMQF01. The sequence continues at coordinate 4,307 of CAYMQF010000114.1, forward strand.
GGTGCGGTTGATGAGGACGGTTCGCTGCGCATTGTCGATGAACGAAGCGAGCGCGGCATTGTTCTTGATGAACATGTGCGCGCGATCGAGGCGGCGCGTTGGCCGGCGCCACGGTGGGTCGGGATCGATCCTGCGGGTCGGCAGCGCAGCGATCAGACGGGGATCTCTGCAGCGACCGCGATGAGGCGCGCGGGGCTCGTTGTGCGCGATCGACGGCTCGGCGTGATGGAGGGCGTGTCGCTCGTGCGCGCCCGACTCGCGCCCGCGACGGGCAGCCCGAGGCTGTTCATCCATGCGCGGTGCAGAACGTTGATCGAATCGCTCGAGCGGTATCACTTTCCTGCGGACCGCCCCGAGTCCAACGAGCCGGTGAAGGATGGGCCTGACCATGCGGTCGATGCGCTGCGGTACTTGATTGTGAACCTTGACCGCCCGCTGCGGACGAAACGGTGGAGGTATGCGTGATAGTGACCTTCACTGACGGGCGAGACACCCATCCCGCTTGGCAATCAACCAGTTCAGCCGCCCAATGCGGGGACGATCCAGATGACCAGCAGGTTGGCGGCGACTGCGAAGAAAAACATC
>CAYMQF010000114.1:4991-6601 GCA_964392425.1 uncultured Phycisphaeraceae bacterium
TGCGGGGACGATCCAGATGACCAGCAGGTTGGCGGCGACTGCGAAGAAAAACATCGCGACGACGATTTGCACGGACATCACGACGACGTTTGCAACGTAGTGATCCATGGAGCGGACGCGGACGGCTTTGTAAACCATCGAGATGAGGATCGCCATGGGGATGAGCGTGAACCACCACGAGCCACCCGGCAGTGAGATCGGATCGAGAAAGGGTCGCCACGCGGGCAATCCTGCAGCAGCGGAGATGACGGAGGCAGCTGACATCATCGCCCCGCCTCCATGGAGCCGACCACTTTGCGCCGCTCGCTTCCCGTTCGTCTTGGTTTGGGCGAACTCCACAGGCAGTCGATCACGCAGATGACGTTGAGCATCCCTGCGATCGTGGCGTACAAGGCGCCGATCTCATTGGGATGCGCCAGCGATTTTGTGATTTTCGGGTTTTCATCGGGATTGGGGGAGCGCAAGCCGTTGGGTGATTTGGGATCGGCCACTTTGAAGGCATTTTGATGAACACGATCGACGAGGAAGGCGACCGGCCCGACTCCCGCCTGGCCGACAAACCACCAGAAGTCTTCCTTGCTGTCTACGACGTCGATGCCGCCGATAAAGATGCCACCGAGGAAGAGCCCCATCACGCCGAGGAAGATGAAGAGCGCCCGGCGGGGCTGCCCTCGCGTGAGATGGCCGAGCCCGGGGATCGCGAATGCCAACGCTGCGGAAAATGGGGTGAACGATTCATCGTTTCGATTGGTCGGCATGGGTGGGTCAGTCCGGGTCGGGGTCGAAATAAAATCGGGGGTCCAGTATTGACAGATCGGCGATGAACAGTAGTGTACCGCGCGATTGATGTGTATGAATGCCGACTCGTTGGCGCGTCGACGATCGGCGGGACTCCTCGGCAAACCGACCCAGTGAAAGTGAAATGATGCTTACCGACTCTCACCTGACTCAATGGATTCTGGATACGCCCGAAAATATCGGCTTGCCGGACGCTCTGGAAGTGGTGTGCGATGCGCCGAAGGAAGATGAACTGGAGGACGACGTTTTCTTTGACGATGATGACGACGACGAAGATCAGGTTTTCCTCGACGAAGACGATGATGATGACGACGACGACCTCTTCGGCGATGAGGTTGAGAGCGACGGAGAGTTTGTCCTCGAACTCAACGATGACGAAGATGTGGATGATGAGGACGAATAGTTGTGACGCCAACCCGTCTCTCCACAATCGGAGAGTGCAACGGCGCCAAGGAGCACCGGCATGAGCAAGCAACACGAATCACACGAATACACCGGCGAAGCTGACAGCGTTGTCGATCGCCGAGTCGGCATTGACCGAAGAGACCTCGAAGACCGAGCAGCCGGCGAGACCGGGCTGGAAAGACGTCGAGGCGTCGGCCGTCGATTGAGCGACTTCACGCGCGCTGCTGAAGAAGGCGAACTCACCGACGAACAGTTTGTGTTTATCTCCGCGATCAATGCATTCAAAAACGCCAATCACAAAACGTTTCCGTCATGGACGGACGTCTTGGAAGTGGTTCGCTTGCTTGGGTATCGGAAGACGGCGCCGATGGAGTTGACTCTCCCGAACATCGAAGACTGGTCCGAGC
>CAYMQF010000115.1:0-6482 GCA_964392425.1 uncultured Phycisphaeraceae bacterium
TGGAACTCGTCGGCGAAAGGCTTTGTTTGTCCGAAGACCACCATCCAGCCGATGCGCTGCCCGGCGGAGCCGATGAGAGGGGTCACCCAGACTGGCGCCCCTGTGTCGTCGCGCAGCAGTTGAGCGCGGGCCAACGCAGTGATCGGTTTATCGCCGATGCGAAGTGCGGTCGGTTCAAACAGCTCGCTCGGGTCGGCGAAGCAGAGCCAGGGGGCGCCATCAGGCCGAACCACAAGCCAGTTGGCGAGGTGGTTTTCGATCGCGAGGTAGTTGTATCGTGTGCTGAAGCTAGACACGAGGAATCGCCGGTCCGATTGTTCAATCGCACCGATGACGCCAGGCTCAAGCAGCATGGTGCTGATATTGCGCTGCACACTCGCCGCCCACTGGGATTCAAGCTCATGCCACATGTTGGCGTAGAGTGCGGTGAGTTTCTGGTTTTGGGAGCGAACCAGATTGTGATTCCACCAGTACATCGCGCCCGCGATGGCGCCACCACAGACGATGACGATTGTTGCAGCCCACAGCGCCACGCTGGGAAGAAGCCCCATCGTTCGTCTTTGGCTCGCGGGTTGAGTGTCGCTTTTCATCCGTTGGGCTGCATGGCGGAATGACTGCCATTGGCAGAGGACGAAACAGGGATCAGCGGGCTCAATCGCCACGCTGGCGCGCCGCCACGGAACCACTTCACGCGATTGCCATCGAAGGCCCACATTTGCACGATTGCGAGAACGGCGTTGTAGCTGCGAAAACACTTGGGACCATTGCAGTAGACGATGACTCCCTTGGGATATTCAGCCATCAGGTCGCCGACGACTTCCCGCGTGAGCATGGAGGTGTCAGCGGGCGCCGGGGCGCCTTCAAAGCTGTACATGTAATGCACGGCGCCGGGGATCACACCGGTCTTGCGAACGTCGGCGGGTTTGCGCACATCCAACAATCCCCAACCGCCCTGGCTGAGCAACGCCTCAAGCTCGTCGACAGAGATCATGTCCACGCCGAGGGGTGTGATGTTCGCTTTGGGGAGAGTCTTGTCGGGGAACAATGTAATCATGGCGAGCGCAGGGTTGAGTTCGAGATCCTTAGCGTGCTTGGTGAACTGTCGCAGCTGATGCGTCGAATCATTCGTCGGCCACGGCGAAGGCGTCGAGACACGCACCATGGGAGCGCTCTTCCCAGAAGCATCTGGCGACTTCGCGCTTGCAGTGTCAGGCTTACAGCCAACGACGCCGGTGATGGTGAACAGGCTGGCGCCGATCAATGCAACGCGCTGAATACAACGGGAGCTGAAAAACGACCGAGACTGAACCTGTGAAAAAAATCGGAGAGGCATGGCGCATTCCTTTCTTCAATCATGGAGACTGGAAGTGAAAGAGAAGGAATCGACGATTCTTACACTCAGCTTGATACCCCGTCCCCCAAGCAGGTAGGGTCCTCAATGCCTATCGGACGCGCCAATGCATAGCTCGGTTTTTCAATCAGCAGGCGATATCATGCTGGAAGCATGTCAGATACGATATTTAGCAAAATAATCGCTGGTGAAATCCCGTGTCATAAGGTTTATGAAGACGACCGGGTGTTGGCTTTTTTGGATGTCAATCCACTCTCAGCAGGCCATACGCTTGTGATTCCCAAGGAATCAGCCGCGACGCTCGACCAACTTTCTGATGAATCCGGCGCCGCGATCGGGCGAGTATTGCCCCGGCTGTGCCGAGCCGTGATGAAAGCGACGGGCGCCAAGGCGTGCAACGTCTTGCAAAACAATGGAGCTGAAGCGAACCAAGCGGTCTTCCATGTGCACTTTCACATCATCCCCCGCTATACAGATCGCCCCAGCGGGCAGGACGGGCTCGGCCTCGGCTGGCGGGCAGGCACGCTTGACCCCGCAGCAGGGGAGCAACTTGCAAACGCGATCTCAGCGCAAGTGAAAGATTGAAGTGAGCGCGCATAGAGTTTGGTAAACAGATCAGTGCGCGGGAGCGCCAGTCTGATCGAAGTGCTCAAGAGCCGCGTCGACAGAGGGAAAGATTTTTGTCGCAGTTTCAGTGATGAAAGGCGACGGATTTTTCTTTGGCCGCCACACGACGTAGACCTCTTTGGTGTGCTCGTAGGCGTGTTGGAGCTCCCGCTCGACGCCGCTGGACAGGCCGGGCGTGCCATTGGGGAGTTCGGGGATGTAGCTGACGATCATGTCGGACTGGTCGATCAACTTGAAGTCGCGCATGTAAATCTGCCCGTCGATGTCGCCTGCGATATCCAGCACCTCGCGCACCGGCACACGGAAAGACTCGCCGTCCATCCCTTCCGCTTCAACAAAGTCGCGTCCATCAGCAGCCGCTTGAATCGCGCGGTCGAGTAGAATTTTTTCATCCACATCGCCGGGGTCAAACGCGATGAATCGGTCAGCCAGCGCTGCGCGGAACGCGTCAATCTCCGCGACGATTTCAGGCATATCGGCGATGTGCGTCATCGGGAAACTGGGATACACCTTTTTCATCGTTGGCTCGACGATCAACCTGCGGAGCGTTTCGATGTTCTCAGCGGCGCGTCCCCGGCTGACTATGAAAAAACGGCCGCCCGCTGCTTGGGCCATGAGTTCGGTCGCAAGGATTTCTTCTTCGCGCCAGACCATGCAGTCCTTGAGCGTTGCATGGATTTCATGCTCCGCGTGGAGCCGATGGTGGACCACTTCGATGTTGTCGACCAGGCAGATGAAGAGCTCGACACCCATCGACACCGTTTGGTCAAAGTCAAACGCGCTGAACAAGCCATGGCGCCAACGGAAAGTGCCGTGTGTGTTGATGATCAGATGCGGTTCATCCTTGCTCTCAGCAGCGATGCGGTTCATCACGTTTCGCCGAAGAGCGGTCAATCGGGAGAGGGACAGGTTCAGGATTCGGCCCGGCGTCACATCAGGAGCGTCGGCGTACATCATCTGCCCGACATTATGGACGCGGATGGTGTGCCCCGTCTTGTCAGCAGCTTCAGCGACAGCTTCGAGGTAAGGCCGTTTGTTCATACCGACTTGTCCGGTGACGATCGCGCGCATGGGTGAGTCAGTATAGGTTCAAGAGAGTTTCAAGCCGTTTTCGAGCACGCTGCACTGATCGTCTCCAAACATCGGCGGACACGGGCAAGCACGCTCGTTTTCCCGAGCACCGCAAGAGTCGCATCAATTGGCGGGCTGACAGCAGACCCCGTCAGCGCCACTCGCAACGGCTGGGCGATTTTGCCCATGCCGATCTCATGGTCTGCTGCGAATGATTCAATCGCTGAGTGCAGCGTCTCAGTGGTCCAAGGCTCGATCTTTTCGAGCACTTCGGTGAACTGACGAAGTGTGTTCAGCCCGTCGCACTCATTCTTGAGAAGAACTTTTTGCACCGCTTTGTCGTTGTAGACAACCTCGTCGTCCTTCGTCAGGAGGAATGAGCCGCCCAAGGCGCCGTCTCGGAATGTTTTGCAGCGCGGGCGCGTGGCTTGTGCGAGCAGTCGGAATCGGTCGCTGGGTTCAGTGGTCGCATCGAGGACAGAAAGCAGATCGGCAGCGTATGTCGCGCACCAGCTCCACCACCGCTGGGCGAACTCATCGTCAGGCATGGCGCCGATGGCGTTGGAGTTGAACGAGCGCAGTTTCTTGTAGTCAAACTGGGCGTTGGTTTTGCCGAGCCGATCAGCGGAGAAATGCTCCGCGAGGAAATCCATGTCGAACTTTTCGAGGTCCTCGCCGGGCGACCAGCCGAGCAGCGCGATGTAGTTGCAGACGACTTCAGGCAGGTAGCCCGCATCGCGAAAATCTTCGACATCAATAGCGGGAAGCTCGACGGCCAGCTCCGCAGCTAAGGCAGTGAGATTTTTCGTGTCCAGCTGGCGATTCTTATCTTTGAGCCACTTGGCGAACTCCGCAGCATCGATCTCATCAATCGGAGGCGCCGTCACGCCTTTCTCTTTGCACACTTTGCGCACCGCTTTGTCTTTGTCGCGTTTGCTCATCTTCGAGCCATCGACATTGAAAATGAGCGTCAGGTGCGCGTAAGTCGGCGTCGAAAATCCCAGCGCCTGCTGGAGCAAAATATGCTTGGGCGTATTGATGAGGTGTTCCTGCCCGCGCACGACATGGGTCACGCCCATGAGTTCATCATCGACCACGACGGCGAAGTGATAAGTGGGAAAGCCGTCCGCTTTTCGGATGACGAAATCGTCGACTTCTTCGCCCTCAACGACGACCTCGCCCAGTGCTTCATCATGGACCGTGATCGCCCCATCGGGAACAAGGAACCGCACGACGTGAGGCTCGCCCGCTTGCGCCCGCTCGAATCGTTCTGCGCGGGGGATCCTGAGCGCGGACCGATTCTCTCTGTAGCGAAAGGCGCGTTTTTCTTTTTTTGCCTGCTCACGTCGAGTGGTTAGCTCGTCTGGAGTCTCGAAGGCGTGGTAGGCGAGGTCCTGATCGAGAAGCTGATCGAAACATCGCTGGTAATGTTCCAGGCGTTGTGACTGCTGGAAGGGCGCGACGGAGCGGGGATCGCCGCCAAGCGTTTTGCCATGGACGGTGAGCGTTGGTCCTTCGTCCCAGTCGATATTGAGCCACGCAAGGTCTTCGAGGATGCGAATGGTCGCTTGATCGGAGGATCGCGCCCGGTCGGTGTCCTCGATTCGCACGAGGAAATGTCCACCCAGGTGGCGGGCCATCGCCCAGTTGAAGAGGGCGGTGCGGGCGCCTCCAATGTGCAGCTTGCCGGTGGGGCTGGGGGCGAAGCGTGTGACGGCGATGGATTGTGAATCACTCATAGCTGGGTCAGCGTAGCAGCCTTTATTGAAAGGAGATTCTTCACAGCTGCGCGAGGGATTTTTGCAGTGCTTCCAGCGCGCCAGCTAGATGCCTTGGCTGTCCTTCGCGGTCGAGGAAGGCGGGGACGCACGCCGCCATCAGCGCTCGCCTGATCGCAGCCAGCTCGTGATAGTTGTCGCCCGTGTGCAGGCCGATTTGCTTGCGCGCCTTGGCAAAGAGCGCGACGGGTTTGAGCTTGAACAACAGCTCGGGATTGCCCCAGTAGACACGCTCGAGATAGACCGCATCGGTGATCCAGTTGCCAGGCGCCACCTCGGCCAGATCGATGAGCACCACGCCTTCATCACCCCAGACAGACCCCGCTGGCCGGCGCATCGCGTTGCCGGGATGTAGATCGCCATGGCGCCAGGTGTCGATCGGTCGGCTGTGCCATTTCGCGACGATTGAATCGAGCGAACGGTGCATATGTTTGAGCGCTTTGCTCCATTTCTGTTCGCTGGGCAGGCTGTTGTCACGGACTGACTGCCGGGCTTTTTCGATCAGGCGGGCCCAGTCGACTTGGGTGGGTGAGTTGGCGGGAGGGCCGAAGGTTTCTTGTGCGCAGTGGTAGAAGCGAACGGTGGCGTCGACGAGTTCAAACACATTTTCTTTGGCGAGATTTCGAGAGATGGGGTCGCCCGGGATGCGTTCGAGGATGAGCCAGGCAAGGTCGTAGCCGCCCAGTTCGTCGCCGCTGGCTGCAACGCCTGGCGTCGGGGCGCCAGACTTGGCAAGCTCGGTCGTGAAACGATGTTCGACCGGGCCGACGGGGACTTTGACCATGACATCGCGCGAAGAGCCGTCGTCGTATTGGTATTTTCCATAGGCGGTCGAGGCGCCACCCCGCTGCCAATCCGCCTGAAAAAAGCGGAGATCGCTGAGCCGGCCGTCGGTGGCTTCGATCAGTGCGGGCGCAAGCTCGGTCCCGAAAGCGCCGGCGGAGATCGGAGGCTGTTGCTTTGGGTCTTCTGCCATCGTCTGGATGGATTGTAGCACAGCTGACGACCAAGGATGGATCCCTTCTGCTCCCTCGCCCATCGGGAGAGGGTTGGGGTGAGGAATATTGAATAGGTGTGTGATTCTGACGAGGGATGACCGGGTCGGGGACGACCCGGCTCGCAAAGTGCGTCCCCTGCCCCTCGCCTGTTTTTGCTCTCCGGGCCCTGTCGCTACACTGCTCTCCCAGATAATTTCAGCAATCCGAGGACGATTCAGACCATGGCCAGCCGCGATTTTCAATGCACACTCATCACGCCCGAAGCTCGCATGTTCCAGCAGAACGCGACTTCTGCGGTGCTCCCACTCCACGATGGTTCCGCAGGGGTGCTGCCCAGGCGGGCGCCGTTCGTCGCCAAGCTCGGCACGGGGGAGTTTCGCATCACGTTCGTTCAAGGTGGATCGCGCAGCTATTTCCTCGATGAAGGGTTTGTCCAGATGGTCGGCGACCACATGACCGTCCTCGCGCAGGACGCCATCCCCGCAGAAAAACTTTCTCAAAGTGAAGCGGAGGCAGAGCTTGCCGCTGCGACCGCCCGCAAGGCGCAGTCAGCCAAGGACATGGAGCAGATCAGCCGGGAGCGAAGCCGAGCCCGCGCCAAGGTCGACATCGCCAAGAAGTTCCAGCAGCAGGGCGGCGGCATCTGATCGACATCTG
>CAYMQF010000116.1:0-6466 GCA_964392425.1 uncultured Phycisphaeraceae bacterium
TTGGGGGAGGTTTTCTTGGTGGCTGCCTTGCGGGCAGTGGTTCTCTTCGAGGAGGCGCTGTGTCTGACGGTTTTCTTCTTTGTGGACGCTTTGGCGCGTGTCGCGCGTGTTCGACTTGATGTGGATCTCTTCGTGGGCATGACTTCTTGCTCCATATGGATGTGGTAAGGCGTGGGCTCAAACCCGGGCGCCGATCTTTGGACGGACATTTGCCTACCTCGGCGGGCGCCCGACTCTGTGCCATCCCACAAAAAGCGAGAATGGCGTCAACTATGGATCGCCCATCGGACGCTCTACACGCAGAACTGAAGTGTGCATAGAGGAAAATGACAAAAAGTCTCTATGTTTTGCCTATTGTCGGGTTATTGGACGCATATTCCTCGCAGGTGCGCCGCGCGATGTTTCACACGCTGACTCGCCGATCATCAGAAATGTCGTAAGGTTGCTGCGTCGAAAGTGAATGTTCGTTTTGGAGTGCGCTATGTCAGCAAGCCCGTGGAGCCCCACATCATGGAAGGATCGGCCCGCTGCCCATCAGGTGGTCTACGACGATCCTGCGCAAGTCGAGCGCATCCTTGAACAGCTCCGGCGGCTGCCTCCCCTGGTGACGTCATGGGAAATCGAACGGCTGCGAGGCATGCTCGCCCAAGCGCAACGAGGCGAACGATTCGTCCTGCAAGGGGGCGACTGCGCCGAAACACTCGCGGACTGCGCGCCCGGCGCGATCACCGCCAAGCTCAAGATTCTCCTGCAGATGTCCCTCGTGCTCGTGCATGGCGGGAAAAAACCGGTGCTTCGGATTGGCCGATTTGCCGGTCAGTACGCCAAGCCGAGATCATCCGCGACCGAGGTTCAGCAAACAGCAGACGGCTCGTCGCTCGAACTTCCCAGCTACTTCGGCGACTTGGTCAATCACGCGGAGTTCACCGAAGAAGGCCGACGAACGGATCCATCGCGGATGGTCGTCGCATACGAACACGCTGCGATGACGCTGAACTTTGTTCGATCGCTCGTCGCGGGCGGCTTTGCCGATCTGCACCACCCGGAATATTGGGACTTGGCGTTTATGAATCAGGCGAGCCTGTCGCCGACGGTCCGCGAGGAGTATCAGCAGGCGAGTCGGCAGCTTGCTGAGGCTCTGCGTTTCATGGAGGCGCTGGGCGAAACTGGGATTGACGAGCTTACTCGCGTCGAGTTTTTCACCAGCCATGAAGGGCTGAACCTGCGGTATGAATCTGCCCAGACACGGCAAGTTCCCCGCCGGGCGGGTCATTACAACCTGACGACGCATATGCCTTGGATCGGCGACCGCACCCGCGCTCTCGATGGGGCGCACATCGAATTTTTCCGAGGCGTGCGCAATCCCATCGGCGTGAAGATCGGGCCCGCCGCTGACCCTGCTGAGGTCGTTGAGATGGCGCGCGCTCTCAACCCTGACAATGAGCCTGGTCGGCTCGCACTGATCGTCCGCCTAGGAGCGGAGCAAGTGCAAACACTGTTGCCGCCGATTGTTGAAGCGGTGCGCGACTCGGATCAGCTCGTGCTGTGGATGTGCGATCCGATGCACGGCAACGGTATGAAAACTTCGACCGGCGTCAAAACGCGCGACTTCAACAAGATCGTCGAGGAGCTCGAGCGCTCGTTCGATGTGCATAACGAAATGGGGACGAACCTAGGCGGCGTGCACTTCGAGTTGACCGGCGAGGATGTCACCGAATGCATCGGCGGAGCTGCGGGAGTCGCCCAAAGCGATCTGACGCGCAACTACACCAGCTTGTGCGATCCGCGCCTCAACTACCAGCAGTCAATGGAGTTGGCGTTCCTCATCGCACGTCGGCTCGGCTGATCAAGTTCGCATCGGCGCGAAATCTTTCACTGAACCAATGAAGTCGACCGACAGCAGGCCCGATAGGCGTCAGTGTCCTCGTGCGTGCAGCGCCCGCAATGGAATGATTTGGGCGCGACAGGCCATGGCCGACTTGACTCGCCATGACGCTCGCACGGGTTCGCCACGGAGGGCCTGTCATGGCCATCGCAACGAAGAAGCAAACACCGCCAGCAGAACTCACCGATCCACTGGGCCCGCTCCCCTTTGAACGGCGATCATGCACCAGACACCCCGCGATCGGCACGCTCGAAGCAGTGCAATGCGACGGGTTCACCCGGCCGGTCGTCGTGAAGCTGCGATTGTTCGACGAAGGCTCCGGGGGGCTGTCCGCTCAGTCGGACAAACCAATGCCGCCCGGCTCCAAGCTTCGTGTGCGGACGTGCCCAGCGACGGGCGTCTGGCGGGACGGCGTCGTTCTGCGATGCCAGCCGATCGGCGATGGGTATCGCGTGGCGCTCATCTACGAACGCCTCAAAGCAGCCTGACAAACAGACAAATAGTTTGAATCGTTATGCAGATGGCGATTGGCGCGACATGGTTTTCCATGTCGTTCGATATCGCTCCGCCATGACATCCAGCGCTGAGGGGATCACGCGGACTCGGCCGACGACAGCCATGAAGTTCACATCGCCGCCCCAGCGAGGAACAATGTGCATGTGAAGATGCCCGGGCAGACCGGCGCCCGCTGCTGATCCCTGGTTCATCCCGACATTGACGCCTTGCGGCTCGAGCGTGCGCTCAGCGAGTTCAACAGCGATTTCGGTCAGCTTCCACAGGGCTGATCGTTGGTCGGGGGAATAATCGCGCAGACGTGGTTTTGCGTCACCGAGTGCAGCGAGAAGATGCCCGCTCGCATAGGGAAAACGGTTGAGCAGGACGAGGCCGCCTGTGGGGCCATCGCCGACCCTTGCGATGACGTGGTTCGCTTCGTCGCGTTTGGGATGGCGCCAATAGTCAGCGAGAAAATCATTGATGGCGGAGGAGCCAGCGGTTTTGCTTTTCGCTGTCAGTTCCTGCATGTACTCATCGCGCCACGGCGCGTGGAGCGCCATGGGGTCGGTGTCTTTGGGCGGCCCGGGTTGGTTTGGTCCCGTCATGCCGACAGCGTAGCTCCGACCGGGTACACTCGCCCGTTCCAACTGACTAAGGAGCTTGGCATGTTTGAATCGGTGCGTGTGTCCAGTCGTGGTGAGCCTAGTGCGTGGATCGTCGGCGTCTTCAAACCGGAGAAGGGATCGCCTTCGCTGGATGCAAAGACCAAGGCGCTGGGAGTTGGCAAAGCGATCGCCCGCGCAGCCAAACGGGCTGAGTGCACCGGCGCTTCAGGCGTCTTCGCGGAAGAAATGGTCGGCGAACAACGGGTGTTTGTCGTGGGGCTGGGAAAACAATCAGATTTCAAGGCAGGTTCACTGCGAACATCGCTGGCGAAGGTCGGCAGGCGACTTGCCGCGACGAAATGTCAGCGTGTGGTCATCGAGTTGGCTGGGCCGATCAAGCAGGCCAAGGTGGATCCAAAATCGGCCGGATCCGCAGCGGGCGAATGTTTCGCTCTCTTGGGCTTCAATGCTGCGCAGTTCAAGGGGACCGGCGCCAAGGACGCTCCGAAAAAACTGAAACTCCAACTTTCTTCATCGGACAAGGCGTTCGAGAAGGGCATGGTTCGCGGGATCGCGCTGGGAGAGTCAGCCAATCTGTGCCGAACGTGGGCAAATACGCCACCCAATATCGCGACGCCCGCTTGGATGGCGCAGCAGGCGCGCAAACTCGCCAAGGGTGTCGACACGCTGTCTGTTCGTGTGATCAATGGCGCCGAGCTTGAAAAGGAAAAAATGACCGGCATTCGTATTGTCGGGCAGGCGAGCGAAAACAAGCCATGCCTGATCCGCGTTGCGTACACGCCCAAGCGCGCCGCCAAGGGCGCACGACCGGCGGTGATCGTCGGCAAAACCATCACCTACGACACGGGCGGACTGTCGATCAAGACGGGCGGCTTCATGAAAGGCATGAAGGAAGACAAGGATGGTGGCTGTGCTGCGCTCGCTGCGATGTACGCGATCGCCACCGTCATCAAACCCAATCGCCCGGTCGTGGCGCTCTTGGTCGCAGCGGAGAACTCCATCTCCGACAACGCCTACCGCCCTGATGATGTGCTCACCATGCGCAATGGCATGACCGTCGAAGTGACGAACACCGATGCGGAGGGTCGCCTTGTTCTCGCCGATGGGCTCCTGTGGGCAAAAGACAAGGAAAAACCAGCGTTTATTGTCGATCTCGCCACACTGACGGGAGGCGTCATCACGGCTCTTGGTTCAACGTACGCTGGCTTGTGGTGCGATGATGACAAACTGCGCGGACGCGTCGAAGCAGCGGCGGAAACAGCCGGCGAACGCGTATGGAGATTGCCTCATCATCAGGAATATCGCGATTTGATGAAGTCGCCGGTGGCGGACATTCTCAACTCGAGCGCATCGCGCAAGGCGCATCCGATACAAGGCGCCGCGTTCTTGAGCTTCTTCGTGGACGACAAAACGCCGTGGTGCCATCTCGACATCGCGGGCGTGCACGCTGTTGAGAGCGACACCGGGCCGTTCGTGGCGAACATGCCGACGGGCTGGGGAGTGCGTCTGCTCGCCGCTCTATTCGATCAGGACTGACCCAAAGAAAAACAGTGGAACGGGTGTCTTGCTGTCGTGTAGTCAGAGGAGGACGACGAGCACGAACGCGACGCCGCCCAGGATCAGGCCGACCGTGAGGATGAGATTGCGCGCGGATCGCGGGTTTGAGAGTTCATCTTCGAGGATGAGGCCACACGCGGGGCAGAGGGAGGCGCCATCCCAAACTTCGGAGGCGCACGCTGGGCACAGGCGGGTTTCTGAGCCGAAGCGGTCGATGTCAGCGGCGCTCGGCCCTTCGAAGTCGGGGTCGAAGTCGGGGGCGTCTCGTGGTCCTTTGCAACAGGTCATGAAAGAAGTATAGAGGCAGAACCGGGGGACAGGCGTCTCAATGCCGGTACGATTGGTTCAATGACCAAACGGATTCTGGTTCTGTGTCCACTGGAGATCGAACGACGTGCAGCGGCTCGCCGGGTCGGCGCGACGTGCGAAGTTCGGCGCATCGGCCCTGGCGATGGCAATGTGACGCGCGCGATGGGGACGATCGATCCACAGGCGTATTCATTGGTTGTTTTATTTGGAGTGGCGGGCGGATTGACGCAGACGGAGCGGGCGCCTGTGGTTGGCGAGGTGGTTGATCGGGAGACGGGTGAGCGGTGGAAGCCGCCAATAGCTGACAATGGAGCGGGCGTGACGGTGGTGGGCGTTGACAAGCCGGTCGGCTCGCCCGGAGCAAAACGGGAGCTGCATGCGCAGTTTGGAGCGAGCTTGGTCGATTGCGAATCGCACGAGTTTGCCCGCCGATGCGAAGCGGTTGGAGCGCGGTGGGCGATTGTGCGAGGCGTCAGCGATGGCCCTGACGATACGCTCCCAGCTGAGTCAACAGGTTGGATCACAAGCGATGGTCGAACACGCTTGGCCGGCGTGGCGCGAAGTTGTGTGCGCAATCCGCTCATCATGGGATCATTACTCAAGCTCGGTCGTCAGACAAAGAGCGCGCTCGCAGCTGCGTGCGATCGGCTTGAACAAGTGGTGGCAGATGAATCCGAGAGGGCGTCGCAGTGAGCAGTTCATCAGAAAAATCATCGGGCGCCGATGCGGGAGCGGGCTGGACGATCGACCCTGCCATTCCCGATCATGTGCGCAGCGTGATCGTCTTTGGAGGCGCCTTCGACCCTCCACACGTTGGGCACATCGAGCTGCCGATCGAAGCGCGGCAGCGAACGCAGGCGGATTGGCTCTTGTATGTGCCCGCAGCGACGCCTCCTCTGAAGGACTCTCAACCAAGCGCATCAACACAGGATCGGCTGGCCATGCTCCGGCTGGCGCTGCGGAATACGAAGGGCGCGAGTGTGACTGATGTCGAAATCGCGCGAGGCGGCGTGAGCTACACCATCGACACACTCAGAGAGTTGCGGAAATATCTTGGGGCCAATGTCTCGCTTCGCCTGCTCATCGGGGCCGACCAGGCGGCGGCGTTTCACCGCTGGCGATCGTTCCGGGAAATCATCGAGATTGCTGAGCCGATTGTGATGCTCCGCTCGCCGGTCCAAACGTCTGACGAACTTGTTGAGACGTTGGGCGATCACTGGTCCGGCGTTGAGCTTGAGCGATGGCGAGAGTGGGCAATCAAGCTGAACCCGTGTCAGGCAAACTCGACGCGCGTTCGGCAGTTGCTCACTGAACAAGGCGTCGAGTCTGCAGAAATTCAGCGCAATCTCCCCACAGCGGTGCTGGGCTATATCGAGGAACACAGGCTTTATCGCTGAATCGAACTCACTCAGGTCGCGCCGACGGTCAACGGTGTGGCGCCGTACACCTCAGCGGTGATTTCCGGCGAGGTGACGCGGATTCGCTGGTCGCTCGGATCGACATTGTGGCCGACCATCAACTCTTTCAGCGATTTGGGAATCTGAAACTCGACATCTTCATTGACGGTGGTGCGCAGGTCGATCGTGCCGCCGAA
>CAYMQF010000117.1:0-6283 GCA_964392425.1 uncultured Phycisphaeraceae bacterium
TCACCCCCCGAACTGAATGTGTAAAACAATCAGCGGCGACGGCGAAGTCCAGCAAGACCAGCAATGCCGAACAAGCCCAACGCGCCGGGCGTTGGAGCGGGGCCCCCATGCGCAAGGGCGCCGCCGGGGGCTTGCTCAAAAATCACCAAGTTGCCGTAGATCAGGCTCGTGATGTTGGCGACGCTGGCGCCAGCGTCAGGTGTGGAAATCGTGATATTCCAAAGCAGCGTCCCGAAGCCACTCGAGAGGTTGGCATTCGCAACTGCGGCTCCTACTAAGTTCGGTGGGTTCGAGTTGAACCATCCACCCGCGATGTTCGTTGCGGTGATCGCTGCTTCAGGATCGGGGGAAACTGCAGCTCCGCCTGGATCGTCAGAACGATTGACGCCAATAGTTCCCCACGTGTCAAACGCCAACGTTGGAACGACACCAACCTCGAAGTTGCTTGGGGGTGTGATGCTGCCGCCACCAGCGGCGGGAACGTTGAAGAACGTTCCAATGCCAACGGTGTTGATGTTGCTGAAGCCGGTGCTGAGGACGGTGTTGACGGCACCGTCGCCGGCGCCATCAAACATTGCGAACATCTGGAATGTGATTGCTCCAGCGCCTGCAAATGCCGCCGCCGCTGCGCTGTCCCCTTCAACAAACCCAACACCGACAAAGGCAGCCTGAGCGGAACTCACGCCGATCGTCAGACCAGCAGACAGAGCAAGTGCACGAACCATGGGAGACTCTCCTTTTCCTTCTCTCCAACGCTGAGGGCGACAATGACCTCTGCATCAACAACCCGCGTCCAACGGGGCTGGACGCACATGACGTATCTATCATCCTACCACGGAAGGCTCTCAAAACTCTCACAAATTACGCTATTCACTCTGTTTCGTTGAAAAACGGATGATTCGCTGTCCGTCGAAGCCTTTCTCTCACCAGAAATGGAGGCGGGACCCGACCAGCAACCGTATCTTCGTGTTGCGGGTATGAATCTATTCAGGAGTGTCTGATTCCATGTCAAGCCGAGTCACAGTTCGACCACCGCTGCGGCCAGCCCCAACCGATGCGACGCCCCGCCTCGCTCAGTGGCTTGCTGCGCTGTCGCTCCTGCCTGCGATTCTCATCGTCGCGGCAGTGACGTCGTCCGCTCTCGCTGAACCCTTGCCGACGCGCAGCGACGTGCGCGACATCACGCTCGACAACGGATTGCGAGTTCTCATCGAGGAACATTCGACGCCGCCCGGCAGAGTGGTCATGCGCCTGATCGTCGGGGTCGGCTCCCTCGATGAAGAAGAAAACAACCGAGGCGCCGCCCATTTCATTCAGCACATGGCGTTTCGTGGGTCAAAGAACTTTCCCGATGACTCCGCCCGACGCGCGTTCCAATCTTTCGGCCTCGAACTCAGCGATCACCGCAACGCGTATTCCGCGTTCGACCACACCGCCTACACGCTCGACTTGCCCGGCGTTTCCGAAGCGATCCTCGGCAAGGGGCTCGAATACCTCGCCGACGTGCTCGACGGCTTGACCTTTCCCCAAGACGCTTTTGAAAACGAACGCCGAGTCATCATTGAAGAGCTGCGTTCGCATGACTCCCCCGAACAGCGCGTGTTCAACCAGCTCCTCCCCCGGCTCACGCCCGGCTCACGGTTCGGGAGATGGCCCCCCGTCGGCGAGAGCGCTGCACAAGCCATCCGAACTTTGCCGCGACAGAGCTGCATCGATTTTTACAATGCGTGGAGCGTTCCATCCAATACAACGCTCGTGATCGTCGGCGATGCGGACCCCACGTTGCTCGATCGACTCATCTCAACTCACTTTGGCGCCATCACTCCCCGTAAAGCTCCTGCCAAACCCGCATCAGGTGTCACGGCGTACACCCAAGCGTTCGGCCTCGTGCAGACCGACCCCGATCTTTCCAGCGCGGTCATTGCCGCGATCAACATCAGGCCCCAGCACGAACCGGTGACGACGCATTCTTCGTTCCGAACGGAGCTCATCGACCAACTTGCCCAGCGTTTGCTGACGCATCGGCTCGATGTTCGCTCCTTTTCCGGTGACGCTTCCTATTCGGACAGCGGCGCCTATTTCGGAAACGTGTTCGGCGGGATGTGGATCGCCCAACTTGTCGCGGTCGGCAAACCCGACCAGTGGCGCGACCTGCTCGCCGACGTGGTGATGGAGATCAGCCGAGCCAGGCAGTTCGGCTTCACCGATGCAGAGCTCACACTCGTCAAGGAGTTTCTGCTCACCGAAGCCCGTTCGTTGGCGGACAGCGAAACCACTTCACCCTCCCAGACGCAGGTCGGCCTGCTCACGCGAAGTGTCCTGTCCCGCGCCTCGATGATGACGGGCCAGCAGAACCTGACACTGCTTCAGGAGATGCTGCCCACGGTCAAATGCGACGAAGTGTCCAATCGGTTCAACGAAATATTCGACCCGGCTCGGCTCGCCTACATCGCAGAACTCCCCGCCGGTGATGACATTCCCAGCGAACAGTCGCTGCTAAAACTTGCAGAACGGATCGCCGCTGCACCAGTCCCGGCGCCAATCTCCCCGGTCGTCCTTGAAACGCTCATCGACACACCTCCCCAGCCTGCCGGGCTTGTCGCCGTCGATCTGGACTCCACAACGCATGTCATGACCATCCGTCTGAACAACGGCATCGTCGCGCACCATCGAGAGATGACTGACCAAGCGGACCGCGTCTTCGTTCGTGTCACCATCGCAGGAGGCGAAATCGAAGAAACCCCCGACACGCGAGGCGTAACGCAGGCAGCAGCCGTCTTCTTCGACCGCCCAGCCACCTCGACACTGACGGGGCTGTCCATCCGTGATTATCTCTCCATCACCGGAGTGACCATGTCCGCCACCGTGTCGCCCGATGCGGTCACCATCGTCGTCGAGGCCCCACCCGCTCAAACGGAAACCGCCTTCCAGCTTCTTCGACTCGCGCTGACCGACCCCGTCATCGAGCCCGCTGCAATCAATGAGTGGAGACAACGGCGCGCCACCAAGATCAACCGTCGAAAGACTCAACCTCGCGAGATGCTTGGCGAAGCGCTCGCACAAGCGATCTGCTCCCGCACCGAGGTTCGCATTTGCCCCCTCGAAATCGAACAGATTGATCGAGTCACGCTCGCCGCAGCGCAGGACTGGCTCAACACCTTGCTCGCGTCGGCGCCGATGGAGCTTTCCATCACCGGGCCCGTCGATCGTCAGGACACCGTCCAGTTCATCACCCGCTATCTGGGCGATCTTGCTCCCCGCCAGAACATAAGCCCGAATATTTACGTCGATCTTCGGCAGATCGTCGAAGCTCCGCCGCCTCACGTTCTCACCATGTCGCTGGACACGCAGACCGACCACGCGGTAGTGGCCGTCGGTTTTCAAGGGCCCGACGCTGTTGACCAAGACGACACGCGCGTCATGCAGATCGTCGAGAAGATCATTCGGCCCCAGCTCAACGCCGTCCTCCGCGACAAGCTCGGTCTGGTCTCCTCGATCCGCATCATCAATAAACCGGCCCAGGCGTACCCCGGCTATGGGCTTTTCCTGATCGTCGCGCCGACCAATCCGAGCGCCGCCAGCCACGTCGCCGAGGTCATCGCCCACGAGCTGGATGCGCTGGCAGCCGGCGGGCCCGGCCAATTCGATGTCGCCATCGCGCAGATGCAGCTCGCCGACGATGCCGCACTGGCGCTTGATGATCCGCAATACTGGTCGAAGCGACTTGCCGACCTGAACTATCGCGGGCGATCGCTCGCTTCGATCGCTGCGGAGCCAGACTCCTTCCGCGACATTTCCCCCGACACCGTGCGCCAAACGCTCGCGAGGTTCCTCACCAAAGAGCACCGCATCCGGATCATCATCGCGCCCGCTGAGGATTGATCGAAGAACTGCCCGCCGGGCGCAGCGAGCAGATACACTTGAGGGATGTCACCCCTCGACATCGTTCTGATCCTCCTCGCGCTTGCTTTCCTGTCAACAACGGCGGTCCTGTGGCTGGCGAAAACGAAGCTGGCGCAATCGCTCAACGATCAACGCCGAAAAACACTTGAAGCAGAGTCCGCCCGCGATCTGGCGCAAGCGCGCATCGGCGATCTCGAAAACCAGGAAATCCACATGCGCGAAATGTTCGGCTCCCTCGCCGCTGACGCGCTCAAATCAAACGCGACCGAGTTTCTCAAACTCGCCACGCAAACATTCAACACCGAACAGGAAAAAGCCAAAGGCGAACTCGAGCTGCGCAAGCAAGCCGTCGAAGGGCTCGTCAAGCCGATGCGAGAACAGCTTGATAAAACAGGCGAAACGCTTGAGCGCATCGAAAAAAAGCGTATCGAAGATCACGGCGTCCTCAAACAACAAACCGAGGAGATGGCGAAAACCAACAGCGCCCTGCGCACGGAAACCTCCAAGCTCGTCTCCGCACTGCGCAAGCCTCAAGTGCGCGGCCGCTACGGCGAGATCCAACTCGAACGTGTCGTCGAACTCGCTGGCATGCGCGACTACTGCGATTTCACGACGCAAGCGAACATCATCTCGTCCACCGGCGAGCACCTGCGACCGGACCTCGTCGTCCGCCTGCCCAACGATCGGCTGATCGCCATCGACGCCAAAACAAACATCGACGCCTACCTCGACGCGATCGAAGCGAACACGCCCGACGAAGCGGAACGCCACCTCGAACGATTCGCAAAGCATGTCCTCGACCAAGCGAAAGCGCTGGCAAAGAAGGAATATTCGCAGGCCCTCGAACACTCCCCTGAGTTCGTCGTGATGTTCATCCCGGGAGATCAGTTCATCGACGCTGCATTGCAACGACAGCCCAACCTGCTCGACTTTGCTGCTGACGCAGGCGTCATCCTCGCAAGCCCGTCGACGCTCATCGGCCTGCTCCGTGCTGTCCATGTCGGCTGGCGCGAAAAACAACTCACCGACAACGCGCAGGAGCTGTTCAAGCTCGGCAAGGAACTCCACGAACGCGCGGTCGGCGCCCTCGAACACGCAGCCAAAGTCGGCGAAGCGATCGACACGGCGAAGAAACGCTTCAACAACTTTGTTGGGTCGGTCGACAGCCGACTCATGCCGACGCTTCGCAAGTTCGAAGAGCATGGCGCCAGCAGCGACAACAAAAAACTCACCGACCTCACGCCCCTCGAAGGCGACACGCGCGACATCCAATCACTGCCCGCAGTTGATGCACCTCTTACCCCCTCTCCCCCGGGGAGAGGGTTGGGGTGAGGGGTTCTGAGTTGTGTTTGAACAATCCCAATACACAGAACACACGAGCACAACAGTTCAACAAATCCCCACGGATTCAAATCCGTGGGCTTGAATGAGATTGTGTTGTATTAGCACTCAGCGCACAGCTCGGATAGCTGTGCCGCCGGGAGGAGCCGCCGTCTCCTCGCTTGTCGGCCAGCCGGTGCAGTCGATGAATCGCCGCTCCAGATCCTGCGCGATTTCGCTCGCGGACAATCCCGACTTTGCATAGTCAACGATTGGCATGAACCGCAGACGCGAATGGCTGAACCGAAGCAGGCTCTCCCGCGCGGTCTCCGCGATCGGCGTGCCATCGATCGCCACCGGCAACACACGGGCACGGGATCGGCGGATGAGCAGGCCGACGCCTGGGTGGAACGGTCCGATCGAGCGAGGCGGGCATTCGAGGGCGCCTTCCGGAAAGATGCCGACGACGCCTCCCGCTTTGAGTTCTCTTGCTGCATCCTTGAGGCCGACCCCCGAGCCGTTGTGTCGATCGACGAAGATCACGCGTGCCCACTTCCACAGTCTGTCGAGCGATGGGCGTCTCATGTCCGCCGCCATGATCCAGCGGATTTCAGCGGGCATCGCGGATTGGATGAGCAGGGGGTCGACGCCTGCCGTGTGGTTGGCGACGATGAGCAGCGGGCCGGGCTGTTTTGATCGCAGGATATTTTCTTTGCCTTCGATTTTCAGTCGGTGGATGAGCCGGGCAGCCAGTTTGAGAAATAGCAGCGCCAACCCCGCCCGCGGGTCGCCGGGGCGTGTGGACAATCGGCGGATGATCGCTGCAAAAGCGACCCACGCAGCCCAGACGAGAACCGGAATAGCCCATAGAAGAAGCCTCACCGCCATATGTTAGCGATCACAAGCAAAGAGAGAGCGATGGACATGCCGAGCACTGTTTTCCAAATGCCCATGGATTCAAATCCGTGGGCTTGCGTAGTGTGAGCAGGTTCATCATTGAAAGTGGCATTGCTCCGCGCTGGCAATCTTCCTAAGCTGGGACAGTTTGCGCGCACGTCAC
>CAYMQF010000118.1:0-6268 GCA_964392425.1 uncultured Phycisphaeraceae bacterium
TTGATGCTTCTCGTCGGGTGGCTCGATGGACGCGCCGAAGTGCTCTGGTCGGTGCAGGGGATCGTGCTTGCGTTTGTCATGACGCCGATCGTGGTGCTTGCGGGGATCGAACTCGCTGGGCTGTGCTGCGGCGCCGGAGTGAAGATGTCAGGCTCGATGGGCGGCGCAAGCGCCTTCGTCGGGTTTGCCGTCGGCTCTGCAGCGGCGCTTTCACACCGGCAGGGGCTCAGTTTGGCGGGAGTGATCTTGCCATTGGGTGTTGCTGGATGGTTGGCAACATCGCTGATCTGGTCAGCTCGGAAACGCCGGACGGATGGTGCGATGCTCAGCATTGCGGGCGCCATGCTCCTCTTTCTTTATCTCGGCGTGATCCCGGCGCAGTACCTCGCGATCAGGCAGCGCGAAACCGCGTGGACCGTCATTGCGCTCATTTTGATTGTGAAATCGTGCGATATCGGCGCCTACTTCGTTGGGTCAGCGATCGGCAAACGGAAACTGATCCCCTGGCTCAGCCCGGGCAAAACGTGGGAAGGGCTGCTGGGAGGAATCGCGACGTCGGCATTGCTTGCTGCCTTGATTGCCTGGCTCTCCTGCAACACCAAGCTGGGCGGGAGCCTTGCTTTCCCGGTGACTCCCATCATTGCTGCAGGGGTTGGCGCTGTTCTGGCGGTGATCGGGCAGGCGGGCGACCTCGCGGTCAGCCTGTTCAAACGCGATGCGGGCGTGAAGGACACCGCTGCGATCGTGCCTGGCATGGGCGGCGTGCTCGATGTGACGGATTCGCTGATCTTCGTCGCGCCAGCAGCTTCGTGGATTTTCATCGTCCTGCACACCGTAAAATAATGCCCGCGGGGAGATTGCCGCTCCACTTTCTTGTGGGAGTGTGCTAGACTGTGGTTATGAACTCAGTTGCACTATCGCTTCCATGCCGGGGGGCTGAA
The DNA here is from genome assembly GCA_964392425.1 of uncultured Phycisphaeraceae bacterium. GTDB lineage: Bacteria > Planctomycetota > Phycisphaerae > Phycisphaerales > UBA1924 > CAYMQF01. The sequence continues at coordinate 942 of CAYMQF010000118.1, forward strand.
TGACCGCCACGGCGAAACTCCTCCGATTGCACCAGGTGGATCGGCAGATTCGAGGTCTGCAAAGCCGGGTTGATAGAGCTGAGCGATTCCTCAAACTTAGAGAAAAAAAACTAGCTGAACTGGACGTGAAGCGCGAGTCGCTCCAGACGCAGTCCCGCCAGCTCAAAGCGACCGCCCACAACGATGAGGCGGAAGTGCAAGGCATCGAAGAGCGGATCAATACACTCCGCGAAAAACTCAACGCCGCGACGACGAACAAGCAGTACACCGCGCTGCTCACCGAAGTCAACACGTTCAAAGTGGACAAAGACACCATCGAAGAGCGCGCCATCGAAACGCTTACGCGCCTTGATGAAGTCAATGTTCAGCTTGAGGAGCTTGAGAGCAATCGAATCGAGCTCGTCAAACTCCGTGATCTGGAGGAAGCGGAGCGCGACGCCAAAGCTGCGGAAGTGAAGGACCAACTGGACGAACTGGAACTCAAACGAACCGAAGCGGCTGCGGAAATCCCCACCGAGGTGCTCGCTGATTACGACGCTGAACGAGAGTTCCGCGAAGATGACGTGATGGCGCCCATTCAGGAATTGAACCGCCGAGCGGTCGAGTATTGCTGCGGCGCCTGCCAGGTGCTCCTGCCGATGGAGCTTATCAGTTCCTCCCTCAGCGGCACAGCACTGAACAAGTGCTCCAACTGCGGCGCGTATCTCTACTTCGACGAAGCGACGCGCGACATCGTGGTCCCTGCCAAACGGTAAAAGCATCCAATAGTGTTCGAGTCACAAGTGGGATGGGCGTCTCGCCCGTCGTTGTCTCTATCAGTACAGATGCAATGGCAGCTTGTTCAATCCGGCGTTTGGGCGGACATCAGCACATAAGCGACAAATCGTTTGACCGAGTCCGGGCCTCGCACTGCACGCAGCGGCTTGATTGCTGTCGCCTCGACGACCCACTCGCCAGGCTCAGCGCCAAGCTCACGCCCGAGCAGTCGCAAACCGGCGTCGATCGCTGCCCGCCGAGCGTCCCGCAGATCAACCCCCAATGCCTCCGCAGCGACACGAACCTCGCCGCGCTGTCGCAGTGGAGATTCGATCCACCATGCCGGCCGGCCGTCTGCGCGAGGTTTGGCGTCAGCATGATCTTTTTTCAGATCGACCGAAGCAACTGGTGCAGGCGTGCTTTCATCTGCAATGGGCTTGGGCTCAGTTGCCTTGGCTTGTTTCTCTCTCTGACTGGCAGAAGCTGGGGCCGGTCCGAACTGGGTGGCCGGTTCAGCTGGGTCAACACGAGTGTCAGCGTCGACGGTCAGCGGTATTGGCGCAACCTGTCGCCGAACGGTGCTCCCGCTTGGAGTCGTCGCACACGCAGTCAGCACAATCGCAGGAAAGATAATAATAAAACTGAACCGCCAACGGCGCTTCATCGCCTGTTTGACCAACCACGAACTCTCGCCTTCCGCGTCCATCACAAACCGTCCGCTTCATCAAAGAGCGGCTGTTGTTCCTTGACATCCTTGACGCGCTCGGAAAGCTGTTGAGCCATGTCAAGAATATCGCTGACGGAACGAAATTTTTCGTATTCACTGGCGAAACGGATGTAGGCGATTTCATCGAGGTCACGCAGTCGGGTCGCGACTTGCCGACCGATTTCGATGGATTCAATCTCGCCATCAAACGTGCGGTGGATTTCTTCTTCGACTTGTTCAGCAAGGCGCGAGCGGTCCGCTTCAGAGATAGGTCTCTTGCCGCAGGCGAGTTCGATTGAACGGCGAACGTTGTCCGGGCAGAACGGCACGCGCGATCCATCGCGTTTGATGACCTTGAGCCGATTGACGCCTTCCACTCGTTCGTAGGTTGTGAAGCGTCTGCTGCAGCCGTTGCACTTGCGTCGGCGGCGAATAGCGCTTCCCCCCTCGCTGAGGCGGGAGTCGATCACTCGGTCGTCATTGTCGCTGCAGTAGGGACAGCGCACGCGGGCCACCTTTTCCGTGAGGACCTCCACCCGTCGCCTGAGCCACACTCCCCGGCGCCCCCGGCGACCTCCTCACCACTGCATAGTGCGGGCGCCAGCGCTCCGCGTCAATCGGAGCCCGATCTCCATCGCAGCGTCGAACCGAAAAACCGGCTGATCGCGCGTCCTCAGCCGTTTGACGTATATTCTCGACCGGAGCGACACGGAACCCTTTTTTCTGAAGAATATTCAATGCCCAAGATCACACTTCCAGACGGTTCGATCAAAGAGTTTGACCACGCGGTGACGGCTGGCGAGGTTGCCGCCTCGATCGGGCCGGGCCTAGCCAAAGCGGCACTGGGCGCCCGCCTCGACGGCGAACTGATCGACCTGAGCCAACCCATCGACCATGACGCCAAGCTGTCCATCGTCACGCCAAAGACACGCGATGGTGAAGTCAGCGCCGACGCCCTTTTTCTCATCCGCCACTCCGCTGCACACGTCATGGCTGAGGCGATCGAGAAACTCCATCCGGGTGTCCAGCTCGTGTACGGCCCGCCGACCGACACCGGCTTCTACTACGACATCGCAGTCCCCAGTGAAAAGCCACTCTCCTCAGACGATTTTCAGCGCATCGAAGAAGAGATGCAGCGAATCATCAAGGAAGACCGTCCCTTCACGCGGTACGAAATGCCCTGCGACAAAGGGATGGACAAGCTGCAAACGGAAGGCAGCAAATACAAGATCGACAATGCCCAGCGCGCCATTGAACAAGGTTCAGCTTCGCTGTCTTGGTACGCCACCGGTGCTGCGGGTGAGAACTGGGAAGACCTCTGCCGTGGCCCTCACGTGCCGAGCACCGGGCGGATCGGTGCGTGCAAAGTCATGTCGCTCGCCTCAAGCTATTGGCATGGCGACGAAAAGAGCGATCGGCTGACGCGCGTCTACGGCACCGCCTTCACCACGCAAAAAGAACTCGACCGCTATCTCAAACAACTCGAAGAGGCGCACGCCCGCGACCACCGCGTCATTGGCAAAAAGCTCGGGCTTTTCCATATCGACGATCAAGTCGGCCAAGGGTTGATCCTCTGGAAGCCCAAAGGCGCCATCATCCGGCGCGAACTCGAGATGTTCATCACGTCCGAGCTTCGCAGACAGGGGTACGACATTGTCTACACGCCTCACATCGGCAAGCTCGATCTGTATCGCACGAGCGGGCATTTCCCGTATTACCAGGATTCGCAGTATCCGCCGATTGTCGATCGGGAGTCGATGCGAGCTTTGTCTGACGATGGATGTTCGTGCGCGGAGCTTTCCAATCGGTTGCGGGAGGGCGAGATCGACGGCTATCTGCTCAAGCCGATGAACTGCCCGCACCACATCAAGATTTACGATTCGGAGCCTCACTCCTACCGCGATCTCCCCGTTCGGCTCGCTGAGTTCGGCACCGTCTACCGCTGGGAACAGTCCGGCGAACTCAACGGCATGACACGCGTGCGAGGGTTCACGCAAGACGATGCGCATTTGTTCTGTACGGAAGATCAAATCGCTGCTGAGGTGATGGGCTGTTTGTCGATCGTCAAGCTGATCTTCGGGGCGCTTGACATGACCGACTATCGCGTGCGCGTCGGATTGCGCGATTCGGATTCATCCAAGTATGTCGGCGATCCAGCTAACTGGGAGAAAGCGGAAGAAGCCTGCCGGGCAGCGGCAAAATCGCTCGGGGCGCCCTTCTCAGAAGAACCGGGCGAAGCGGCGTTTTACGGGCCGAAGATTGACTTTATTGTTCGCGATGTCATCGGCCGGGAGTGGCAGCTTGGCACCGTGCAGGTGGACTACAACCTGCCCGAGCGGTTTGATTTGACGTACATCGGCGCTGACAACAAGCAGCATCGCCCCGTGATGATCCACCGGGCGCCGTTTGGTTCGATGGAGCGATTTGTCGGCGTCTTGATCGAACATTTCGCAGGTGCGTTCCCGACGTGGCTTTCGCCTGAGCAGGCGCGCGTGCTGCCCATCAGTGAAAAATCTGCTGACTACGCACAGGAGGTGCATGGGGCGCTCGTCGAGGCGGGCGTCCGGGCGAGCGTGGACCATTCCAACGAGCGCATCCAGGCAAAGATCCGTACTGCTGCCGAGGAAAAGATTCCGTATTTGCTCGTGGTGGGCCCGCGCGATGCGGAGAGCCAAACCGTCTCCGTTCGCGCTCGTGGGATCAAGAAAGACCTCGGCGCCAAACCCTTGATGGATTTCGTAGGCAAGTTGAAAGAAGAGATTGCTTCGCGAGGCCTGACGCGCGCCGTCGATGCCTCTGTGAACTCATAGAAACAGCACTCAACGGCAAAGCTGTTCACACACTCATGCAGGCTTCTGGATACGCCCAAGAATCTGCAGGAGTGATTCGCGCCTGTGCCAAACGGTGCGTTTGAGATTGCCCGCCCACAAGACGGGTTTGAGCGGCCCTTTGAAATAGCCGCGAGGCCCCTGATGCTCGCAGTACGCAAGTTGTGGCGGGAGGAGCCCAGCTTCTTGGGCGCATGCTGCAATCGCAGGGGCTTTATTGAACCGGTAGAAAACGGGATATCGTGCCGCAAACTCGGTCCGCCCCTTCAATCGCCAGCGGATGGGATTGATCAGATGCATCGAATTGGCGACCTTCGCGCAAGTCGTGAAATAATGCGACCCGTTGGGTGTGAGAAAGAAGAAGGCGCCTCCCGGGGCAAGCACTCGACTGACCGTCTTCAGGTAAGTCGTCGGATTGGGGATGTGCTCCATGACGTTGATCGTGTACGCGAAGTTGAAGTAGTTCTCCGGGAGATCCGCATCTTCGAGGAGATCATGTTTCACGCAGTCGAAAATATTGGGTGGAGGATGAATAGTTTCATCAGGCTCGACGCCCCAATAGTCATCGATCAACGGCCGAAGAAGGCGATTGTACCCGGGGCGCTCAGCGATCCCGGCGCCACAGCCGATGTCGAGCACGCGGATAGGCGAAGAGGCCGATTTCATTTCTCGCATCAAAAGTTTGCAAAGCACGCTGTGCACTTCACGAGTCTTCTTGAAGTTGTATCGCTCGACTAGATCCTCGATCGGCAGGTCGTCATGCTCGCGCAAGGGGTCGATCAGTTCAGGATCCGCGACGTCGTAGCCGATCGGAAAGTGGGTTGGGATAGGGGCGAGTCTTGAATTCATGGCACATATGACCTGCTATTGAACTTGAAGGATACACGCCAACGAGCTGCATGAGAATAGGATAATGGACTTATTCTTGAATTTTTCTCTCGTGGTTTTTTTGAAAAACTGCGAAAATTCGACTTTCTTTCGCCCCATGCTGAACGAATCCAGAACTGCTGACCAAGCAAAAGAGGCCGTGCTGGCTC
>CAYMQF010000119.1:0-6256 GCA_964392425.1 uncultured Phycisphaeraceae bacterium
AGGCGTAGACATGTTCGTATTGAGTATGGAACTGGTCAGGCGTGATGCACGAATCGCGAAGCTTGGCTACTTCATCGTTGGTCGGCCAGATGTCTTTGAGATACACATCCTTGCCTTCGCTCGTTTGCGCGATTGGCTCGCTCGCCAGGTCGATATTGATAGTTCCCGCGATTGCATACGCAACAACCAAAGGCGGGCTTGCGAGATAGTTCGCCTTGATGTCGGGGCTGATGCGCCCTTCGAAGTTGCGATTGCCGGACAGCACGCTGACCGCGACAAGGTCTTTCTTCTGGATCGCATCGTGGATGGGGTCGGGCAATGGCCCGGAGTTGCCGATGCACGTCGTGCAGCCGTAGCCGACGAGGTTGAAGCCGAGCGCATCGAGATGCTCGGTGAGATTCGCTTTGTCGAAATAGTCGGTGACAACTTTGGAGCCTGGCGCCAGCGAAGTCTTGACCCAAGGTTTGGGTTTGAGCCCCAGCGCGTGCGCCTTTTTCGCGACCAGACCCGCCGCGATCATCACATCGGGGTTGGAGGTATTGGTGCAGCTTGTGATCGCAGCGATGACGACATCTCCATCGCCGAGCGTAAACGATTGGCCGTCCATGGTGACGGGTGTTCGCGCGCTGTCGTCCTCGCGGCCAGCCTGTTCTCTGCCAAACGTTTTTGGCATTTCCTTGTTCCATGCGGATTGCATGTCTGAAAGCAGCACGCGGTCTTGCGGGCGTTTGGGGCCGGCCAAGGATGGCTGAACCGTTCCCATATCCAGTTCGAGCGTGTCGGTGAAGACGGGTTCGGGCGCGTCGGGCGTCCAGAAGAGGCCGTTGGCTTTGCAATACAGTTCGACGAGTTCGACGATTGATTCATCGCGCGCCGTCAGGCGAAGGAAGTCGAGCGTTCGCGCATCGACGGGGAAGAAGCCCATCGTTGCGCCATATTCGGGCGCCATGTTCGCGAGCGTGGCTCGGTCGGGGACACGCATGGATGCGACGCCTGGCCCGAAAAACTCGACGAACTTGCCGACGACGCCGTGCGCGCGGAGCATCTGCGTGACGGTGAGGACGAGGTCGGTGGTGGTGGCGCCTTCCGGGAGCTTGCCGGTGAGTTTGAAGCCGACCACTTCGGGCGTGAGCATGTAGATCGGTTGGCCGAGCATGCACGCTTCCGCTTCGATGCCGCCGACGCCCCAGCCGACCACGCCGAGCCCGTTGATCATCGTAGTGTGCGAGTCGGTGCCGACGAGGGAGTCGGGATAGGCGACGGGCCTGCCGTCTGCGCCGGGCTTGGTCAGCACGACGTTGGCGAGGTATTCGAGGTTGACCTGGTGGACGATGCCGGTGGCGGGGGGGATGACGGTGAAGTTGTCAAAGGACTGCTGCCCCCACTTGAGAAATTCGTAGCGTTCGCCGTTGCGCTCGAACTCTTTGTCCGCGTTGATGGTCAGCGCGACGCCTGACGCGTAAGCGTCCACCTGCACCGAATGGTCGATCACAAGGTCGCAGCGGATTTGGGGATTGACCATGGAGGGGTCGCCGCCCATTCGCTCCATCGCGCTTCGCATCGCTGCGAGGTCGACCATCGCGGGGACGCCGGTGAAATCTTGCAGCACCACGCGGCCCGGCATGAAGGGCAGCTCTTTTCGCGCAGGCTTGGCGGCGTTCCAATTGGCGAGCCCCGCGACGTCGTCTTCGGTGACGATGAACCCATCGACATTGCGGAGCATCGCTTCGAGCAGCACCTTGATGGAGTAGGGGAGCTTGCTGATGTCGCCGACGCCTTGCCTGGTGAGGGCGTTGAGGTCGAACCAGGTGTATTCGCCTGACGAGGTTTTCAGGACGGATTTAGATCCAAACGGGTTGTTGTGTGCAGCGGTGTTCATCGGGCGACCCTTCCTAATGCAGTGATTGCAGTGGGATTATAGAAGAGAGTGAAGGCGAGAGTGAGACTGGCGTCAGCAGCGGGCATCATCGGCGACTGGAGCGCTGGCGAGCGGCTCGATTGCCCAAAAATGTGCATTTTTTCAGAGTCGAAGCAGGTCGAGGCACGCGCAAAATCGGCAACCATCGCCCATCGGCTGGGTACACCCAGAGAACTGAGGATGTCTATGCGCGCGTTGGCGGGCCCGACGGCGGGACATCCTCCACATCTGATAGGCTGATTTGTATGAAAACATCCACCTTTCGCAACGCTGCAAGGCCGGCACTTCTGGGGCTGGCGGCGATCGCTGTCACGCTTGGAGTCTCCATTCCACAGGTGACCGCCCAGCCCGGGCCGACCGAGGGAATCCGCAAGGTTGATCCTCGCTGGCACGCACTGGTCGGCGCCACCGTCATCACCGAGCCGGGGAACACCATCGACAACGCCACCGTCGTGATCCGCGACGGCGTGATTGTGTCGATCAAAGCAAACGCGTCGCCGCCGGAGGGCGCGCGAGTCTGGGATTATTCGGGGTTGACGATCTATCCCGGTCTGATCGAGGCGCATCTGCCCGTCTCCGCTCCCAAGCCTGACGAAAACGCGCCGGGCAATCATTGGAACGCCAAGGTGACGCCTCAACGGTCCGCATTGGACGGCGAAGGTGTGGAAAAAGAAACTCGTGAAAAACTCCGCAAGCTCGGCTTCACCGCTGCTGCGATCGCGCCCAAGGGTGGCGTCTTTCGTGGATCTTCTGCTGTCGTTCTGCTCGATGAGCCGACCGACGATGATTCCTCTGCGAGCTATCCGACGATCGTTCGCGACGGCGCGTACCAGGAAATCTCCTTTGAAACAGGTGGTTTTGGCAGGCCATCTTCCTATCCCGGCTCAGAAATGGGCGCGATCGCGCTGATCCGCCAGACATTGCTCGACGCGGACTGGCGGGCGCAGACGGTCGCCGTCTATCGGCGCGATCCCGCTGGGCTCGAGCCACCGATTGCTGCAGATGCGCTTGATGCGCTGGGGCCTGACGCGATCGCAGGTGAAGGGCTTCTCTTCGACACTCAAGATGAACTGGATGTGCTTCGCGCGGGCAAGATTGCCAAGGAGTTTGGTCGGGATATTGCAGTGCTAGGCACGGGCACGGAGTTTCGCCGACTCAAAGCGATCGCTGAGCAGGGAACGCCGATCGTGTTGCCGTTGGCGTATCCGAAGAAGCCTGAAGTTGGGACGATTGCTGCAGCCAACGCGGTGAGCCTGCGTGAACTCATGACATGGGAGCAGGCGCCGACCAACGCCCGCCGACTCTACGACGCGGGGCTCACGCTCGCACTGACCACCGACAAACTGCCCAAGGGGCAGAAGTTTATGGAGAACCTCCGCAGCGCGATCAAGCATGGTTTGTCTGAAGAGGCTGCCCTTGAAATGTTGACGACCAACCCTGCCAAACTGCTGGGCGTGGAGGATCGTGTCGGCCGACTGGCGCCTGGCTTCCTTGCGAACCTTGTGGTGACGGATGGCGATCTATTTGGCAAAAAAACTGAGATTCGCGATGTATGGATCGCTGGTCGACGTCACGAGATCAACGCCAAGCCTGAGTTGGATCTGGTCGGGCAGTGGGCTGCGGTCTTCACCGAGGGGGATCAAGCCTACGAAGGCGAACTCACCATCAAAAAGGGAAACAAACTCGTCTTTGACTTTGGAGACCATGATGGAGTCAAGGCTCGAAAAGTGACGACCGATGGCGCCCGGATCAACTTCCTGATTGATGGAGACGACCTCGATCTTGCGGGTGTCTTCGCTGTCTCGGGTGTGGTCGAGGGCGAACGCATCACCGGCGTGTGGATGGACGCAGAAGGAGGCGTGTTCTCTTGGCGCGCCGATCGCACCAGCGCCGGAGCTACGAGTGAGGACGACGCAGACAAAGACGATTCGGACAAAGACGATTCCGATGCCGACGACATCAGCGACATTCCCGAAACGCTGCCGACGCCCTTTGGTGCGTTCGGGTTTGAAACGATGCCCGCTCAGGAAGATGTCATCATCACCGGCGCGACGATCTGGACGTCAGGCGCCGACGGCGTCATCGAAAACGGCACGCTTGTCGTCTCAGGCGGCAAGATCGTTGAAGTCAGCGATCGCAACTACAAAAACGTCCTCGGCATGCGCGTCATTGACGCAACGGGCAAACACATCACGCCGGGCCTGATCGACGCGCACAGCCACACCGGCATCTCTCGAGGTGTCAACGAAGGCACCCACGCCGTCACCAGCGAAGTGCGCATCAGCGACGTCATCAACCCCGACTCGATTTCCATCTGGCGGGAGCTGGCTGGGGGGCTGACGATGGCCAACCAACTGCACGGCTCAGCCAACCCGATCGGCGGGCAAAACAGCGTCATCAAACTCCGATGGGGTGTCGACACGGCAGACGAAATGCGCTTTGCTGGAGCCCCGGCGGGGATCAAGTTTGCACTGGGCGAAAACGTCAAGCAATCCAACTGGGGTGACAAGTACCGCACGCGCTATCCGCAATCGCGCATGGGTGTTGACGCCATCATTCGCGATCGCTTCATCGCTGCCCAGCAGTATGCAAACGAGTGGGAGCGGTACAACAATCTTTCTTCAAAGAAGAAACGGCTGACCTATCCGCCTCGGCGTGATCTGCAACTCGAAGCGCTGCGCGAAATCCTTGATGGTGATCGGCTCGTCCACTCCCACAGCTATCGGCAGGATGAGATCCTGATGCTCTGCCGAGTCGCGGAGGACTTTGGCTTCAAGATCGGCACGTTCCAGCATGTGCTCGAAGGGTACAAGGTCGCTGAGGCGATTCAGGAGCACGCGATCGGCGCCTCGACGTTCAGCGATTGGTGGGCGTACAAGTTTGAGGTGTACGACGCGATTCCCTACAACGGCGCGATCATGGCCAAAGCGGGCGTGCGCGTGTCGTTCAACTCCGACAGCGACGAACTGGCGCGTCGGCTCAACACCGAAGCGGGCAAAGCGGTTCGGTACGGCGGGCTGGCGCCTGATGAGGCGCTCAAGTTTGTCACCTACAACCCGGCGGTGCAGCTTGGCATTGCGGACCGCGTCGGCTCGCTTGCAACGGGCAAAGACGCTGATTTCGTCATCTGGTCGAGCGATCCGCTCAGCTATTTCTCCAAAGCAGAGGCGACGTTCATTGATGGACGCGAGATGTTCTCCATCGATATGGAGCGCGAAATGCTTGACAAGGATCAGGCAGAACGGCAGCGCATCATCCAGAAAATCCTTGCCAAGAAGAGCAAAAAGAAATCCAAAGACAATGACGACGACTCCCAGGCAAAGAGCGACGCATCGAGCGAGGCAAACGCTTCGCCATCCGCATCGCCCAAGAGTCGGGCTGCTGCAGCTCGCCGGGAGTTCAATCTCGAATTGCTGCGGGCCGGCTTCGACCCTGACACCCACCGCAGCGGCCAATGCGGCGAAGAAAACTACGAAGGAGGCCAGTGGTGAATCGATCAATGAATATCAACACGCTCGCCGTCGCGTTTGTGTCCCTCGGGTTCGTTTCGATGAACGCCCAGGCGCAGGACCTCATCCACAAGGCGCCCGCTCAGAGCAGCCCCATCGTCATCGAACATGCGACGATTCACACGGTTTCGTCAGGCATTATCGAAGACGGGTCGATTGTTTTTGACAACGGCGTGATCACGCAGGTGCTCTCGTCGGGCAAACGACCTCGCGTGCGAGGCAGGGATGTCGTCCGCATCGATGCGACGGGCAAGCATGTCTATCCCGGCTTTGTCAGCGCCGTCACGGGGCTGGGGCTTGTCGAAGTGAGCGCGGTGCGAGCTACGGTGGATGCGTCGGAAGTCGGCGATGTGACTCCTGAAGTGCGCGCTGCCGTGTCGATCAACCCGGACTCAACGCTCTTTCCCGTCGCGCGGACGGGCGGCGTCCTGACAGCGGGCGTCTTCCCATCAGGCGGGCTCATCCCCGGGCGCGCGTCGATCGTGCGTCTGGACGGCTGGACGTGGGAGGATATGACGATTGATCCTGCTGCCGGACTGGTCATCAGTTGGCCCAACATGCGGACGATCACCGCCCCTTGGATGGACAAGTCCAAGAAGGAACAGCGCGAGCAGACCAACAAACGGCTCGACACGATCAAAGACACATTCACCGCGGCTCGCGCGTACGTTGCAGCGAAAGACGCCGACCCGACGATCTCGACGGATGTTCGATTCGAGGCGATGCGCAGCGTGCTTTCGGGCGACAGCCCCGTCTTCCTGCGAGCGCAGGAGTATGAGCAGATCGTCTCATCGGTTTCGTGGGCGGTTGAAGAAGGGCTTCGCCCGAT
>CAYMQF010000120.1:0-6227 GCA_964392425.1 uncultured Phycisphaeraceae bacterium
TCTGCGTAGGACTATCAATGGGGAGTCAGGGAGAGGAACGGCGGATGCGACGATCAGCTCGGGTTGGCAAACTCATCGACCAGCGCGCGGACGGCAGCGTCCAGCTTGTCGGGAGTGTCGTAGGCGCCCGTGTCGATTTCGCTCTTGACGCGCTGAACCAGATCAGCCCGCACGGCAGGCAGATCGCGGAGCCTGCTGAGCAATACGGCGCGATCAGAGAGTTCGAGCCGATCCGACGGACGGGTGATGCCTGGCTGAAGATCCGACGGCGCTTGATCGATCGACGCCCTCGACCCGTTGAGTCGGCTCAGCGGGGTTGTCTTGACCGGGCTTATTGGAGATGTGTCGCTCATTTCCTGAACCTTTTTCCTGCCGACGATGCTACGTTCCTACACCACACGGGCGAAACGGCCTCGCCGATTTTAGATGGTAGGACACCACACCGCTGGACGCGGCGAATACAATCAACAACTTTGAACACACCAGACATTGGCCCGATGTACGATTCTTGATATCGACACGAATCGTGTTTTTCCTTGAAAGGTTTGTATAAAGTGCTGCAATTGAACGGCTTACGAATCGCCTCCAAACTCGTCCTTCCGCTTCTTTTTGCTGCGGCGATCGCGGGCCTTCCCGGATGTTCCAGCGGCAGCTCGACTCTCGATGCAAATAGAGCATCCGAAGGCGCCCAACTCTTCGGCCAAGGCAACTCCGCCAACTCATCCAACATGCCCTCGACTGGCTGGCGAATCGTGCTCGCCACGTTCAAAGGCGGCGACGCAGTGATGCGCGCCCAAACCTCCCTCTCGCAAATCCAGGCGCAACCGGGAATGGCGCGCGCCTTCATCGACGCGCAACGACATGGCGCCACCATCGCACTCGGCTCGTACAACAGTCCAAGCGATCGCGCAGCGCAGCGCGAACTCAACCGCATCCATGCAATCCGAATCAACGATGTCGCGGTCTTCGGAAGCGCGTTCCTGATGCCGCCCCCCAGCGGTGTGTCAGGCGCCAACCCCGAACTCAATCTCGCCAACGCCCACAAACTCTTTGGAGACAACCTTGTCTACACACTCCAGGTCGCGGTCTATGAAAGCAACGACCGTGCTGAAGTGATGCAGTCCGCTGAACAGGCAGCAGCGCTCTTCAGGCAAGATGGTGAACTCGCCTTCTACTATCACGGTCCAAATCGAAGCATCGTGACCATCGGCCTCTTCACCGAAAAAGATTACGACCCCTCCTCCGCAGAGCGCAGCCCTGAACTCAAAGCCCTCATGGAGCGACACCCTGGGCACCTCTACAACGGCATGGGTGTGCGTGAACATCTCGCTGACGGCACGAGCAGAAACCAGCCAACCCGATTGGTCAGAATCCCATAACACCGGGCCTTCCACTGCAGTGAGAGCATCCGCGTCGCTCTTGCTAGGAAAGTTGTTGTTTTTGCGTGTTTTCTTCGCAAAGGGCTTGCGTTGCAGGCTGTATTTTTGTACCATGGGCGCAGCGTTGGTGTTTCCTTGCACAGGGGCCCGCGCGAAGTGAAAGAAGAGAGTTTGGCATGGGCACGCTGAGCGTTATGAATTTTTGACTGCGATCGGTCTTCCGAAGCGTCAACATCGTGACGCGTGCGCCTGCTGAACGGAGTTCTGGTCCAACAGCGGATCGAGGGCGCCTTGAAGCAGCGCTTCTCAGGTTCGCGGCGCGACCGATAGTTCGATGGTCGCGCGACATCTCGTCGGGTTGCTTAGTTGTTTCGGGGCGTTGCGCTCGGTATTCCGAGCAGGGTAAGAGGGAAGACCCCGAGTGCTTTGAGTCGCAACTCGACGAACACGCCGTCTGTGATTGATGGATCGCAGGCGGCATTTTTTTTGAACACTGCGATCCTGTCCGGCCCTCATCGCATCGACATGACAACTTCATACGCGATGTACCCGAAGTAAATCGCAAGAAGAACACCGCCCTCGATCCGGCTGATCTTCCTCCCCGACGTCAAGCTCATCGGCACGATCAGAAACGTCAGCACGATCAACACCACGAACGAACTCATCGCCAACGCCGGCAGCGGTATCGGCGCCACCGTCGAAGTCGCCCCCATCACCAGCAGCAGGTTGAACAAGTTGGACCCGACAATGTTCCCGACCGCGAGGTCCGCATGCCCCCGCCGAGCCGCGAGCAGCGACGTGGACAGTTCGGGCAGGCTCGTCGCCAACGCCACCACCGTCAGGCCGATCATTTCTTCTGACATCCCAAGCCGAAACGCGATCCCGACCGCTCCCATTTCCGCGAGCTTTCCCCCGCCGATGAGCAGCCCCAGCCCCAGGATAAAGAGTGCGATCGAAGGAATGAGCCGTTTCCGACTTTCCGTTGACCCCGCAGCAGCTTTGGCTGCCCCTGCTTGCGTTCCAGCTTTCAACATCGCCTCGCCGGCAGCCTCTTTCCTGGCGAGTCTGAGCATCAGCCAGAACACGCCGACAAAGCCAACCAACAGCAAGGCTCCATCCAATCGAGCCAACCCCGTCGTATGTCCTGACACAGCCGGCGGTGCATACGCCAACGCGATGAACCCGACCGTCGCGACAAGCAACATCGGAATCTCCCGCCTGACAAGCGATTCGTGCACGCCCATAGGCCGAATCATCGCTGACAATCCGAGGATCAGTCCGATGTTTGCGATGTTCGATCCAACGATGTTGCCGAAGCTCAGTTCGACGTGCCCGTTGACCGCAGCGACCAGATTGAGCGCCAGTTCAGGGGAGGAAGTGCCAAACGCGACCGCGGTCAGTCCAACCACGACGGGCGCTATCCCAAACATTTTGGCAAGCGTGATCGAGCTTCTGACGAGCGTGTCGCCGCCGATGACGAGCAGCGCCACCCCCACTGTGAAAAGCCCGGTCGCCGAGATCATGGAGAGATTATCCATCGGGCCGACAACATTAGCGGCTTCGATCGATTCTGGAAGGCTCATTCCCTGCGCTGAGTGTCCTGACACCTCTCTCTGTGGACACGCCAGCCCGCCAGCCGCACAATCCTGCAACAGGATCGCGCCCTCTCCGAAGAAAGAACCAGCCGATCAGTGTGATATGTGAGGGGTCTCCGAACATCGTTTTGTTGACGAGTCGAGCGCCCCAGAGGTACCCTACTTTCAATGAGCCAGAATCCATACCAATCCGAGCCCGGTTTCGAGGACGGCGCCTTCACTGCTGAGTATGAGCAGCCGCCGCGCACCAGCTTCCTCGCGATCGCCTCAGCACTCCTCGCAATCCCCTGCTGCATCCCCGGCGCAGGCTTGCTCGCTGCGGTGCTCGGTGGCGTGTCCCTTGGACTGATCCGCAACGCGCATGGCAGGCTCTCAGGACGAGTCGCCGCGATCATCGGCATCTTCCTCGGCCTGTTCGTGACCGTCCTGCAACTCGGGCTCGGCATCGGCGCCTTGCAGGCATACACCTTCTGGTCCAAAACAATGGCGCCCTCCGTCAGCCAGCTTGTTGTCTCCACCGCGCAAGGCGACATTACCACCGCGCGCGCCGTGCTCACCGCCGACGCCAACGCCGACATCACCGACGATCAACTCACACTCTTCATCAGTGTCATCGAAGCAGAAGCAGGCCCGATCAAAGAAGTCGGAACACGCTTTGAAGATGTCTTCAATGCTTTCGGCCGTGCCTACAAAGACGCCACCTCGTCGACCCAAACGTTCAACGCGAACCAGTCCGGCTCCAACGCGACACCCGCTCCCTTCGCCATTCTTTGCGACAACGGGACCGTCCTGTGCTGGGGAGTCTTCGACAACAGCACTCTGGATAAAGGCAAAACCGCGCTCCTTGTCGATCTGATGGTGATGGTGCCAGGAGGCAAAGCCGTCACTCTGCGAGTGGACGCCGAGGCCGCCGAAATAGCTCTGACCATGAGCGCCCAGACGATCACGGCGCAGGAAGCCATCGACGCTGCAAACGCTGTCGAGGAAACTCCCGCCGACGCCGATGAAGATGGCCACGTCGACGACGATGAAGCCGGCGAACATACACACGACGACTGATTCAGAGCCCTGAGCGCAAGCGAGGGGTTTCACACAAGGGGAGATTCAATGTTGCTTCCCGTCACGTCTTCATGCTCGCCAGGATCGTGATCGCAATCGGCGCCAACACGATCGCCGGGAAAAACACCGCCAGCTGCACGGGAATGCCCGGCAAAGGCGCCGACACTCCCACCACCGACCCGATCATCGCCAGCGAAATCACCGGCGCCAACCGAGCTGACCGCGCCACCATATTCACAGGCATCCGCGACAAAAAGAACGGAATCGCAATCAGCAACACCAAAAAATTGCTGAGCATCATCCCGACGCGCCCAAACCGGATCCGCTCGAGTCGACGCCTTGTCACCGGATCTATCGGCACGCCCTTCTGCGACAGCGCCCTTGAAATCTGCCTCCACGACAAACTCTGACCAAACCCAGAAACTTGCCGAACGAGAATCGCTGTGGGGTCCAAATCCGTCACGATCTTTTCAACCGGAGTGCGCACGCCGGGCGCATCGGGGCGCTCTGCAATGCCACCCGTCAACTCCCATCCATCGCCGGTCCAGTGCGCTTCGTCGGCGTGAATCCGCTTGGTCACATGCCCCAATGAGTCGCGCTCCCAGATGGCGACATCAACCAGCCGCTGTTCGGTCGGCTCAAACACACGAGCATGAAACAGCCTCCCCGATCCATCCCTCAGCAGCGACACACGAAACGGCTTGATCTCCCGCCGACCCACATCCAGCGCATCACGAGGGAGCAGGTGCGCCATCTTGGGCAATACAAACTCCTGATTGATCGCCTGCGCCGTGAGCACCAGCACCGCTGACAGCGCCATCGGCGCCGCAATCCGATGCAAGCTCACGCCGCTGGAAAGCGCCGCCACAAGTTCGCGTTTGCGCACCAAGCTTGCCGCAGTGAATCCCGCCGCCATCACGATCACCAGCCCGCTGAGATAGTTGAACAGTTGCAGCAGCCGAGGCCCCCACAGATCAATGATCGCCAGCACCGTCGCCACTGCCGTCCTGAGCGCCGATCCATCGGGGTCCAAATCGTTGGCCGCCCGGATGAACCGCTTGAGATTCAAGAACACATCGATACCAACGACAAACCCGAACAGCGCAAGAAACAGCGCCACACAGTTGCCCAGGTACTTCTTCGCGATGTATCGATCGAGTTTGTTCATTCGCAGCCGTTTCGTCGCGGGTTCAGTCTAACCCAGAGCACCGCAAATCGTCGGGCAGCTCCTCTCCTGCCCGCCAGCGTCGGTACGATGCTCCCCATGCCAGACGAAGACACCACCGCGCCCACGCCGACCGAAGAAGTCGACATCCACCGCCTTGAAGCCGACCGCCGAGCCAACCGCGACCGCATCGCCCAGCTCGGCGTCAACCCCTACGGCTCGCGCACCGACTCCATCACACCCATCGACCGCGCACGCTCCCTCTATGACGCCGACGCGGACACCCACCACAAAGAGCACTCCAAAGAGGAAGGCCACACCGATGCTCGGCCAACCGCCACCGTTGCTGGCCGCGTCATGCTCCACCGCGACAACGGCAAACTCGTTTGGCTCAACCTCCGCGACGACACGGGCGACCTGCAGATCGCCGTCTCCAAGCGCGACTGCGACGAGCTGGGCTTCAACATCGCCAAACTGTGCGCGCTCGGCGATCTCGTCATCGCCACCGGCCCGCTCATGATGACGCGCACCGGCGAAGTCACGATCTGGGCGTCCTCCTTGTCCATCGCGTCAAAAAGCCTGGCGCCGCCACCTGAAAAATGGTCAGGGCTCGCCGATCCGGAGCTGCGCTACCGCAAACGCTACATCGACCTGTACGCCAATCCCGACGTGATGCGCGTCTTCAAGCTGCGCAGCGCGATCATCGCGAAGATCCGTTTGTTCTGGGATGAGCGAGGTTTTCTCGAAGTGGAGACGCCGGTGTTGCAGTCCCAGCCGGGTGGCGCCGCCGCTCGCCCCTTCAAGAGCCATCTCAACGCGCTGGACATGCCCATCACGATGCGCATCGCCACCGAACTCCATCTCAAACGCCTGCTGGTAGGCGGTATGCCACGCGTCTACGAAATCGGCCGAATCTTCCGCAACGAAGGAATCGACCGCGAGCACAACCCCGAGTTCACCTCCATCGAAGTGTACGAAGCGTTCGGCGACTGCATGTCCATGCTCGACCACACCGAAGCGCTGCTGCGC
>CAYMQF010000121.1:0-6068 GCA_964392425.1 uncultured Phycisphaeraceae bacterium
CCTTGGCGCCTGCGAAGCTCAGCGTTGATGAACTCTTCGTCGAGTGTCAGCCCAGCGGGGAGCCCATGGATCAGGCACAGGGCTGCCGGGCCGTGCGATTCGCCAGCGGTGTGATATTCAAGACGAGGCATGAGATAGAGGATACACACGCCTGTCCCGCTCGCGCCTGCCTGCTGACCCACCTATCGAGTGGGGCTATGATCCAAGCGTGAACCCTGACGACGAAGTCTGCCTGTGTTTCCATGTGAGCCTGCGGAAGATCCGCACGTTTCTCAAGCGTGAACAGCCCAAGGCGGCGTCGCAGATCAGCGAATGCCTGGGAGCGGGGACGGGGTGTGGCTGGTGCGTGCCGTTCTTGAAAGACCTGCATCGGCAATGCATAGAGGGGCAGGAGGAACTGGATATTTCGGGGGTGGAGCCAGACGATTATGCTGCCCTGCGGGCTCGCTATCGCAAGACGGGCGACCGGGAGGAGGTCGCAGAGTAGATAGCCGATAGAATCGGGCAGGCGGATTGAAAACGTCCGCTTGACCTACGATTCGGCTTCTCGTACAACTCTGCTAATCGAGACTAAGTCTCATCTGCAAAGGGGTTGTTTGCCCCTAATACTCTGGCACTGAGGGAGCAGCACTGTGGTCACATGGATTCGGCGCATTGGGATGGCGGGGTTCCTATTCTTCCTTGTCAAAGGGCTCGTGTGGACAGCGATCTTTATCACGCTGTGGAGCATGCGATCCTGCGCCTGAGAACTGCCATCCGTCCGTATTGCCAGTCTGTATTGCTGAGTTGAAAGCCGAGTTGAAAGAGAGATACATGACCACCGCGACCGAGCCGATTTCCGCGCGCCTGCGCACCTCCACCCAGCAACTGCACACCACCGCCGAGCAGCACCCGCTCCAGCAGGCGATGATCCGAGGCTCACTGAGCAAGGCGCAGTACACCGCGTTTTTGGGACAGATGCTTTTCGTCCACGAGTGTCTTGAAAAAGCTCTCCGAGCTGCAGCACAGCAGTGCGAATCGCTCGGGCACGTCGTTCACGAACACGCGTACCAGGCGCCTCGCTTGCGGGACGATCTCCAGTTTTTCGGCGTCGACCCCGCAGCACTCTCGCCGACGCAAGCGACACAGACTCTCTGCCAGCAGATCAAAGACAAGTCGGCGTCAGCCCCGGCTGCATTGCTCGGCTTTTTCTATGTCCTCGAAGGCTCCAACAACGGCTCCAAGTTCATCGCCAAGGCGATCCGCCCCGCCTTTGGTCTGACCGGCGAGCAAGGCGTCACCTTCCTCAACCCCTACGGCGATCGGCAAACCGAGCTGTGGTCGAAGTTCAAAGTCGAGATCGACGCTGAAGAGTTCACGCCCGAACAGCAGCAGGGGATGATCGACGCTGCGTGCGCGATGTTTGAAGCAATCTCCGCGATCGGCGACGATCTCATCGCTCTCCATCCCATCAAAGATTGACTCGGCGCCTAAAAGCGCGCAATCTCTTCATGCTTCGCGTTTGCGCAACACAAGCACCATCGTTCGCCCAGTAAGCAGCGCTTTACTATTGATGTGCCCATGCATCTGTTCGTTGCGTTTGGCCCATTGGTCTGCATCGCGACTGAAAAACAGCCGTTTGCGCCAAGGCGCTCCCAATGCATGGAAGAGGAGAAACAGTGGGGCGAGCCATTTCTTTTTGAAGCGGTCGCTCCGCACTTCCACGACGTCGGCGCCGAAATAGTCCGCGAGGTATCGCAGCCGATGGTACGACATCGGCGAGATGTGGAACCGATCTTCTTGCGCGTCGGGGGGCAGATCGCGCAGCGTCGCCGGGTTGAACTGATAGAACGTTCCGGTCAACAGGAACTGCAGTCGGGAGTAGAAGTTCATGATGTTGGGCGTGGAGACGACGATCGTTCCGCCGGGCCGAACAACGCGGATCAACTCGCTGAGCAGGTTGACCGGGTTGATGAGATGTTCGATTCCTTCCATGCAGACCGCAGCGTCGAAGGCGTCATCGCTGAAGGGGAGCGCGCGGTTCATGTCCGCATAGATGTAGTCTTCGCGCTCTTCGTTGATGTCCACCGGCGTGACTTCATGGCCCAAGCCGCGCAGCGCATCGGTGAACTGTCCATGCCCCGCGGGAAGGTCGAGCACATGGCAAGGCTGGGAGATATCACGAAACACATCCAGCGCCGCTTCCATATAGAGCGTGAAGTTGCGGTTGCCGCTGAAGTAAGGCTCGTCAGCGCCAGCAGCCGGCGGCGTCATGGGTTGCGTCTCCTGAACTGTCATCGTGGGCTTTTTCTCTGCCGATCGGCGCCAGTGGGACGGGCGTCTCGCCCGTTGTTGAAGATGTTCTGTGCTGTGATAGCCATTTGAGTTGATTCCTTAGAACCGTTTGTGCGTTGGTCGATCTTTGGGCGCTCGCAAGCCGAGGATCGCGATCGCCAAGCGGAGATCGTTGGGGCGTGTCACTTTGATATTCATCGGATCGCCTTCAATGACGACGACCGGTTCGCCCAATCGTTCGATGAGCCCGGCGTCGTCGGTGCTGGATAAATCATCCTGTTCGTACGCTTTTCGCAGCAGATCCGCTTTGAAAACCTGAGGCGTCTGCACGCCGACCACGTTTTCGCGTGAGACCGTTTTGACCACTTGCCGGATCGTCACATTGCTCCCGCTGCCCAGCACGGCGTCGAGCGGATCGATGTCGTCGTCGACAATCGCTTCAGCACTGACCTCTTTGAGCGTGTCCGCAACAGGGACAGCGGGGATCACTGCATCGTGTTTGCTCGCAGCTTCAAAGAGTCGATCGAGAAGCTGACGCGAAGCGCACACTCTTGCAGCATCGTGGATCGCGATGTGTGTGCAGTCGCCCGGCACATGTTCGAGCGCCGCTTTGACGGTTTGCCAGCGGTGTTCTTTGCCTCCTTGGCAGAGTGTGACGCCGAGTAGGCCGAGTTTGTCGCCGTGCCGCAATCGAAACTCAGCGAACGAGTCGTTGTCAGCGGGGCCAGCGACGATGATGTCCGCACAGGATTCATGGTTGACGAAGACCTCGACGGTTCGGTGGAGCAACGGTCGCCCTGCGAGGTCCGCATTGAGTTTGTCTTTGCCGCCAAAGCGTTGCGAGGCGCCTGCCGCTGGAATAATCACGCCGAGCTTCATGTTTGGCTATGCTACGTTCCCAACCAACCAAGAGGAAATCATCAATGCCCAATCTGCTGCACATCATCGCCAATCCCCGCCCACGCGGCGAGTCCCGTTCACTTCGTGTCGCTGACGCCCTGCTCGATGGCTATCGCTCGGCGCACCAAGACGCGGAGATCGTCGAGTTCAACCTCTTCGACGAGGACCTGCCGATGGTCGACGCGGTCGGCGTCAACACGCGCATCCATCAGTTTATGGGAGAGGAGTTGCAAGGCGAGGAAAAAGCGCGCTTCGATGGCTTCATGCGACACATCAAGCCACTCTTGGCATGCGATCAGTTGGTTCTGACCACACCGATGTGGAACCTCGGCCCGCCTTGGAAGCTCAAGCAATGGCTCGACACCGTGATCCAGGCGCGCATTACTTTTGAGTACACCGCCGACGGGCCGCGTGGTCTGCTCGGGTGCAAGAAGGCAGCCTTGGTCGGCAGCCGCGGCGGGATGTATCCCAAGGATGGCGACCCGCGCGAGACGGGCGACTATCTCACCACCTATCTCGGCGCCGCACTGCGATGGATGGGCATCGACGATGTGGAGGTCTGCTTCGCCGATGGTGTAGACGCGGACCGCGACAACGCAGAACAGATCTTGCAAAAGGCTGAAGCTGCCGCGCGAGCCATCGGCCAAGCGATGTAGGTTGTTCAACGCCGCATCTCCCGCGTTTGAAGAGGAATGCGCGCACCGCCAAAGCGATCGCGGAGGACATCCTGTTCTTCTCGGACGCTTGCGAATCCCCCTTAGCTACCGCTCGGATTGATCCGATGTCGTCGTGTGGCGATGAGGCGATCTCATCGCGCTCGCAATGAAATCTGAGATCGGGGGAGTGTGTTTATGCAACGGTGTGATCTTGCGGTGATCGGGACGGGGCCGGGCGGTCATTTTGGCGCGATCCAGGCGGCCAAGCTTGGTAAGAAAGTGATAGCGATCGAAATGGACGATTCGCCGGGAGGCGCCGCCGCCATCACCGGAACGATCCCATCCAAATCGCTGCGCGAAGCGACGCTGCATCTGACCGGGCATCGGCAGCGCGCCCATTACGGCTCGCACTACCGCGTCAAGCACGATCTCACGATCGATGATCTCACGCAGAGCACCGGCAAGATCGTCCAGCATGAATCCAATGTTCTTCGCGATCAGCTTCGGCGCAATGGAGTGGAGCTGATCTTCGGCGCCGCCTCGTTCGTTGGATCTCACCAGTTGGAGATTCATCGAGGCCGGGACACCCATTCACTCGAGGCGGACAACGTGTTGATCGCGGTGGGGTCGAGGCCGGCTCACCCGCCCGAGTTGAATTTCGACGGTCGGCACATCATCGACTCCAACCAGATACTCAAACTCAAGAGCATCCCCCGCCAGCTCATCGTGGTCGGCGCCGGGGTGATCGGTGTCGAATATGCGTGCATCTTTGCAGCGCTGGGTTCACGCGTGATCCTCCTCAACGAAAGCGACAGCTATCTGGAGTTCATCGATCGACAGGTGCGCGATGCGCTCGCACATCATATGCAGAGCAGCGGCGTGGAATTTCGCTTTGGTGAGCGCGTCGTCGGGCTCGAACGAAACAACGGCGGTGTTATTGCATCAACGGAGAGCGGAAAGAAAATCGCCGGCGAATGCCTGCTCTACAGCGTCGGGCGACAAGGCAACACCGACACGCTCAATCTTGAAGCGGCTGACCTCACCGCAGACAAACGCGGTCGGCTCCATGTCAATGAGAACTACCAGACCGATGTGCCTCACATTTATGCTGCGGGTGATGTGATCGGTTTTCCTGCACTGGCCGCGACGAGCCGGGAGCAGGGGCGATCTGCCGCCAAGAGCATGTTCGGCGTTGAGTCTGAAGAGACAGCCGTTTCACCGATCGCACCGACACCCTACGGCGTGTACTCCATCCCCGAGATTTCCATGGTCGGACCGACCGAACAGGAACTCACCGAGAAGGGAGTTCCTTACGAGATCGGCGTGGCGCGACATCGCGAAATCGCGCGCGGACAGATCCTCGGCGATGAAACGGGCCTCCTCAAACTGTTGTTCCATCGGGAGACGCGCGTACTCCTAGCGGTCCATGTGATCGGGGAAGGCGCCACAGAAATGGTGCATATCGGGCAGGCGGCGATCGCCTTTGGAGCGACGATCGACTACTTCATCGAAACCGTTTTCAACTATCCCACGCTCGCAGAGTGCTACAAAGTGGCCGCTTTGGACGGCGCCAATCGGCTTCGAATGCTCGGCGGCAGCGCGATGAAACTTGCAGCGTAAGACGGGGAATCGGGTCGGTTCAGTCAGCGCAAGTCAGGATTCATTGATCCGGGCGCGCACGCGCCGAACGATCCCTGCGCAGACACCTTTGGTGCGGGGCGGCTCGAGCGCTAGTGCATGTTCAACGAAGCTGATGAGTCTTTCAGTCGGCGGTCGCCACGTTTGTTGTCGCACACGCTCAAGTTTCACCGGCCACGGCGCCGGGCAGCGCAGCAGGAGCCGATAGACTTCCCGAATCTCCGTGATGTCGTCGCGGCTGAAGTTGCCGCTGCGGCGAAGCCCGACAACATTGATCCCCGCCAGTTGATTGAAACCGTTGCGCATCATGGTGTAAGGCGGGACGTGCTGAGTGGCGATGGCGCCCGCCTGGAACATGGCGTACTCGCCGATTTCACAGAACTGGTGCACCCCTGCGTAGGCCGACAGCACGCACCTGTTCCCAACTCGCACATGCCCGGCGAGCACTGCGTGGTTGGTGAGGACCACGCTGTCTCCGACGACACTGTTGTGCCCGACGTGTGAACAAGCCATGAAAAAGCCGTCCGAGCCGACGCGAGTCGGCCCTGCACCGCTGGCGCCTCGATGGAACGTGACGTGTTCACGGATGATGTTGCGGTC
>CAYMQF010000122.1:0-5922 GCA_964392425.1 uncultured Phycisphaeraceae bacterium
GCTGCTGTATGACTCCGCTCGCACGTACGCCAGCGCGGTGAGCGATTTGCGTGCAGCGTCTGAATCACTCGAATCGGTGCTCGGGTCGGATGGCTCGCGACTTGCCACTGACGGGGAGCCGTTGAGTGATTATGTCGGTGAAATCAAAACCGCCTTTGAGAAGTACAAAAAAGCGGAAGAGACTTTCCTCAATACGCTCCTAAAACAAGGCGGGCCTTGAGAAAAGTCTTCATCGGCTTCATCGGCTCCAGCGGCGCAGACGGTGAACCCATCGGCCGTACCGCAGAGCATGGGTGACAAGCTCTCGGCGTGAATCGGGAACGCCTTTTCCGAAGACTGTCGTAAAACGCCAGCGCCAGTATGTGCTGCGGAATCGCAATCGTGTCAGCAGCGCCAGACGGACAAGTTCGTAGACGCCGCCCAGAGTGTCGCGCAGCCAGGTGAAGCTGGATGCGATCATTTCAGAGCCTCTGGAAGCTCCCCGTGAAGCTCTTTGAGTCGTTGCGCTTCGCTGGCGGGCATAACGAGTGTTGCGTGGCGCGTGTGGATGATGACAAGGTCTTTGACGCCGATCGCGGCGATGTGATGCGCCGGGTCGTCACTGACGATGAGTGTGCCCGCGCAGTCGAGCGTTGTCGCGCCGCCGCCTGAGTGGGCGATGCGGACATCATGGTCATCTCCTTCAAGTGTTTGGGCAAAGCTTGGCCAACTGCCGACATCGCGCCAGTTCAGGTTCATCTCGACGGTGCAGACTGTAAAGCCTGAGCCTGGCCGGCTGGCGGGCTCCATCACGCCGTAATCAATGCTGTTCTTGGGGAGCGTGGGGTAGATCGTTTCGAGAGTGCGTTGTTGTTCGCCGGTGCCCCACGCGTCAGCGATGCGCATCAGCCCAGCGTGCACGTCGGGCGCGAACAGTTCGATCGCGCGGAGGATGGTTGATGCGCGCCAGACAAACATGCCCGAGTTCCAGCTGTACTCACCCGTTGCGAGGTACCGCTCCGCTGCAGCGAGGTCAGGTTTTTCGACGATCTCACTGACGAGATGCGCCGCTGGTTCA
The DNA here is from genome assembly GCA_964392425.1 of uncultured Phycisphaeraceae bacterium. Classification (GTDB taxonomy): domain Bacteria; phylum Planctomycetota; class Phycisphaerae; order Phycisphaerales; family UBA1924; genus CAYMQF01. The sequence continues at coordinate 1,058 of CAYMQF010000122.1, forward strand.
CCCGAGCGATCCAGCTTGGCGCCCTTGTGGATGTAGCCGAACCCCGTTGCAGGATGCGTCGGCGTGATTGAAAAAGTCACCAGTCGATCGCCGGACTCTTCAGCAAGTTCAAAGCCGACGCGCGCACACTCTGCAAACGTTTCGATCGGCTCAATCAGATGATCCGCAGTCAGCACGGCAAAGACAGCGTTCGGGTCGCGTTTGTGGAGCACCGCAGCGGCAAAGCCGATCGCGCTGAGCGTGTCCCGGCCCGTTGGCTCGCCCAAGAGAAGATCAGTGGGTAGTTCGGGCGCCGATTCCTCAATGACATCGAGATATGCAGCGGACGCGCAGACCATCGTGTGCTCAGGTGGGGCTATCGCGCGGGCCCGCTCGATGGCGATATCGAGGAGCGATCTGCCATTGATGATTTTCGCAAGTTGTTTGGGTTGCATCCGTCGGCTCACCGGCCAGAGCCTGGTCCCGGAGCCGCCCGCCATAATCATCGCGTACCTCATAGATGCACTTTAGCGGGCGCGGGCGAGAGAGAGAAGTCCTCAGGATTCGAGGGACATACACTGTGGCCAAAGGAGAACACCAATGGCAAACGAATCGACCGCGTGCGAAAGTGCGAACATGACCGCATATTTCTCGCGTTTATTTGAGTATGACCGCTGGGCGAATCGGCGTGTGCTTGCTGCGATGGAGAGCTTGGGCGATCGGCTGCCTCAACGATCGGTCGATCGGCTCAGCCACCTCTTGATCTGCCAGGAACTGTGGATCGCCAGACTGTCGGGCAAGACATTGCCTGCCGAGATCTTTCCGACGTGGCCGTTGGCTGAACTTCAGCGGCGCGCTCCAGCGATCTTTGACTCGATGGAGCGGTGCATCGCCGGGCTGACCGAGCAGAGCTTGCACGAATTGGTCGACTACACCTCCATGGATGGGGAGTCTCTGCGCACGTCCTTCGCCCATGCGCTAACACAACTCTACGGCCATGGCTGCTACCACCGCGGGCAGATCGCCTGTGAACTCAACCCACTGCTGGATGAGCCATTGACGACGGACTACATCTACTACGTCGTCCATGTGAAGTGATCGCGCCACATGAAAAAACCCACGGGTTTGAAACCATGGGCTTGTCAGATTATTGATCGTGTTGTGTAAGCGAGTCGCTTTATGCAACCGCAGCGCAGACTTTTCGTGCTGCGTCGGCGAGGTCGGTTGCAGCCTGCATCGTCGGGATGTCTCCCTTGGCTGCTTCGAGGATGCGCCGGCCTTCCTCGACGTTGGTGCCTTCCAGTCGGACGACCAGTGGCACCTTGAAGCCGACTTCTTTGGCTGCGTTTGCGATTGCCTGTGCGATGAGGTCGCAGCGCATGATCCCGCCGAAAATGTTGACGAGGACACCTTGCACGGCGTTGTCAGAGAGGATGATGCGGAAGCCTTCCGTGACGGCTTCTTCGGTTGCGGAGCCGCCCACGTCGAGGAAGTTGGCTGGCTCGCCACCGGAATGTTTGATGATGTCCATGGTGGACATGGCAAGGCCGGCGCCGTTGACAAGGCAGCCGATGTTGCCGTCGAGTGCGATGTAGTTGAGGCCGATGCGCTGGGCGCGAAGCTCCATCGGGTTTTCCTCTGCGGGGTCGTGCATGTCGGCGACCCGCTTCTGGCGGAAGAGCGCGTTGTCGTCAAAGTTGAACTTGGCGTCGATCGCAAGCACTTGCCCATTGGGGTGTGAATCGTTGGGCGTCGTGACGATGAGAGGGTTGATCTCAGCAAGGGAGCAATCGAGAATCTGGTAGGCGTCTGACAACGCGAGCATGATTTTGACCGCTTGGTTGACTTGTTTTCCAACGAAGCCGAGCTGGAAGGCGACGCGGCGAGCCTGGTGTGGCTGAAGGCCCATGAGCGGGTGGATCGGCTCTTTGAGGATCGCGTCGGGGTTTTCGGCTGCGACTTTTTCGATCTCGACGCCGCCCTCCGCTGAGGCGATCATCATGTTGCGGCGTGTCGTGCGGTCAGCGGTGATCGCGAGATAATATTCTTTGGCGATGTCGACGCCGCCCGCGATGAGCAGCTTGGTGACTTCGAGCCCGTCAGTGGGAGTTTGGGGCGAAACCATGCGGTTGGTGAGCATGAAGCGTGCAGCTTCGGTTGCTTCTTCGGGGCTGTGGACGAGTTTGACGAAGCCTGCTTTGCCTCGGCCGCCCGCGTGGACTTGCGCTTTGACGACGGCGAGCGTGGTGCCTGCTTCGGATGCGACAGCTTTGTACGCGCCTGCTGCATCTTCGATGGATTCAACGACTCGTCCTGGCGGAACGGGAACACCGGCGTCAGCAAGCAACTCGCGGGCTTGGAACTCGTGCACTTTCATGGATCGCCTCCTTGTTGGAGTCTGCAATGGTGGAGCGGGCAGCGGTCGTGCCAGCGATTGAGATGATACGACAAACAGCGCGAGGCTGAGTCGCACTGCTGGGCGCGCAGCGATATAGCCAGCTCATAAAAGAGAAGGTCAGAAGTGGATGCGTCAAAGATTGGATGATGCCTGCTGGTGTCAGGCTGCAGAGAAGGGATGTGACTCTTGCACAACACTGCAATCTGGCCGGCTGCAATCAAATCGCCGACCGGTCGATCGGGTCAGCACTTGCTTGCGACGTTGACACTCCGGCCGATGCGCCGCTTGCGATTGATGAGCTTTCGGCCGTGGTGGGTCTTCATCCGTGCTCGGAAGCCGAGTCTGCGGATTCGTTTGATTCGACTGGTTTTTCGTGGATAGTGCATGGCGGCTGCTCTGACTGTGCGAAGGGTGAAAGTGGAAAAATCAGCGAAAGTCGGCTCGATCCGACGGCTTTGAACGAACCGAACACTATACCAAAATCGCTCAGCATGGCCAACACCGCTGAACAACCCTGATCTACCCCTGGCAGGGGGGTCAAAAACAGGTTTGGATGTCCCCGTTTTCAGGATTTTCCGACCGCCCATACTGATTCGGACGATATGATAAATTGTCGATGCCTTGATCGTGGCGAGTGGCCTCGATCAGCCAGATGGATGTGCTCGCTGGCCGTTTGGGCGATGAGCTTCTCGCTTTCTTGCGAGATTCGCTTCCCCCGCACTGAGAACGGCGATCGAGCGCCCTCGTCAGGCAGGCGCCCGCCCTCGGTTTTTCGCATAGCTGATGGGTTTTGGGTGAAAAGTTGCTATTGCGCTCCGTGTCGAGCAATCGGCTGGGATCGGAGTGCTCTGAGTCGGGCGGATTAGTTCTCATGGCCGACGAAGTGCTCGCAGACCTTCAAAAAAAGATTGGGTATCAGTTCGCCCAGCCTGAACTTCTGGACCTCGCGCTTCGGCATGCTTCCAGCGCGGACTCGCGCACGCAGTCCAACGAACGGCTCGAGTTTTTGGGCGACTCCATCCTCGGGTTGATCGTCTGCGCTGAGTTGTACGACATGTTCCCCGATCTGCTGGAAGGTGATCTGACGAAGATCAAATCCACGGTGGTTTCGCGCAAAACGTGTGCTGAAATCATCGAGCGGATGGGAGTGGCGGATTACCTCGTTCTCGGCAAGGGCATGATGAACCATGACACGCTGCCTGAGTCGGTTGCTGCAGCATTGCTCGAATCACTGGTGGGAGCGATTTACATAGACGCAGAGGATCGGGACAAGGGGCTGTGCGAGGCTCGCCAATTCTTGATGAAGTGGATCTATCCGGTGATTCAAGACGCAGCGGCCAGCGGCCATCAGCAGAACTTCAAGTCCGTGCTTCAGCACCATGCGCAGGAAAAGTTGAACACCACGCCGATGTATCTGCTGCTTGACGAGCAGGGGCCGGACCATGCCAAGTGCTTTGAGGTGTGTGTGCAGGTTGGGGCTGACCGTTTTGATTCTTGCTGGGGACAGTCCAAGAAAGAAGCTGAACAGCGTGCCGCGCTCGCAGCACTCGTGTCGATGGGGCTTGTTGATGAGGGCGATCCCGACCACATCCGCATGATCGACAGCTGCGAAAAATAATATTCAGCGACCAACGCGCGTCGCTGACGACTCCTCAACCAATACAGTCATTCGCGCAAGCCCACGGATTTATATCCGTGGGTTCTTCTATCGAGCATGAGTTGACCGGACGATCTACTGATCCATCCAAGTGTTCGTATTGATGAGCGCTCTGCCCGGCTCGTCGATCCATGGCAGGACGGGGCGTGGCCACGTCGAGCGGGCGCCGGTCTCATCGCGCCGTTCGACGCCAATCCTGAGAAACCCGCCCGGTTCGATCAACGATTCGGGTATCAGCACGGTGCAGACCCAGCGGTCTTCGAGCTTGGTGATCGCGATGGGCTTGCGAACACCGCGCTCCTCCGCTTCGTCGCGGTACTGAACGGACTCGTCGATGGTGAAGCCCTGGACATCGACTCGGATGATCGCGGTAGGCCGACCTGCAGGGCCGAACCAGAGGCGCACCGCGTCACCGACCGGCGGCGTTCCCGTCTGCGTGCGACATTCAAGATAAAGCTCCCACGAACCATCGGTTCGCCGTTGCAGAAGCGCTGCGGTTGCAGAGTCAGGCGGCACGACGGTCGGCGAGCCGACCCTCCAACTGGGGAGCGACCATGGCGCGAAGAATGGTGACAGTCGAACGCCCGGCGGTTTGGCGTTCACCGGGTTGGCGATCACGGTCAACTGGGTCGTCCACGAACCAACCTGAATCGATGCGGTTGAAACAGGCTCATTCAAAGGCGCCGACGCAACGACGGTGGCGCTCCCTGCTGGCGCCAGTGTGAAGCGCGGGCCGGGCCTGTCAGCGAGCAGCTGCGCCCGGGCGATCCCGCGTGCGCCGGTCAGGTTGCTCACGCCGATCCTGACGAGCGCAAAGCCTGCATTGGGGTT
>CAYMQF010000123.1:0-3448 GCA_964392425.1 uncultured Phycisphaeraceae bacterium
ATTGAACGGCTCAGAGGCGCCATTTTCATCTTGTTTTTCAGTGTTTGACGACAGATCGTCGAGTGACGACGGAGGTGATTCGGTCGTGCTTGGATCCGTTTCGTTCATGTTCGTTCATGAATGTTCAGCGAGTCGGCTGCGCACCAGTGTCGCCCGGGCGGACCGCCGTTGGGATTGGTCCAGCTCGGCGCCAATCACCTTTTGCAAATGCGCAGGCTGAGTGAGCATCATCAGTTCGCCGATCAACGCTTGATCAATATTGTCGACCATTTCGAGAACCACACCCAGACGGAGTTGGCTGAGCAGCTTGATCGCTTCGTCCGCATTGAGAAGCCTGGCGTGACAGAGCGTTCCAAACGCCCGGTGCACACGGTCTGCGAGGATTCCCTTGCGGTTGTCGAGCAATCGTCGGCGTGCATGCCTTTCGTACTCGATGATCTTGGGCATGATCCCATGGGCAAAGCTGTGGAGTATTTCGTGTTCGCTCTTGCCCAGCGTGGTTTGGTTGCTGATCTGGTAGATATCGCCGATCGCTTCGGACCCTTCGCCGTAGAAGCCTCGCACCGCGAGGTTCATCCCTTTGGCAGCTCGGCGGACTTTGTCAATCTCGCCGATGAGCTTGAGCGCCGGGAGATGGAGCATTGCGGACACGCGAATGCCCGTCCCGACGTTGGTCGGACACGCGGTGAGATAGCCAAACTGCGGGCAAAATGAGTATTCAAGCTGAGATTCAACGCGATCATCAACCGCGTCGATCGCAGCGTACGCATCGTCGAGATCGAGGCCGCCTCGGATCACCTGAATGCGCAGATGATCCTCTTCATTGATCATGATCGAGAGCTCTTCGTCAGGCTCTGAAATGATCGTCGCGCGAGGCTCATCCCCCTTGGCGTGCTGCTTGGAGATCAGGTGCCGTTCGACCAACGCCTGGCGGTCCAGCGCGGGCATGGTCGCCAGATCAAACCACTCCAAGGACGGCGCCACGCTGTCACAGACCAATCGCTGTCGGGCGAGTTGAATAATCTGTTTGCGATCGTCCCGACTGGCGTGCGTGAGAAAGTTGAACCCTGCAATGTTGCGGGCGAGCCTGACGCGCGACGAGATCACGACATCGGTCGCCTCCCCACTGGGACGCTTCCAGAGATCACCGACACTGGCGCTGACCGAGTTGTTCATGCCTGTGCTTCTTTGTGGGAATCGGCAGAGGGGGAGAGTGTGGTGATGTCGACTCCGGCCTTGTGCAGTTCGTCGCGGAGATCTGCTGCTCGTTCGTATCGCTCTGTCTGGAGAGCCTCAGCGAGTTGCTTGCGCAGCAGGGAAATCTGCCGTTGATGCTGGAGCGCTCCGACGGATCGGCGTGGCGTTTTTCCAAGATGCTCGGCGCCGCCCTCTTGGGCGCGATCGAGCAAAGGCGTGAGCTGGTCTTCGAAAGCCTCGTAGCACTCCGCGCAGCCGAGCAAACCATGCTGGCGAAACTTCGCATACGTCATCCCGCATTGGCTGCACACTTTGCTGCGCGAGGCAGCTCCGGGCGATGTCTTTGATTCAGCGCCGGCTACGAACTGGCTGAGCAGCGCTGCGGGGATCGCTTCGGATTGCGTGTCGATCCCGACTTCCTGAGCGCACTGTTCGCACAGGTGCTTCTCCAGCTTGTGACCTTTGTGGATGGTCACTTCGTGGACGGTCGCCTCGTTGTCACAGTTATCGCATTTCATGTTGAGCGTATCACTCTCACTCTAGGGGCGCGGGCGGGGACGGGCCACATCTCAGTGGTCGCCAGTATGGATGGCTGACCAGATCGCGCCAAGGTCGCCGATAAGTGAGACTGCCTCGTCGAGTGGGATCATGGTTGCAGCGTCGCTGAGCGCCTGTGACGGGTTGGGATGGCATTCCAGAAAAACAGCGTGGGCGCCTGCTGCGACGGCGGCTCTTGCAAGAAGACCTGCCCGCTCGGGTCGACCGCCTGATGTGGCGCCTGCCCCGGGCCGTTGCGTTGAATGCGTGCAATCGAAACAGACAGGGCACGGGCCTCCACCTGCGTCCTGCTCGAGCAGATCGCCGAATCCGACAAAATCGTTGACGAGTCGGTGATAGCCGAAGAAGGTGCCTCGCTCGGTCAGCATCACGTTGTCACAGCCCGCAGCAGCGAGTTTTTGGACCGGGCCGACCATCTCAGCGGGCGAGACAAACTGCCCCTTTTTCACATTCACCGCTCGGTCGCACGCCTTGGCCGCTACAGCACACGCATCAAGAAGATCCGTCTGTCGGCACAAAAAGGCGGGTATTTGCAGTAGGTCCACGACTTGGGCGACGGGCTGCGCCTGGGCTGGCTCGTGCACATCGGTCGTAATCGGCGTGGACAGGGAATCCCGCACAAACGCGAGGTCGATCAACCCTTGCGTCATGCCCGGCCCGCGAGGCGAACCGGCGCTGGTGCGGTTGGCTTTGTCGAAGCTCGCTTTGAAAATATAGGTCAGGCCGGCCGCTTGGCAGGCGTCAGCCAGAGCCTTGCCGACTTCGATCGCCAACTCCCGCGATTCCAAGGCACACGGGCCCCCGATAATCGCCAACGGCCTTTTCGGACCAATCTCAACTTCACCCACCCGGCAGATCCTTGACATGCCTGAAGTGTAGTGCCCTGACTGCGATGCTGGAGGGGCCATTTCTAGGACGAGCTTGCACAGGCCGATCCCCCACGCCGCGACGCATGACGCCATGCATATGATTGGGTCGATAGGAGCGATAGCCGATCGGCGCCAGGCACGCGTCCAAACCGGTCAGCATGGAGTTGTTTAGCTGTGTCAAAAATGCCCCGAGAGCCCGAAGCGTTCGCTGAGCAGGTCATGGGAATGCTCTCCCGCCTGAACCCTGATCTAGCGACAGAACTGGTCGGCCCTGCAGAAATGCTCGTCGATGGTCGCCGAGTCGATCTCGAAAATCTCCGCAGACTCGCTGCAGGCGCTGAAGATCGAGGCACCGACATCGTTGAGGAATATCTCGACCAACTGGTCGGCGGGGAAGCTGAACGAGCCGAACTGCTCCCCTTCGAACTGGCCCGTCGATTGGTCATGCCCCGCATCCATCCACTTTCGATTTTTGATCGGCTCAGCGAAGACAAAGTCGCCTTCGCCCCGTTCGTCAATGACACCGTGATTGTCTTTGTCACCGACCTCCCCCACTGCACCGTGTCCATCACGGTCGAACAGCTTGTCCGCTGGGGCACGACCGTCGAGGAGATGGAGGAGATCGCCCGTCGCAATCTGGAGCAGACGAGCCAACAGCTTGAGCTGCGCGTCGTCGAGACGGAGATAGGCGGCAAAGCTGTGGTCTTCTCTGAGCGGGATGGCTACGACGCTGCGCGATTGCTGCTGACGGATTTGTATTCCAATCTGGCGCCTGAACTGGGTGGCGATTTTCTCGTTGCGACGCCCGCGCGGGATCGGTTCGT
>CAYMQF010000123.1:3548-5861 GCA_964392425.1 uncultured Phycisphaeraceae bacterium
GAGCACACCATGATTCTCCTGATTGACAACTACGACTCGTTCACATGGAACCTCGTCCAGCGGATCGGCGAGCTCGATTCCTCTTTGGATGTTCGCGTCGAGCGGAACGACCGGATCACGCCTGACGAGGTGGAGTCGCTCAGCCCAGATCACATCATCATTTCGCCGGGGCCTTGCACGCCTGCCCAGGCGGGTGTGTCCAATGAACTCATCAAACGGTTCGCCGGGCGGATTCCGATCCTCGGCGTGTGTCTCGGGCACCAGTGCATCGGCTCGGTCAACAACATGAAAGTCGTCAGGCACTCCAAAATCATGCACGGCAAAACGAGCGAGGTGCATCACGATGGCATGGGTGTCTTTGAAGGGCTTCCCAACCCGATGATCGCGACGCGGTACCACAGTCTTGTTGTTCTAAGGGAGTCCGTCCCCGTAGATGGCTGGGCGGTCTCCGCGTGGACGCAAGATGTGCTCGACACCGGCGAGGAGGTCGAGGTCGTGATGGGGCTTCGCCGGATCTGGCCTGATGGACAAACCCAAGCGCCAATGCCTTCCCCTCTGGTCGGTGTGCAGTTTCACCCGGAGAGTTTTCTCACTTCGGAGGGACCGTCACTACTGGCCAACTTCCTTGGGCTTCCCCGCTCATTGGCTGCGAAGATTCCCTCAGACGCGACGCCGACTCTCTGACTTCCAGCCGTCGGTTTACGACTCGCCAACTCGGAGCGTATGCTCCGTGGAAGACGCCGATCGAGGCGTCACATGCGAAAGGCCCATCCATGAACCAATCCACCGCCGTTGATGTTGATCGTGCCATCGTGGAAGGGATCCTGCGCGAACAGCGCGACGGGATGATCTTCCTTGCTCTTGCAGGAACCGATTATGTGCTCCATCTGAAAGTTGACCAGCCGATCGACGCACCCGCGGGATCGAAGATTCATGGCCGAATCCGTGCCTCAGCTCGGCGGATGGATGTCATCAAGTCAGGCGGGCGATACATCGAGCCCGTCGAAGGGCCGCCCCGGCGGATTCAGGGACGAGTCATTGCCGTCGATGAAGTCAATGACGCGGTGACGGTGCTCGCGTCGGCGCCGATGATCTGCTCAACGGATCCACTGCAAAAAGCAGGCATGTTCGAGGTCGGTTCGATGGTCAGCTTCGGCGTGGAGCCGGGCGCGCGGTTTGATCCAGTTGTTTGAAAGCGGGAGCCAAAACCTGAGCAACGACACCACCGAACCTGACAACAAACGAGCCAAAGTCATCGTTGCGATGATTGCGGGGATGTCGATCGCTGCGACAGTTGGCGTCCTTGTGTACATCAAACAATCCAATGGCTCAGGCAATCTGAACTTCAGAAATATTTCGATCCCGATCATCGCTGTGGGCGTTCTAATGGTCGGAATGATGTTCATTTTTATCGCGCGGCGAAAAAACAAACGTCGCGTCAAAAGTACGAACACAGATCAACTTTCATCGCTGGGACTGACGCAACTGGAAAATGGCGAAGAGGAGATCAAGCGTCGGTTCAGCAAACTTCCCGCGTTGCGTCACAAAGGCTCGATCAAAAAAGTATTTCGAGGAACGCTTGCCAATCGAGAGCTTTTTGCCTTTTCGCATGTGTACACCATGCATACCGGGCAGGCGCCAATCACCGTCAACACTACGATTTATGCTGTGAAGACTCCCGACTGGCCCAAAACCAACATCGTCCCAGCGAATTGGATCACTCAGCGCATCGGCGCTCTGTTCGGTCGGCGATCCATGAAGCTCGACTTGCCCGAGTTCAACCGTCGATTTCGCGTCACCACGGCTGACGAAAGCTTTGCGATCACACTCTTGTCACCGGAGTTGCAAAAGCACATCCTCGATAAGACTTCTGCAAAATGGCGCATTGTGGATGGCTGGTTGTGCCTCATCTACAGCGGACCGTTGAAGCTGTCGCGCACGCCAGTCTCACTGCGCCGGCTGGAGCGGTTCATCGAGCTGATCCCGCCGGAACTGGAGTCGTGGACCAACGAAGTCAGCGTGTAAACGCCAGAAGGCTTCAGGAAAACGGCTCGCAGATTACGCCGATCAACTCTTCTTCATCGCTGACATGAAGGAGTGAATCAGAATCATTGGCTTCTGTGCCATCGAGCGGGTGACGTGTGATGCGCAAGACTCGGCAGCCAACCAAACCGTTCCATTCCAGCCGAATGCACTCCGCGGCACACGATGTGTCCTCGCACTCGCCCTGCTTCGGTAAATGACCATTCGATGTTGATGGAAATGAATCTGGTTTTGGCGAGATCGTGACCATGATTGCACCTCATTTTCCCG
>CAYMQF010000124.1:0-5791 GCA_964392425.1 uncultured Phycisphaeraceae bacterium
CCCGGCTCCGGGCTGGTAGTTCGTCAGATAAATATCTTTCCAGCCGTTGCCGTCAACATCCCCAGCCCAACCCGCGCACATCTGCAGCGGGAGAACCGTCAGCGTCGGCAGGCGAGTGGCGGTCTGATCCTGGAATCCCTGCCACACTCCCAAACCGTCGTTGCCGAGGTTTTTGTAGTACTGAGGCTGAACGCCGAACGTGCTGACCATGAAAAGGTCCAGCCAGCCGTCGTTGTCCAAGTCGGCGACGACCACATCGCGAGCATCAGAGAGATTGAAAAGAAAATCATTGGCCAGCGTCGCGGTGCGATCGGTCAGCACACCGTTCTCATTCATCAAGAGAACATCGATGCGCGGGCCGGGGTTTGAGAAGGGCGCCTTGCGAACCACAATCACGTCGGTCCACCCGTCGTTGTTGAAGTCCGCAGCCCACATGTCCTTTTCTTCGGTGTCGCCAATCGGAACCTCAGTCACCACCAAACGGGTCGCCGTCTCATCGTTGAACGTGACCCACTGCGCCGGAGCGATGTTCGCTCCGCACACGACGCCTGTGGCGCCGAGCAATCCCATATATGTCTTTCTCATCGGGCTTCTCACTCCCAAAAAATCGTATCGATCCCTTCTCTCGGGCACGCACTTTGCATAGCCCTCTCATCGCCCCAGCAGAACAGGCGCCAAAATCGGCTCAAAAAACACTATTTCTGCACAGACATATCCAGTCTACTCGCCGGACCTCCCTAATACAATGAAAAAAATGGGATTCGCATGGGTCATTTGCCCCAAACCGCACCCAACTGCCGCCTCTTTGGATGTATTTCCAGCCTTCGCGTCAGATCAGCGGATCAACTGAGACACTTCCCCCGCAAACCATCGGCCCGGCTCCTGCCCATTGACCGACAAACATTCCATCCTCATGAGCCGCCAGTCCGAATCCCCCTCGCGCCTCCAGAGCATCTCCCAACTACTAAAAGCCAGCCCTCCTTCCTCCAAACCCACACGGACCACGACGCGCGATCGCCCAACATTGGGACCATCGACCGACTGCGTCAGATCGAGCGTGCGATGCCCTTTGAGCCTGACTTTTTGTTGCAGCGCCTCGACACCAGCCAGCAGTCCATCGCGATCAAGTGAGAACGAACCGCCCCCTGCCAATGTGAGCTGCGCATCAGATGAGAGGATTTCGCCCGCTTTCTCAACATCCCCGGTCGCCACCGCCGCGATCAACCCGCGTGTGTTCGATGCGATCTGCTCCCGATCGGTGGTCACGCGCGATGCGATCATCACAACTGCCCCCGCCCCGAGCAGGCACGCCCCCGCGACAACCAACCCCGTCCGCAGTTGGCTCCGCCGATTCATCACCACCAGCGCAATCACCACTGCGACAATCAGCCCGATCACCAGCATCGCCGGCCTCTCAAAGAAAAGCTGCACCAGAATCGGTGACGACGGAAGCTGCTCAATACTGGGAAGAAAGTTGTTCATCGGCTCATTCTTGCATGACAACGTACGCCGCCGCCCGATACTTCACTCAGGAGGCGCCCTCAAAGCTATTCCTCCATCCACTAGGCATACGCCTGCCAGGCTGATCTGTTCCACACCAATCTCATGATGACCACACTCCAATCCAACGAAATCCAGGCGGACGCCAAACTCCTCGAACGCAACCTCGCATCCCTCCAGCATCGATCCGCCAAGAGCGTCGATCGAATCAGGAACGCGCCAACCGAAATCGATCTCGAACTGACGCCCACCGGAGAGCGCAACGCCCTGGCTGGCGTCCTCAACGGTCTCTCCCTGTGCAGCCAACGCCGCCCCCTCGCCGAAGCGAACAAACTCGCCGATTCCTTTGACCCGACCGAAGCAGGCGCGGTGCTCGTTGTGGGGTTCGGGCTAGGCCATCACGTCGCTGCGATCGCCGACCGCTGCAAAAACGAATGTGTCGTCGTGGTTTACGAGCCTGATGTCGCGCTGCTTCGCGCCGCCCTTGAGAGGATCGACCACAGCCGCTGGCTGGCGCGAGGAAACATCATCCTCGCCACCGAAGCAGCGGACGACGCCTTTCTCACCTCATCGCTCCGAGGCGGCGAAGGCATCCTCGCGATGGGCGTCAAACTCGTCGAGCATCCCGCCAGTCGGAAGCGACTGGGCGACTCATCAAAAACGTTCTTCGAAACGTTCTCGACCGTGCTCGCCGCTGCGCGCACCAACATCATCACGACGCTCCTTCAATCCACGACGACCGTCGAAAACTTTCTCGACAACTTCCAGGCATACGTCCGCCATCCCGGCGTCGCTGACCTGAAGAACTGCTGCAAAGGGTTTCCAGCAATCACCGTCGCAGCCGGACCGAGCTTGGCGCGCAACGTCGAACTTCTCAAAACGCCGGGCCTTCGCGATCGCTGCGTCATCATCGCCGTCCAGACGATGCTCAAGCCACTGCTGGCGATGGGCGTTCGCCCGCATTTTGTCACCGCGCTGGACTTCCATGCGATCAGCGCCCGCTTTTACGAAGGGCTGCGCCCTGAGGATGTCGCCGACACAACACTCGTCGTCGAGCCCAAAGCGAACCACGCCGTCGTCCGCGCCTACCCCGGGCCGATCCGCATGCCCGGTGAACAGACTCTCGACCTCCTGCTCGGCGACGAACTCGCCGGCGAGCACGGCCACATGACGCAAGGGTCCACCGTCGCCCACCTCTCCTATTACCTGGCGCGCTATCTCGGCTGCGACCCCGTCATCCTCATCGGGCAGGATCTCGGCTTCACCGACGGGCTCTACTACTCGGATGGCGCCGCGATCCACAACGTCTGGAGCGGTGAACTCAACCCCTTCCGCACGCTTGAAATGCTCGAATGGGAACGCGTCGCAAGACAACGCCGACAACTCCGAAAAATCCCCGCAATCGACGGCGGCGTAATCTATACCGACGAACAAATGGCGACTTACCTGGCGCGATTCAATCGGGACTTCCTCGACGACAGCGCAAGCGGGCTGCACATCATTGACGCAACCGAAGGTGGAGCTGCCAAAACCAACACCACCGTCCAAACACTCGCTGAAGCAATCCAGCAATACGCGCCCGATTCAGCACCGACGCTCCCCGATCTCTCGATCCCCACCGACCCTTCAACCAACGCTGAGCATCGAGCCGCGATGGCCCAGGAGCGCACACAGCGCGTCCGTCGAGATGTCGTCCGCATGGGCAAGCTCTGCAGGCAAACCGCACAACTCCTCACACAAATGATGGATCACCTCGACGACGAATCTTCGCTCAACAGGCTGATCCGCAAATCGCACAAACTCCGTGATGAAGCGATGTCCCTCGAGCCCGCCTTTGAGTTGGTGCAGCGCATCAATCAGCTTGGCGCCTTCAAACGATGCAAAGCCGACCGCACTATTACGCTGACCGACGATCTCGACTCAAAAGAGATTCAGAAAAGGCGGATCGAGCGCGATCTCGTGAACGTCGAGTGGCTCGCCGACGCTGCTGAAGCGCTAAGCAAATCGATGGACGAATCGCTGCGTTCATCGCCGACGAAAAAACAACGCCAATCCCCGTCTCATCGCATCGAATACGCCGGCGCCATCCCACAATCGCAGGCGTCGCGCCACATCGCCGCGTTCGTCTCCGTTGACTTTGATCGTTCCTCGCTGGGCTACGCCCGCCCGCTGGATCGCCCCATCGCCGGACGCAACGCGCTGCAGTGGACGCTCGCCCGGCTGGCGCGCAGCAAACGCCTGAGCCGAGCGATCCTCGTGACGACCGATCCCGATCGCGCACGGTCGCTCGTCGGCGAGCCACCCACTGGTCTCGATATTGAGTTTCACAAACTTTCCGAACATGCACTCCCTAACCCCGCCATCGTCGGCGCCCGCCTCTGGTCGCGCGACAGTTGGCGTGGCGGAATCGCAAACCTCGCCTGTCACGACGAGTTGATCCCATTGGGCGCACTGAAAGAACTATTCACCTCGACTGATGTCCGCGCAGGGCTCCTCGTCGGCGCCGACTGGTCTCTCATTGATCCAGCTATGTGCGACGCAACCATCGACCGCTGGCTCGAAGCACCGACCGGCAATCGCATGACCTTCACCCAGGCTCCGCCCGGCCTGTGCGGCTGTGTCATCTCAGAAGACCTCCTCAACGATCTCGCCGATCTGGAGTTTCCCACGCTCAACACCGTCGGCGGTTTGCTCGGCTACCACCCCTACAAACTCGGCGCCGACCCGATCGCGCTGCGCACCTGTCCAACCATCGATCCCCGTGTGCGCGACACCCGCGCTCGCTTCATCGCTGACAACCCAGCGGCTGTTGACCTTATGGAACACTTGGCCAGCGAGCTCGAAGACTGCGATGCGCAGACAATCGTCGATACATGGCGAAAGTCCGACTGGCATAGCAAGGCGCCGCAATCAGTGGAGCTTGAATTGTGCACCGGGCACCCGCCTCATGGTTGTGCGCCTCATTGGGAGTGCTCGCATGACGCACCGCACACCGTCATGCCAACCGATCTTGCCAAGAGGATTTTGCAATCGTTGGCCGAGTCGCGCCCCGATGCCGCCGTCACCTTCTTCGGATCAGGCGATCCACTAACGCACCCGGCCATCATCGAACTCATCCAGTTCGCCCACGATTCCGGGATCGCAGGAGTTCAGGTGCGCACGCCGCTCGTCGAGCCAGCCGAAGTGATCGAATCATTGTCCGAGCTTCCGATCGATGTGATCAGTGTCGAGCTTCCCGCCAATACCGCTGACACCTACACAAAAATAATGGGCGCCGACCGTTTCCGCACCGCTCTTGAAAACGTTGATGCGCTGCGCGAGCGCCAGTCTTTGGTCGCCGGCCTCCCGTCGCTGTGGCTCGTGCCGACCATCACGCGATGCGATGAGAATCTCCCCGAAATCGAAGCCTTTTACGACAAATGGTTGATCGTGCTGGGAGCCGCATCAATCAACCCTCTACCCACAGGCGCAACCACCGGGCGCATCGCTCCGCTCACACGTCCCGCCACTGCCCTCGACGCTGAACGAAGCACATCGCTCACCGTCCGCGCCGATGGTGGCGCCTCTGTGGGTTCGTTCCACGAGCCGGGCCAATCCATCGGCAATCTCACCACCGCCGATCTCATCACACTCTGGCAAAACGCGGGCGCCTGATGAACGCGCTGTGTCTCATCTTGGCGCGCGCGGGCAGCAAAGGCGCGCCTGGCAAAAACATCGCGCCCATCGCCGACCGACCCTGCGTTCTCTGGACCATCGACGCTGCACAAGCGGCGCGCACTCTCTCCCGAATCGTTGTGACCACCGACGACATGGCCGTGCAAGAGCTCGCACGCGAAGCAGGCGTTGAAGTCATCGACCGCCCCGCCAAGCTCGCAACGGACGGTGCCCGTGTCGATGATGCAGCGCGCCACGCCGTGCAATCACTCGCCGACGAATCCCTCGATCCGATCGTGATTCTCTACGCCAATGCGCCCGTGCGCCCCCCGGGTTTGATCGACCGCGCGATGTCGCACCTTGCTGAAACCAAGGCAGACTCCGTGCAAAGCTATTGCCCCGTCGGCAAGCACCATCCGTGGTGGACCGCGCGCGTTGATGAAGAGACCGGCGCCGTCTCCCCGTGGGAAGGGGACCAACTCAACCATGGTGTGCACCGTCGGCAGGACCTGCCCGGCGCCTATATTCCAGACGGTGGTGTGCTCGTGGTCACTCGGCGTGCACTCTTTCGTGAAATCCCAGGCGTGCCCGACGGGCCACACGCTTTCTTCGGCGCCGACCGGCGAGGCGTGCTCAC
>CAYMQF010000125.1:0-5785 GCA_964392425.1 uncultured Phycisphaeraceae bacterium
TGCTTGGCGCTCCCACCCTTGGGTGTTCGCAGGCAACCGGCTACACCGTCAAAGCGAATCTCAGCGAGCGAGCGTTTGACGCCGAGGATCGTCCGGACGCGCCGAAACGCGGTGACATGGCGCAGTGTGGCGCCGATGCGCAGCTCATGAACTTTCGCAACGTGATTGGGATGGATCTGTCGGGTGAAGTAATCCACTCGCTCGGGGGACCACCACGTCGGAGAATCGCCTGGCAGTTCTTCGATAATGTCTTCGAGCGAGATTGTGCGAGTCGGCAACGGCGGAGTCTGTCGCGCATGCCAAAGCAGATCAGGCGCCGACTGCATCGCGCGGAGCACCGCAGCGGGGCGCGTGTCGCAAAGTGTAAGTGCAAATGGATCGACCAAAGCCGGAGCGTGCGCGTCGTCGAGCTGGGTTGCGATGATGAACAGCCGGGGGCGGGATTGAGGCGTGAAGTGCGCTGCGTCAATGCGCATCACGTCGACGCCATACCCGAGCTTGTTGATCGCGCTGACGAGTGCGGTGAAGTCTTCGCCGTCATGGCTCGAGAGCAGGCCGGTGACATTTTCAAAGAGGAGCCATCGCGGGCGCGAGTCGATCGGTTTGTCACGGAGCAGCCCAAGCATCGCCCAGACGGCTCCTGACTGCCCCGCGTGAATGCCGCCGCGCGCTCCAGCCAAACTCAGGTCGGTGCAGGGAAACGAAGCGGTCCAAAGTTGGCAATCGGGAATCTCGTCAGCACGAACGCTCGCAATATCCCGCTCGTCATAGACATGGCTCGCAGCGTTGTTGTCCGCGGAAAACAGCGCGTCGTAAACACGGTGCTTGCTCGGACTCAGATCATTTGCATAGACGACGCGAAATCGTTGGCCATCGCTTGGCGCTTCCAGAGCACGCCTGATCAGGCCCATCCCAGCGAAGAACTCCGCAGCATTTCCCAATCCCTTGTCCATGATCGCTCCTGCACCACAATATATAGATGTTGAAACGCCCGCGTCGGTGCCTCGCAAAGCAGCAAGGAATGAACATCCTCATCCGCGTCGCCCTACAGACTGATAGACAGAAAGACCGAGAAGATCGAGAATGCCGATGCATCAGGCCGCCGCCATCGTCGATACTGTGACGAGATATGCCAAAGACGCCCAAACCTATCCTGATCGCAGCGGTGCTGATTTCAGCGTTCGTCTTGGTCACGGTCGGCTTCGGGCTCGTCCACGCGATCCAATCCCAAGCGTGGTTTCGCATCGGCTTTGAATCCGTGCTGTTGATCGCAAGCTTGATGGGAGTTCTCACCGGACTGGGCCGATTTCGATCGAGCACCGCGATGGCGCTGATGTGCGTGGCAGGCGTCGTCGTTTTCTGCTCGTTTTTCTCGTACCTCACGCGAGGCGGCAGGCCCGCTGCGATCGGCATGCGCCTCCTCGTCGATCTCGTCAGCGACCCCTTCACCGCAGCGCGATTGGCGTCAGGCGTCACCCTCGCCCTCCTTTCGATTCTCACAATTGTGCTGCGCGAGCCCACGATTGCGACCAAACGATTTGTTCTCGGAGTCGCTCTGCTCGCGCCCGTGGTCGGCGGGCTGGCGCTGTGGCGAGTGGGATCAGTGGCAAACGCAATCAGCAGTCTGCACCCGTTGGTGTTGACCGCGATCGGCTTTGTCGCCTTCTTCCTCACCGTCGGGCTGGTCTCATCGGGTGTGCACTTCCTGATCCGCTCGATCGAAGCAGGCGTGGATAAAAACGGCTCCAGCACTCACTGACGCCTGTCTGGCGCCAATGCATGAAAAATCCAGAAGCAGTTGCGGAACTATGTGTAGGAGCCGCAACAATGACCGGATTACTTTTCATCTTGGCTGGCGTCGTGATCGGCGGTTTGATCGTCTGGATGCTTCGGCGATTCTTCGCCCCCCGCGCCCGCACGCAAACTCTCCACACCCACACCGTCTTTGAGCAGGTCCGCTCGGTCGGGCGACTCGTCGGTATGGAAGTCAGCGCCAAGGAAATCGCGACGAGCACCAAGGGTTTTTCGTGGCTGCCTCCCATCATCTTGAGCCAGGCGCGGGTGGCGATGATCTTCCAGTTTGAGAAGCAATACGCCGTCGATCTGTCGAAGATCACAGCCGGCGATGTCAAAGAAGTTGGCGATCAGCACTACCACCTCGAACTGCCAGCCATCGAAGGCGATCTTCGCCTGACCGATGTCACGCCTTACGACATCCAGGCAGGGCGCGTGCTGGGGCTGCTGGACATCATTCAGGTGGACGCTGCAACGCAGG
Organism: uncultured Phycisphaeraceae bacterium; assembly: GCA_964392425.1. Lineage (GTDB taxonomy): Bacteria > Planctomycetota > Phycisphaerae > Phycisphaerales > UBA1924 > CAYMQF01. Next base: position 2,276 of record CAYMQF010000125.1, read on the forward strand.
GCGAGTTGATGAAGCAGGCGCAAGAGCAGGCGGCGAGCCTCTACACCGCCCACAACTCCAAACATCAGGTTCAGGCGCAACAGAGCGTCGAACGACAACTGCGATCGTTCCTCTCCCTGTTCAACATCAAAGTCGAGATCACCTGGCGAGAGAGCGAAGAACCCGCAGCAGCGAATCGTCTACCCGAGCGCGAACTGGTTTCAGTCTGACACCGGGACCGAGGCGCGATCACCCTTGGATGATCTGGGTGCGAGCCACAAACCGTGATAGAAGAGCCCGTTTGGGACGACGTGCGCTTCGTCAACAAAGTCGCCGACGTGGGGCAGGAGCACGTCGGGGGCAGGCAGTGAGTTGTAGATTTTGCGATCGCGAATTTTTCTCGTCCGGTTGACATACTCGTCGATCTGGGCATCGGAATAGCCGAGCTTGCGATATTTTTCGCGGAGCAGTCGTTCCCAGTTTTCATTCTTCCAATGCTTGAATTCGAGCACGGCAGGCAGATCGAGGTAGGCGTAATAAAAACCGCCGGTCTGGTGCAGCGCGATCGCGTTGCGAAAGCGCGGCGCATCCATCAAGGGACGCGTGCCAAGAGTGGTCGTGTGATTCAGCGACTGGCGCACCGAAGCGGTCGATCCAAGGAGCAGATGGTTGTCGCCGACGCCGATCGCCTGGCCGCCGGACGATTCCCAAAGTTGTTCACCATCGCGCGATTTGTTCTTGATGCCCAGCAGTCTGCCAAAGCGTGAAAGCGTGGTGGTCAGCACATGCTCGTTGTTCAGTTGGATCGCAAAGAGTGTGTTCTCGCTCTTCGCGTCAAAGGGTCGGTCGAACGTTCGCACGAACGTCGTGCTTGGCCCAAGCGTCGACACAATCGGCCCCACAACAGCGGTGAACAGATCCGCAAACGCCTGAATCTGCAGCCTTTCCTTGTCAGCAAGAGAGTTGAGGATGTTGTTGACGAGCGGGATGATTTTCGTAAAGTCGCCTCGCGTGAGCCTGACTTCCGCGGCGCCTGCGCCGACAAAGACAGGAGGCGAAAAGCCGTCCGCCTCGATGTCGAACAGCCCGAGCAGCCCGTCCAGATTTCGCGCCAGCACCATGCCTCGGCTTTCCAGCATCGCAATCGGCGTGTCGAACTGCCAGCCGTAGGAGATCGCGCGAATCGAAGCGAGCCCCATGGATTCGAGCACTGGGCGCAGCGGAGAGGTCACGCCATCCGTCACTTTTTTGCCGTTGTCGGAGAGCTGGAGTTGTTGCGCCAAGTCGATCAAAGGCTCCGCAAACACGGTCAGATGCACCTGTGTCGGCGCGATCGGCGCCAGCGATAATTGAAGCTCTTCACGATCGCGCACAGCGGGGATGTCGGCGCCTGCTGCACGCTTGAGCGCGTTGCGCAGTTCATCTTTGTCGCTGCAAATAAAGAAGAGATCGTCCCGCTGCGCGAGATACAAATCGAACGGCGTGCGCAGCATCACAATGCCAAACTCGATCTTCTCCAAATCGAGCAACTCGACGCGGCGCATCGTTTCGCCTTCGACATTGATGTCGGTGACACGGATATGTTTGTTCTGCACTGCCTGGTCGAGCGTGGAGTTGATCAACTCGCCGAAGTCGTCAGCGTGTTCGCCCATCTCCGCTGCGAGCAGATAGTGCATAATTACCGGCGAAGCGGTCTTCGGATCCGCCCATGCAGCAAGGCCGACCATCCCGGTTGGCTGTGGCAGGGGGCGCCCGTTGATCCATTGTTGGTCGAGCAAGTCGCCGAACTGGAAGCCGACCTTTGCGAGCGAATCGACGAGCCAGCGGCGCATGTCAGGCTCATGCAGCAGATCGTTGATTGGCGTCTTCACAAAGGAATCGTGCAGCGCAGCGTAGTCGTCGATGCCGATCAGCACGATCGACTTGCGCGGCGCCAAATCTGCAATCGTCAGGCTGGCGCTCGCACCGGCGCCCCACACCGACACCGCGAAGATCACAAGGCCCGTCATGAATCGTCGAAAAATTGGCGTCAAAGGGCGCTCCTTGCATGAATCCACGATGCCTGTCGCTCACCGAGCAGAGCATCTACTCGAAGGTGTTTTACCGGCGGGATCAGAAAAGTGGCAATGCGGAGGCATTTAGCTTTGGCGTCCATCCGCTCAGTCGTTCATGGTCAGCACGACTTTGATCGCGTCGCCGGACTGCATCAGCTCGAAGGCGCGGGCAAAGTTGGACAACGGCAACTGGTGGGTGATGATCTCATCAAGGCGGAGCCGGCCCGACAGGAGCAGGCTCTCCATCTGGTACCACGTCTCGAACATGCGCCGGCCGGTAATGCCCAGCACCGTCACGCCTTTGAAAATAACATGCCGATTCCAGTCAAACTCGAATGGGCTGCTCGGCAAACCCAGGAGCGCCGCGGTTCCACCATTGCGCAGAGCTGCGAACCCAGCTTCGTAAGCGGGTCGCGCGCCGGACATCTCCAGCAGCACGTCGGCGCCTTCGTTGCGAGTCGATCGGCGAACATCGTTGATCCACTCATCGCCCGATCGCGTGTCAAACGCTTCGTTGGCGCCAAGACGCAGGGCGAGATCGAGCCGATCGGGATTCACATCCGTCACAAAAATTCGGGCGGCGCCAGCGGCACGGGCGATCATCACCGACATCAGCCCGATGGTGCCGACACCTGTAATCAGAACGTTCTTCGTGCTCACATCGGCGCTCATCACCGTGTGCACGGCGTTTCCAAGGGGGTCCATCACCGCAGCGACGTGGTCGGGGATCGCGTCATCGAGAGGCCAGATGTTTTCCTCGGGCATCATGATGAAGTCAGCGAAGCAGCCGTCGCGGTCGACGCCGATGATCTTCATGGTGCGTGCGATGTGGGCGTTGCCGGTTCGGCTGTTGTAGTCGTCGCCTCGCGCGATGTGCCCTTCAGCACTGACTCGCTGGCCCGGCGAGATCGTGGTGACGTCCGAGCCGACCTTCTCGACGATCCCGACAAACTCGTGTCCGGTGACGATCCCGACGGGGATTCGATTTTTCGCCCACTCGTCCCATTCCCAGATGTGCCGATCGGTGCCACACACGCCCGCCATGGTCACGCGGATGAGCACCTCGCGCGGGCCCGGCATTCCCGCTTTGGGGACCGGGCGATCGCAGACGAAATCCAGCCCCGGCCCGTCGTGCGTTTTGACGAGGGCGCGCATGGTCGGCGCCTGCGAAGCAGCAACGGACGGCAAAGATGGTTCAGTTGTCTGGGTCACAAGAACATCAACCATAGCAGCGCTCCCGGGGGGCTGTGCGTAGAAAAGTCTGATCTATCCCATCTCAATCCCATCTCATCGCCGTTTCATAGGCACTTCGCCGGTCATGGGCTGGTCAGCTTGTGGGATCATAGCGCGTGCCTCAGCGGGCAAGGCGCCTTCCCCCAAATGAGTTATGGGATCCAAAAGCACACCCGGGAGGACTCGAACCTCCAACCCTCGGTTCCGAAGACCGATGCTCTATCCAATTGAGCTACGGGTGCGT
>CAYMQF010000126.1:0-5716 GCA_964392425.1 uncultured Phycisphaeraceae bacterium
CCCACGGGAGAGGGCAGGGGAGAGGGGTTCTGCGTTATGTGTGATTCCAATGCATGATTGACCGGGCTGGGAACAACCCCGCTCGCTGGTTTCCCTATATTTCTCCAGTGGCGATCACGTTTGACATTCTGGAGCAGGGAAAAGGCTGCGACGCCCGCATCGGTCGCATCACCACGCCTCATGGATCGTTTGATACGCCAGCCTTCATGCCCGTCGGGACTCGGGCGACACTGCGCGGGCTCTTGCCTCGCGATGTCGCGGAAACAGGCAGCCAGATCGTCCTCGCCAATACGTTTCACCTGATGCTTCGCCCCGGCGCCGACCTTGTCGAACAGATGGGCGGCCTGCACCGTTTCATGAACTGGCCCGGCCCAATCCTCACCGACTCGGGCGGATTTCAGGTCTATTCACTCAGCGATGTCAACACGATCACCGACGACAGCGTCGTGTTCAAATCCATCATTGATGGGTCGATGGTTGAGTTGACTCCCCAGCGGTCGATCGAGATTCAGCACAAGCTTGGCGCCGACATCATCATGGCTTTTGACGACTGCCCGCCGAGCGTCGATCCGCGATCATCCGATGGCGCCCGGCGAGTCAAGGCTCTCTCGCGCGAGGACCACTCCAAACGACTCGACCAGGCGTGCGAACGAACCATCCGCTGGCTCGAACGCTGTGCAGCGTTTCACACAGAGTCCGGTCGGGAGAACCAGCAGGCTCTCTTCGGCATCGTCCAAGGCGGCACCGATCCCGACCGACGGTCCCGATGCGCCGAACAAATCTGCTCGGTCGATCTGCCCGGCTACGCGATCGGCGGCGTCGCAGTGGGGGAGGGATTCGACGAAATCGTCAGCGTCGTCGAGCACACGGCTCCTCTGCTTCCCCAAAACAAACCGAGATATTTGATGGGAGTGGGCTACGAGCGGGACCTCGTCGCAGCGGTCCGGGCGGGGTGCGACATGTTCGACTGTGTGTTGCCCACTCGCAATGGCCGAAACGCCAACGCCTTTACGCCGACCGGACAGATCAGGCTCCGCAACGCGAAGTTTTCCCGTGACGACGCCCCGATCGACCCGGGCTGCGACTGCCCCGCGTGTGCTGGGTGGGGGGAGGAAGCTCGCCCCTTCTCACGCGCCTATCTGAGGCATTTGTTTCAGGCGGGAGAAATGCTGGGTCCGATTTTGGTCAGTCTTCATAATGTGAGGCACTTTCAACGGCTCATGGTGGACATTCGTTCGGCAATCCGTGATAATGGGTGGTCTGACCTGACCCGGCGGTGGCCGGTCATCGAGCCCGACCGTGCGCGGGCTGACGCCGCCAACGCTTCAGGTTGACTCTTTCACCGTAGATGGCGCAGGGAGCCGATTTCTTCAGGCGGCCAGTTGCTTTACTCAGGAACAGCAGATGAACACTTTTCCGATGATTTTATCTTCGCACATGCCTCTCGTTTTGGCGCAGGAGTCCGCTCCACCGCTCGCTGGTCCGGATGGGGAGTTCACGACGACTCCTTCGCAAGGGGCGCCGGGCGGCAATCCCACTGGCGCAGCTCGACCCTCGTCCCCCTTTGGTGGTGGGTTCATGCTGCTCCTGCTTCTTCTCGTGGGCGTGATGATTCTGCCGCAGATTTTCGCAGGACGAAAAGAAAAGAAACGTCGCGCGGCAATGCTGAGCTCCATGTCGCGTCACGATCGTGTGCAAACCATCGGCGGGCTCATCGGAACGATCTCAGACATCAAAGACAACGAGATTGTCATCAAGGTTGACGAGTCGACCAACACCAAAATCCACGTCGTCCGTTCGTCGGTTCAGCAGGTGCTCAAGAAGGCCGGCGAGACTTCTGAACCCGAACTCGCCCTCCACCCTGAAAAAATCGCTTCCTGAAAAACTATTTCCCGAAAGCTCCATTCGGATTCCCTCGGCGTTTGTCGCCGCAACATAAAGACCTCATCAAGCCATGCAGCATCTTGTTCGCAACAGTCTCATCGTGCTCCTCATCCTGACGCTCTGCGGGGTGTCGATCTTCCCTCCCTCGAAGAACCTTCGGCGCGGGCGCGATCTGGTCGGCGGAGTGAGCCTGATCTATTCCGTCGAAGTCGGCAAAGGCGAAAGCGCTTCGGAAGTCATCGACAGCACGATCGAAGTGCTCAAGCAACGTGTCGACCCACAAGGGTTGTACGAGATCAGCTTTGTCCGCCAGGGGCAGGACCGCATCGAAGTGACGATGCCGTTGCCGACGGACAACGTTCGCAAACTTCGAGAAGCATATGAGGCAGAGCTTGCCCGGCTCGATGACATCGGGATCGACGAAAACGAGCTGGACCGGATTTTACGGTTGCCTTTCGATCAAAGCGCTGCGGAAATCGAGCAAGTCGCTGGCGATGAAGCCAAACTCACGAAACTGCTTCAGACGGCTGTCGAAGCTTACGCCGCTGCAGAATCGGCACGCAAGGTTTATCAAGAAGCCGTCGCGTCGGGAGCTGATGAAGAGGTTTTGAACAATCTGGTTCTCGAAGCGGGCGCCGCGGTCGCTCTCTCCGATGCGGCGCGTGACGCCGTTCTCGCGACAAGCGTCTCGCCAACGGTGGTTCAAAGAGCCCTCGACCTTCCCGATGTGGATCGCAAGATTCTCGATGGCGACAACGTGATGATTGTCCCCAGCCCGCGAAAGCAGGCGATCAGCCGAATCAAGGAACAGCACCCTGCAGTCAGCGATCAACTTGATCGGATCATCAAAGCGTACGACACCTACCGATCGGAGAGTCGTGGGCTCGACGACCCCGCCGACCTGATTCGCCTCCTCCAAGGCGCTGGTGTGCTCAGTTTCCGTATTGCGCCCAGGCCCGGCCAACTCCCCGATGAGCAGGCTCTTCGGGAGGAGCTTGTCGAAAAAGGCCCGCGCGCTTCATCGTCGAGCACCGCTCGCTGGTTCAGAATCGACGACATCTCAAGTTGGTATGACTCGACGGCGCAGCAGGCTGCGCTCGAGCGCGATCCGGTCGGATATTTCCGCGGCCGACGTCTCATCGGCGAGGAGCGCGATGGTGTCTATTACCTCCTGCTCTACGACACGCCTAACCTTCGCATTACGCCAGCCGAAGGACACTGGTCGCTGACCTCAGCCTTCCAGACGGTTGACGAGCTGGGTCGTCCCGCTATTGGTTTCAAGATGGATGCGGTCGGCGCCAAACTCCTCGGAAAAATGACTGAGGAAAACACCGGCGAACTCATGGCCATCCTGCTGGATGACAAGGTTTACACCGCGCCCAACCTCAACAGCCGAATCTCCAGCAACGGCATCATTCAGGGCGAATTCCCGCCGCAAGAAATCAAGTACATCGTTCAGACGCTCTCAGCAGGGTCGCTCCAGGCGAAGCTCAGCCCTGAACCGCTTAGTAAAAATGTCATCGGACCACAGCTCGGCGCCGACAACGTGCGGCAAGGCTTTGTCGCTTCGGTCGTAGCGTTGGGCGCGGTCGCGATCTTCATGATGATTTACTACTTCGGGTCGGGAGTTGTGGCGGTCATTGCGCTGTTCGCCAATGCGGTGATGATCTTGGGCGTCATGAGTCTGGCCCAAGCAGCATTTACGCTGCCCGGCATTGCAGGGATCGTGCTGACCTTTGGTATGGCGGTGGACGCAAACGTCCTGATCTATGAACGCATCCGCGAGGAGCGCAGCGCGGGGGCCGATCTCAAAACGGCGGTCCGGCTGGCGTACCAGAAGGTGGTTTCAACCATCGTCGACGCCAACATCACCAACCTCATCGTCTGCGGCGTTCTCTATGCAACCGCCACACAAGAAATCAAAGGCTTTGCAATCACGCTCAGCATCGGAATCGTTGCGACCCTCTTCAGTTCACTCTTTATCACTCGCCTGATCTTCTCATTGCTCCTTGACAAGGGGAATGTGAAGTCGATGCCTCAGCTTCCGATGGTCGTTCCAGCGTTGCAACGACTGATGAGCCCGAACATCAACTGGCTCAAGCTGCGACCGGTGTTCCTCGTCATCTCAACGCTCTACGTCGGCTTGGGTGTGTTCATGATCTACACGCAGCGAGGCGAGCTTCTTGACACCGAGTTCCGCGGCGGCACGGCCATCACCGTGCAACTGACTTCTGTTGACCCCGATGGCGCGGGCCCCTTGCCTGCCAAGCAAATCACACGAACGCGCCAGGAGATCGAGGATCTCATCCGACCGATCGGTGAAGACGCTTCGACAGATTCCCCGATTGCGGATCTCAGAAATGCTGAGGTCGTTCCCGTCAACCCTCAAAGCGATGGCGTCACCTCTGACAAGTTCATCATCAAAACGACCGCCACCGATGGTGACGCAGTGGTCGACTCAATCGTTCGCAAGATGAGCGACATCATCGACACGCGCCCGCCGTTGCAGTTTGCCGGCATGAATGCGAAGACGCTCGATGGAGCGCCGTTCTACCGGATTGTCGACGCAAGACTTGGCGAAAACATCAACTTGCCAAACGTCCGCAACGATGTGTCCGAGTATCTGGGCGGCGTGGCGATCGTTCTCGACAGCCTCAACCCGGCGCCGACCAAGCAGAACCTCCAGCGCCGACTCGAACAGATGCGCGAACAGACTGACTTTTCCCAGTTGCTCGGCAGGCCGCACGAGTTGATCGTCCTGAATGGGAACGATGACGCTGTTCAATCCGCGGTGATTGTGGCGCTCGACCCTCAGGTGAGCGTCTTTGACGACGCCGGCCGATGGAGGACGGAAGTCGCGCAGGAGGAATGGAAACTCACCCGCGCAGCACTGACCGAGACCACCACTCTTGCAGGCGTCAAAAGCTTCAGCGCTGCCATTGCGCAAACATTCAAAGCCAAGGCAACCGTCGCCGTCATCCTCAGCTTCCTCGGCATCATGGTCTATATCTGGGTGCGATTCGGCTCGCTGCGATACTCGCTTGCAGCAGTGGTCGCCCTTCTCCACGATGTGCTCACCACGGTCGGCCTGATCGCAGTTGCTGAGATTATTTACAACTCTTCGCCGAGCCTTGCAGGGGCGCTGTTGATCGAGCCGTTCAAGATCAACCTCGGATTGGTCGCTGCGCTGCTGACGATCATTGGGTATTCGCTCAATGACACGATCGTCATTCTTGACCGCATCCGAGAAAACCGAGGCAAGCTCGCCTACGCAAGCGCCGACGTCATCAACAAGTCGATCAACCAGACGATCAGCCGAACTTTGATTACATCAGGCACGACGCTCACCGCCGTGCTCATTATGTACCTCGTCGGCGGGCCGGGCATCCGTGACTTCACCTACGCCCTCATCTGCGGCGTGATCGTTGGAACCTACTCCTCCGTCGCAGTCGCGGCGCCGCTCGTCTACACGAAAAAGATTCCCACCAACCCGCATCACAGCGAAAGAGATCACCGGGCGATCTCCCAACGTGACGCTCTAGCGACCGCATGATCGGGTGGGGTGATTGGTGTTCGTCGGTAAAGTTGAAGTATGAGGAACGGCCCGGGCAAACTCGTCGTTGCAGCCGCTGCGCTTGCGGTGGTGTGGATCGTCACCTATTGGCTCTTGCCCACGCGACAGAAGACGCCTCCCATCACCTTTGACTCTCTGCCGATCTCCGAAGCAACCCAGCCTGCCCCCGAGCAGCAATCGCCAACACCTGCTCCGCCATCGAAGCCGAAAGTCACAGAAAATCAATCAAAGAAGAAATCACTCGGCGTCAATCTTCCG
>CAYMQF010000127.1:0-3143 GCA_964392425.1 uncultured Phycisphaeraceae bacterium
CGACGCTGGCGCGGATGGTCGCTGCACGGGCCAACAGCCTGCCCAAGCCGATCAAGTGGTTCAGCGTCGGGCCGTATTTCCGTGCGGAACGTCCGCAGAGAGGCCGCCTCCGTGAGTTCCTCCAGTGGAATGTGGATATTGTTGGTGATGATTCAGCCGCAGCGGATGCGGACTTGATCGCCTCCTGCGTCGAAATGTTGCGTAGCGTGGGGTTGACACACAATGACGTTCGCATCCGTGTGAGCAACCGTAAAGCCATATCCCTCATGTTACTCAACGTCGCAGAAGTACCAAGCGACAAAATGGATGTGGCCTTCGCTTTATTAGATCAGCTCGACAAACTCACAACAGATGACTTTGATGTAGCTGCGGCCAAAGAGGGACTATCAGGAGAAAAACTCCGGACGACCGTTCAAGGTGATGATTTTGCCGTGGCGATCGGTGGTGACCTTTCTGGTTCTGGTTTCAACGAAGCGATCGACGCTGTGGGATGTGCCCAATGGTGCGAGATTGACGCCTCAATCGTGCGTGGCCTCGCGTACTACACCGGCATGGTCTTCGAAGTCCACGAAGTCGGCGGCAAGGAACGCGCCATCGCAGGCGGCGGCCGCTACGACAAACTCGTCGAACTCTTCGGCGGTCCACCCACACCCGCGTGCGGCTTTGCCATGGGCGATGTCGTCCTCTCCCTTGTTTTGCAGGACAAAGGGCTTATGCCATCGGGCGCGGAGCTTGCTCAAACGCTCGGCGCCCGCCCCGACGCTTTCGTGATCTCCACAGGCACAGAAGAATCTGAAACAGCACTTCTTCCCCTCGTCGCGCATCTCCGCCGATCGGGATTGCACGCAAGGCACACCAGCCGAACCACGCGCAACATCGGCAAACTCCTCAAAGAAGCTGCATCATGTCACGCGCGCTTTGCTGTCATCCTTGACGACAGCGCCCAAAGCGCCACGCTGAAAAACCTCGACACACAAGAGCAACAAGAAGATGTCGCGCTGGACAAACTCGCCGCAATAATCAAGCCTACAGAACAATAGACCACCAGACGCCTATGAACCTTCACAAAAACGATTCGCACATTTCGATGGAGCAGGAGACGAGCGATGCGCTTGAGCATCTTTGCAGTCCCTGCCACGAGGACATCTTCCGATTTCTGGAAGGGGCGGACAGTCGCCGATCCGAGCTATTTCGTTCCATACGCATTTTCCGCGAGTTTGTGCGAGGGTTTCGCAAGCTGCACTTTGTCGGCCCGTGCGTGACGGTCTTCGGCTCTGCGCGCTTCCGCGAGCAGCATCCCTATTACAAGATGGCGCGGGAGGTCGGCGCCGAGCTTGCCAAGATCGGGCTCACCGTGATGACCGGGGGCGGCCCGGGAGTCATGGAAGCCGCCAACCGAGGCGCCAAAGATGTCTGCGGCAAGAGCGTCGGCTGCAACATCGAACTCCCCCACGAGCAAGACCCCAACCCCTACCTCGACCAGGTCGTGTCGTTCCGGTACTTCTTCGTGCGCAAGGTGATGCTGGTGAAATATTCGTACGCCTTCGTCGTGTTGCCGGGCGGCTTTGGAACGATGGACGAAATCTTTGAAACCGCAACGCTCATCCAGACTGCGAAAATCCGAAACTTCCCGCTCGTCGTGATGGGGACCGACTATTGGGCGCCTCTCTTTGATTTCATCAGGGATCGCATGGTCCCCGAGAAAACCATCGACGAAAAAGACATTGATCATGTGTTTTTGACGGATTCACCGACCGAGGCGGCTGCGCACATCAAAGAGGTCACGATGGAGCGGTTCGGCCTGCACTATCAACGCAAACCCCGGCGCTGGCTTGGCGAACGAACGCTCTAACACTGCTCCTGCAACAACAAAAACAGAAATATTTCGATTCGATCATGCACTCATTGCGATAATGAGCAGCGTGACGAGCGTGCCGTTGTGCAATGCGTGCGCGGTCATCGAGGCGATGATCGAGCCTCGCCATTCGCGGATCATCGAAAAGACAAACCCCAGCGCCATCAGCGGCGGCACAAGCAGGAACCCCTGCGGATGAATAATCCCAAAGATGAATCCCACCAAAAGCCCTGACATGACGCCTCCCATCCTGCCTCGCAGATGGTGGAAGAGCGCGCCCCGGAAGACTGATTCCTCCGTGATCGGCGCCCACACGCACGCCAGCAAATACAACGGCAATGCCTGCCAAATGCTTGATACGTCCGCCTGCTGAACGATCGGATGCGACGGCGCCCCCCCCTGCCCGCCGGTGAACAGCGACACGAGCGCACTGAGAAGGATCGTCAACAGCAGCCCGATTCCCACGATGGGCAGACCGGCCAGATAGCCGACCACGCCGGCCCCCATCTCTTTGAGAAACCCTTCGCCGCGATGCCAACCGAGAGCGAACTTTGCCTGAGCGCGGCCGGCCCCTCGCACCATCGGCCACAGCAGAACCAATGGGAGCAGCCAGATCAACCACTCCGTCGCATCGACACCGGCCAGCGTGTAGATCACTTCCGCGACCACTTGAATTGCGATGAATCCAACCATGAACAGCGCGAACGTTTCAAGAAAGACGCTCCCGCCCGGTGTCGGCCGCGCGTAGCGCAGTGTCAGCCTCCGGCGCGACAACTTGATGAGCAGAATCACCAACAACACCATCCCCGTCAGCAATGCTGTTCCCGCGAGCGATGCAAATGCGATGATCGCGTACACCATGCGAACCGCGGGGTGAATCGCTGCGAGCCGAGCGGGGTCTGACGAATCCAACCCATGTGTCAGAGCGAGCTCGGCAAACCAGCCGTGATGATCGATCAGTGTCGCGCGATCGTCAGGGGAAATGGAGCTGGCTCCTGACTCGACCACCGCGCGGATGATCGCTGCGTCCTGCACGACGTATTCAGGGATATCAGAAGTGCTCTCAGCTGACTCCTCTCCATCTTGAACTTGGTCCGGCTCCTCAAGCGCCTGTTCAAGTTGGTCCATCGCCTTTGCGGTCAAGCCAAAATCCGCAGCGATGAGCGCCACGCGGAGATGGTCGTCGCGCGTCACTGCGATATCGCTGATCTGTTTGAACAATGGATCGGTGACCCGTTCAATCTGTTCTGGATCGCTCGATGTCTTCGCAGCCAAGTCGGCGGCGCCC
>CAYMQF010000127.1:3243-5566 GCA_964392425.1 uncultured Phycisphaeraceae bacterium
CCGTTCAATCTGTTCTGGATCGCTCGATGTCTTCGCAGCCAAGTCGGCGGCGCCCACGGCGTACCGCGCGAACAACTTCATCACGCCCGCGGTGGGAGTCGGCTCAGCATTCGCCGCGGCGTCCGGGGCAAGCGGCGGCGCAAAGTTGTTGAGGTACAGGATCAAGCTGATCACGCTGAGGATCGCGATCCATGACAGCCTGGCCCAACCGGGCGAACCGGGATCACGGCGCCCGTCCTCGGACGAACTGTCCGGGGAGCCTGGCTCAAAGGGGGTTGCGTCAGGAGAGATTTGTTCAGGAAAGTCGTCCATGTCGGCTATCATCGGCTCCACGGGGGTTTCGTCCACCGAGATCGCTGAGAACGGGCTGCCCACGCTGGGCCGAGCGGGCCTTGCTTGACAGGCATCGTCGCTGGGCTACTCTGTTTGGTCCTGTTCGGCTGGCGGATCCCCGCTGGTCTGGACATCAAAAGTGATTGTTGTGCCTGCACCGGGCTGAGTATTGAACCGGGCAGGCCACGGGCCGCTGCAAACGCACGTCGTTTGAAGAAGGCTTGATGGACCGCGGTTGACTGATTCACATCGGGCAACAGGCGGGATGGATTTGTGTGTGCATGCGAACCACCGTTCGCCGGGTTGAGAAGCCTGATTGATAAGAGGATAGACAGCCATGCGTCAGACATACTTTGCCAAGAAGGGCGAACTCGATCAAGGCTGGCGACACGTGGACGCGGAAGGCCAACGATTGGGCCGACTCGCTACACAGGTCGCCACCGTGTTGATGGGCAAGCATCGTCCGGAGTACACGCCTCACGTTGACACGGGCGACTACGTCGTCATCACCAACGCGGAGAAGATCGTGCTGACCGGCAAGAAGGCTCAGCAGAAGTTCCGCAAACACTTCACCGGCTATCCCGGCGGCCAGCGAGTCGAGTCCTACGAAAGTCTGCTCGAACGCCGACCCGAGATCGTGCTTGAAGACGCCATCCGCCGAATGCTTCCCAAGAATCGTCTGGGTCGGCAGATGCTCCGCAAGCTGAAGATTTACAAGGGAACGGAGCATCCACATCAAGCCCAGCAGCCCAAGCCGATGCCCGTCTGATCCTGTTTGGATGTGATTTTCCGATTGACTGACTGATACTGAACCGTTGCGAACCAACTTTCCTGTCCGATCCGGAGCCTGAGCCGATGGCCGACGAAACCTCGAACACCCCTGACACCAACGCCGTTCCCGCTTCTGCAGCCCCCGCGCCGGACGCAGCTGTCCAGCCCGTCGCCGCGACGCCGGAAGCTCCAAGTGCGGTGGTGAAGGAACAGCAAGCCAAGCCCAAGAGGGAGCTCTCCGATAAATTCCCCTGGCACTGGGGCACCGGACGACGCAAAGCGGCGGTCGCGAGAGTTCGCATGCGAGCTGGCACAGGGAAGTTCAAGATTCAAGTCGCCCGCGCCTCCAAAAAGAATGGCGAGAAGGCGTTCAAAACCATCGAAGAGTATTTCTCCGAGGATCGTGACCGCACCGACGTCGTCGCTCCCCTCAAAGAAACCAACACGTTCGGCTCGGTCGATGTGTTTGTCCGTGTCACCGGCGGCGGCTACATGGGACAAGCTGGAGCCATCGTGCTCGGCGTGGCGAGAGCGCTCAAAAAGTACGACGAGACACTCGAACCGGTCCTCCGCGACAAAGGCTTTCTCTCACGCGACCCTCGAAAAGTCGAGCGAAAGAAGTACGGCCAGCGCGGCGCCCGCAGGCGATTCCAGTTCTCCAAGCGTTGATCGCACCGAGGCCGACATCCCCGTTGGTGTTCTTTTGATCTTCCACTTCCTGAAGACAGGCGCCGATCTATGACCCCTGAACAGGGCGTCGAAACTCCGATCTGCACCAGCGTTCTGGTCTGCGAACAGATCTACCAGGATCGCGCCACCGGTAAGCTCGCTCTCATTGGCGTCTTCAATCGCCTTGTCGCTGAAAGTTTCCCACATCAGGAAACGATCAGCGTCTTCTTTTCGCTCACTAATGGGCGAGGCCAAGTGGGCATCCGCCTGCAGATCGAGCAGGACGATGGCGAAGCGATCGTCACCATCGAAGGTCAGCACAATATCCCCAGCCCGCTGACCATCCTCGATCACGGCGTTCAGCTCCAAAAATCGACATTCAAGAAGGCTGGCAGGCATTGGGCGACCATCTGGTGCGGGCATGAACTCCTCAACCGCAGGCCGTTCGATGTCGCGCTGCGACGACCATCGCAAACTCCCCCGACGCCGCCCATCGGCCCGATCCAAACATGACCGCTGCCAAGAGCGAACCGATTCCCATCGTCGCTCA
>CAYMQF010000128.1:0-5557 GCA_964392425.1 uncultured Phycisphaeraceae bacterium
GCTGTGATGCGAGGCTGCAACGGCTCCAACAACGTCGCGTCCGCTGTCCCGGTTCAATCCATGGTCATCGACATCCGAAGCGGCGCGATCATCGATTTTTTCAAACAGCCGACGCCACTCAAGGGAAAACGCAAGGGCAGCGCCGTTGTTGATCCCATCGCCGGTTTGTTTTCAGCGGAGGGGATAGGGGTTGCTGAGGGATTTGTCGTGGGGCAGAGCAGCCGAATCTCCGACTGTGTGGCGAACGATAACTCGGGGGCAGGGTTCGTCCTCGCGCCCGGCTCGTCAATCGTTGGCTCCGTCGCGAGCACCAACACCGGCGATGGCATCGTCATTGGTGATGACACCAACGCCAACAACAATCATGTGTCGGGCAACGTCGGCAATGGGATCGTGCTCAACGCGGATGGCACGCATTGCGAAGGCAACTACGTCTCCGTCAATGGAGGCAGCGGGATTCTGATCAACGATCCCTTCGCGGTGGTGATCCGCAATCATCTTGAGATTGATGACATCAACAATGTCGCAGCCTCGCCTGTGGTTGGCCCGACCAACGATCTTGCCAACGCGTTGTCGAACTGGATTCCGTAATCACTGGCGCCGATTCCGCTTGGGCTACTTCGCTTGAGTTATTTCTTGGCGAGTGATGCCCATGCTTGCGCGTACAGGTCGCTGCGCACGGGGAGATAGCCGGGATAGTCGATGCGCGCCTTTTCGACGACTTCGCGTTTGAGCGTGACGACGGCGACGGGATCGGTGGATTCGAGGATCACTTCGCCCGTCGGCGCCACCGCGATGGAAGGCCCGCCGATGAGCACGTCCTGTTCCGGGGCTGGCCTGTTGACACTGAGGACATACATCGCGCTGGTCAGAGCGTTGGCGATATAGACCGGGCGCCAGCGGTGACACGTTGCAAGCTCCGTCGCGCGTGGAGCCACAACCGCGAGCGCGCCGCCCGCACCGAGCAGTTGACACCCTTGCGGGCGGTTGATGTCGCTGCACAACTGCACACCAAATGGAAAATCGAGATGATCAAACGGCGTCGGCGACTCCACGCCTGGCTCGTAATGGCTCGTCTCCCAGAAGCCTGGCTCCTCGGGCAGATGCAGTTTGCAATAGGTGCCGACCAGTTCACCTTGCGCGTCGAGGATCAGAGCGGTGTTGCGCCGGACTCCGGTGTCGGGGTTGCGGACGACGGCGCCGCCCACCAGCGCGATGCCGACTTTCTTGGCGCATCGAGACTGAATCTCATGGCGAGGCCCATGGGGCGGCTCAGCATCTTCATCGCGCGCGTTTTTCGTTGCGGGCGACCATGGATTCAGCGGCAGCTCGGGCAGGACCGCAAGGTCGGCGCCAGCGGCTTTGGCTTCGCTCAGACGGGCGCACAGCCTGTCTTCGTCGGATTGAGCAGGAAAAACTTCGCTGATGAGAGCGACCGTGAGTGTATTTCGTGGCATAGCGAGCAGATCCTAGCGGGAAGCGCCTGATTGGAAAGCAGAGGCTCGGGACCGATTATTTGTGACCGCAGAGCCAAAGCGTGATACGCTCAGTGTTCGAGGTGATTCTGACACGGGTTTGCCGAGGGAGGAAGCCCGCACACCGGCAGGGGGCCAGCCATGGCGCATTACATCTCCATCAAGCAGTTGCTGTTCAACATGGGGCAGTACGACGCGTCGGATTTGCACATCAAAGTTGGGTTGCCGCCCACCTTTCGGATCAATGGCAGGCTCAAGCCGTTGGGGTTGCCTTCCCTGACGCCCGGCGACACCGAACGGCTGCTCTTTGAGATCATGCCCGAAAAGCTTCGTCCGAAGTTTGACGAACATGGCGATGTTGATTTTTCAACCTTCCTCGACACGAAATCCATCATTGCCAAATCAAAAAATCTTACGCTCGACGAAGACAATGGCAACGGGGCGGACCAGAGCGACACGGATGTAGAAGACCCGGAGGCGATCGTGGGCTCAGCCGACCGGTTTCGGTGCAATGTGTACCGAGCGGGCGGCGCCATGCACGGGGCGATTCGGCGGATCAAGCCTGATATTCCGAACTTTGCATCGCTCAAACTGCCAGCCATCTATGAGAAAATATCCCTCGATGCGCACGAAGGGTTGGTGCTGGTGGTCGGCGTCACCGGGTCGGGCAAGTCCACCACGCTCGCGTGCATGATCGAACGCATCAACGAAGAGCGGGGCGTGAACATCATCACCATCGAAGACCCGGTCGAATACAACTTCACGCCGAAGAAGGCGATCATCAGCCAGCGCGAGATTGGTCTGGATGTGCCCAACTATCAAAATGCGCTGAAGTTTGTCGTCCGGCAGGACCCTGATGTGATCTTCATCGGCGAGCTGCGCGACTACGACACGGTGCTTGCGGCGATTCAGGCAGCGGAGACGGGGCATCTTGTTTTTGCATCGCTGCACACAGCGGACACCATGCAGACGTTCAGCCGAATCATCGAGTTTTTCCCACAAGATGAGCGTGAGTTTATCCGATCTGCCCTGGCCAACACGCTTCAGGCGGTGTGCGCTCAAAGGCTGCTTCCCGCCAACAAAGATGCGACGGATGGCGCCGGGGTTGTGCCTGCTACTGAAGTCCTGCTGGCCAACTCAGTCGTCAAGGAAATCATTCGGGAAGGCGCCGACATCGACTTGCCCGCCGTTATCAACAGTTCAACTTCAGAAGGCATGCGTAGTTTTACATACAGCCTTGCTGATCTCGTGGAAAAAGATTGGGTGACACTTGCCACGGCAATGGAGTACGCGCCCAACCGAGATGCGCTCAACAGCATCCTCAAGGGGGTCGAAGTCAAAGCGGCGACGCTCACCGGGCGCATCAAGGGCGGCGGAAGATAAAACGCGGCCATCACGCCTGAACAGCGCTCATCATTTCGGCAGCGACGGCGTCAGCGAAGAGAAAGCCACGCTCGGTCAACCGCCAATGGTCGTCAACTGATCCAAGGAAGCCTAACTTGATTTGCATTGCTGCTGCGTCAGCGAGTTGGGTGTCGGCGCGCAATGCTCGGGCGTGGGAGAGAAGCTTTTCGGTGTTGAGCCCTTCGCTGACACGGATGCCCATCATGATTCGTTCGACGAGTGTTCGCCTGGCGTCAGCTGGCTCGTAGTCGATGATCGGGCTGAAACCCGTCTCGTTGAGGCCGGCCATCCAGTGAGTCAGGTGGGGGATGTTCTTCCATCGGCGTCCAGCGGGGAGACCGGTCGCAGGGTCGGTGGCGAGCAGGTGCCCAGAGGCGGCGGGGCCAGCGGCGAGCCATGAGCCGGTGTGCCAATAGACGAGATTATGCTGGGATCGGCAAGAGTGAGCGGGAGAAGTCTGACTTTGATGGGAAAGCGGGGAGGGTGACTCGCCTACCTGCGCGATTGTTGCAGCGCCCGTGCCGATTCTCGCAAAGTTGCTGATCTCGTATCGCTCGAAGCCAGCGTCGCGCAGCATTTCATAGACGAGTGTTTGCATGTCTCCCGAAAGATCATCGCTGATCGGCGTGACATCGCCTCGCTCGACGCGCACCTTCATCGGCGTGTTGGGTTCGTACGTCAGGCAGTACGCGCTGATGTGTTCAACACCCGGCGCCATCGCGAGGGCGATTTCCAGATCGTTGCGCACGTCATCGAGCGTTTGCCCCGGGATGGCATAGATGAGGTCAAGGCTCCGCCGGCGTATCCCTGCTTGTGCAGCATAGCGCAGCGCCCGCTGGACACTGGTCGGCTCATGCCAGCGCTCAAGTGTTTTCAGATGGTCGGTGTTGAACGATTGGGCGCCGACACTGACACGGTTGACGCCTCCCGCTGCCAGGACATCCATGAGTTCAGATGTCACTGTTTCGGGGTTGCACTCGACGGTGAACTCGCCAGAGCCGCTGGTGATCGGCTCGAGATTGAAGAGGTCATTGATCTCAGCAAGCAGTTTTCGCCAGAGGGCAGGTAAGAGCAGGCTGGGCGTGCCGCCGCCGACGAAGATCGTGCTGAGCCCCGCCGTTGTGTCAGCGTGTTTGGCGAGCGAGCCAAGTTCTCGGACGAGGGCATCGACAAAGGGCGCCTGCCGATCTTGAGAGTCAACAAAGCTGTAAAAATCGCAGTAGTGGCATTTGTGAAAGCAGAAGGGGACATGGATATAGAGCGACCGGGCCAGTTCATGGGGCGTGCAGTGGGCCACACCGGCGCCGAGACTGCTGGGCGCCTGTTCAAGAGGGATCCGATCAAAGTGAGGCGAAGTGTCCACAGGCTGGTACAATACTCGCATACGCATGCTCCCTCGGGGGCTGGCTGCCCTTGACCCGTAAAGGAACCTCTATTCGTGGACGTCAATCTCGTGCGATTCAAAAGCGACGGCGAGCCTCGCAGCTTCCCTGTCAAAGGTGGCCGATGCCTGTTCGGCCGACAGAAGACTTGCGATCTGTACATGCCGATGTCGAGTGTTTCCCGGGAACATTGCGAGCTCCTCGTCAAGGGAGACGCCGTTTTCATCCGTGATCTTGGCTCCCGCAATGGCACCTTCCACAACGAAGAGCCCGTCGAAGGCGAGGTCCAACTGGAGGCGGGCGATCGGATCGCGGTCGGGCCGATTGTGTTTACGCTTCAGATTGACGGGGAGCCGGAGCACATCGAGCCGCCTTTGATGGAAGCGCCCACCCTGTCGACCAATCTGCCTGCGAAGGAAACGTCGGCGACGGCTTCGGATTCGCCAAACAGTGATGACAGCGCAGTTGATCTCACCGATCTCATCGCGCAAGTCGAGGCGGACGACAGCAGTGTCTTTGATATTGATTTTTACCTGGACGACGACGCTGAGGAGACTTGAGCAGGGTCAGCTTGGCGCTCGGTTCACCCCGGGTCAGGTTGGGAGGCGGGCTGCGGAGTCGGTGCCGATGGTTTGTCCGGGATACGGATCGTGGAGCCACAGTTTCGACATCGCACGGTCCGGCCTCGGGCTTCGGTGGGAACAGAAAGCACGCTGCGGCAGGTCAGACTCGGGCACATGATGCGGATTGATTGCGTTTTCACTCTTCTAGCTCTCAAGGGTGTTCGTCCTCAGAGCTATCGGCTCAACACCCAAGCTCGATAAGACAGGTTGACCGATCGGTGGGTAGAAGGGGACACTGCCACCAGCATCACCATCCTTTCGATTTCACTTTTTTCGCTTCTTGGAGCCAGCGCGGATGACAGATTCTCGGACGATACACACAGCCATGGGCAAGTCGATCGAGCGCAGCGCCGCCGTGGTGGGCCTGCAGTGGGGCGATGAAGGCAAAGGCAAGATCGTCGACCTGCTCGCGTCGGGGCATGACGCCGTCGTCCGCTTCAACGGCGGAGCTAACGCTGGGCACACGGTCGTCGCCAACGGCGCCCGCTTTGGGCTGCACCTGGTTCCCTCGGGTGTGCTCCATACGGGCAAGCTTGCGGTCATCGGCAATGGAGTTGTCGTCGATCCCGCTGCGCTCGTTGTTGAGTTGGACTCTTTGATCAGTGCGGGTGTCGATCCTGCGGGGCTGCGCGTTTCGACCGCGGCGCCCGTGGTCATGCCGTACCACATGGAC
>CAYMQF010000129.1:0-5539 GCA_964392425.1 uncultured Phycisphaeraceae bacterium
GATCCAGACGCACTTACCACAGATGACCATGACCGATGACACCAACCAACAAGACGATGTATCGCAATGGCTCACCGCGGTCGCTGACGCTGCGATCATGGATGAGATTCGCGCGGTCCATGAGATGATCGGGCGAGCCATCTCAAAGCATTCGCCGACCTGCAAGCAGTCGGGACGGTGCTGTCGGTTCATCGAGTTTGACCATCGTCTGTACACCACCGGCCTTGAAGCAGCAGCAACCATCAGCCAACTCCACACGCTCGACGCCCAGCCCGGCTTCACACTTGAAGCGGTGCGGCAAGCGACCGAATCAGGTGTGTGCGCATTCCAGATTGGCAAGGTGTGCAGCGTTCACGCGATCAGGCCGGCTGGCTGCCGAGTCTTCTTCTGTGATCCATCGTGGTCAGGCGCGATGGAAGAAACCGCTGAGCAAGCGGTCGCGCAGATTCGCTCGATTCACAGGCAATACGATCTTCCGTACCGCTATGCACAGTGGGGCGCCTTGCTTGAAACGATCGCGCGCATCACGGGTCCGATCGCGCCGACCGGCAACGGCACAACATCCCTCACCATTGACAAACAAATAGACAAACCACAGCACCGAACATAAGCCCGACGCCTGCTCGTTTGTGCCAATTAGTTTTCGTGGAGGAAACGATCCACCGCAGAGCGAACCTGCGAGGAGCCTTCCGCTTCGAGTCTTTCGTGCAGTCGGCGCAAGCGCGTCACAACGCTCGCATCAATGAGCTGATCGCCAATCTGCAGCTTGAGCCCGCCCAGCATGGTTGGCTCGGTGTACGCGTGCAGCACCGGCTCGCGATTGAGCGCTGTGCGCAGCCGATCTTTGATGGAGTCAAGCTGCGCGGGGTCGATCGGGTTTGCGGTGTAGACATCGACCTCGACTCGCCCAAACTGTTCTTGCAACAGATGGTCGTAGGCTGCTGCGATGTCGCTGAGCCGATTGAGCCTGTTCTTCTCGTTGAGGATCAACAGAAAGTTGAACGTCAGTTCGCACACTCGCCCGGAAAAGATCGCAGTGAGCGATTGGCGCCTGGTCTCGGTGGGGAGAATCTGAGAACTGAGAAACTCGCCGAACGTGCGGTCGCTGCGCGTCAGTTCGAGAATGGATTCGAGCTCGTCTGCGACTTCTTCGATCTTTGCCTGGCTGCCCGACTCGTGTGCAAGGTCAAACAAACTCTGGGCGTAGACCCGGCTGACCGCATCGATCTGTGATTCGTGAACAGCCATAGCTGGGAACGCTCCCTCTGTCGCTCGTGGTTAGTTGGACCGAACCGCGTCAAGCTGACCGAGCGACGCCTCGACGAGCTGCGCCTGGTCCGCGGGGTTGAGCTCACGCTGGAGAATCTTCGATGCGATGCTCGTCGCGGTGTCAGCCATGTTCGAGTAGATGTCGGCGATCGCTGCTCGCTTGGCGGCTTCGATATCCCGCGTCGCAGAATCGCGCATGGCGGTGATCTCCACATCGGTCTTAGCGCGAAGCTGGGCGGCAAGCCGTTGCTGCTCGACCTTTGCGTCATCGAGCATCTTGGCTGCTTCGTTCCGAGCTTCGGCCAGCGCTTTTTGATATTCCTGCAGGGCGCGTTCCGCTTGGGAGCGGGCGCCTTGCGCGTGCTCGATGTCGCCACGGATTTTGTCCTCACGGTCCTGGAGCGCCTTGAGAATGGGCGGCCAGGCAACCTTATTGAGAATGAGGACCACCGTGATAAAGAGCACTATCGCGGTGATGAACGGCGCCACCTGGAAGTTCGCCGGGTTCGGCGCCTCCTCAACACTGTGCCCCATTTCTTCAGAAGCCTGCGCAATGGCAGCAACGCTTCCCGCCAGCATGGACCCAACTATGTGAACTCGATTCATCTCGATTCCATCCCCATGGAGGCGCGCAGCGAGGAGCAACGACCCACGCCGTCGAACCTCCGCTGCGTCGCGACCGGTTTAGATCATGAACAGTGACAGCAGACCGATGAGCACGGCGAAGAGCGTGGCGCCCTCGACCATGCCGGCCGTGATGATCATGTTGGTGAAGATGGTTCCCGCTGCTTCGGGCTGACGTGCGATGGCTTCGCACGCGGAGCCGCCGATGCGTCCCACGCCGGGGCCGCCGCCGACCACTGCGAGCCCAGCGAGACCCGCGCCAAGGCCCTTGCCGATCGGGGTCAGGTCGATTGCGCCTGTCGCAATATCCGCGCCTTCTTGTGCGAGTGCAGCGTCGGTCATCGTCAGCACCAATGCGACGACGAGAAACATGGTCAACGTTCGATTGATCTTCATTGTCTTCAAGCTCCGAGTTCTTCTGAGCGCCGCAGCACTGCGACGCGGGGTGTAAATCTTGATTCCGTGGTCACCCGAATGGGAACGCTCCCGATTCGAGAAAAGCTATTTCGTTATCCAGTCGCTGCGACCGGCTCCAACTCTCCTGCAGCCCCTGTTGGCTCGTGTTCATCATCATGCTCGTGTTCGTGAGGCATCAACTGCGCGATGAACACCGCAGTCAGCAACATAAAGATGAATGCCTGAATGAAGGCCACGAGGATCTCAAGGAACATCAACGGCAACGCGGCTGTGAACGACGCGATGGAGATCGCCCCGCCTCCAAGAAGACCAACGCCATCCAGGCCCATCTTCGTGAACATCATCAAGGTCGCAATAAGCGTATGCCCCGCGACCATGTTGGCGAAGAGTCGCACGGCCAGCGCGAACGGCTTGATGAATGTGCCGAGTATCTCGACGGGGATCATCAACGGCCACAGAAAGACCGGCGCCCCCGCGGTGTAGTGCTTGAGGTACGTCGCGATCCCGAGGCGACGGATTCCGTTGTATTGGAAGATGGCAAACGCAATCAGCGCCAGCGCACTGGTGACCGCGATGTTGCTCGTGATGGCGCCACCGATCGGCGTCCAGTGAATGCCCAGCAGATGCTGAACATCAAGAATCGGGATCAACCCCAACAGATTGCTGAAGAGGATGAAGAAAAAGAGCGTCCAGAGGTAGCCGATGAATTTGTCGGTCGCGTCGCCAAGCTGGGGACGGACAATCTCGTTTCGCAGGTAGACGCAGACGGCTTCGATCGCCTGGGCGAATCGGCCCTTGGTGATGTATCGGCCGGCTCCGTCGGCGGACTGGCCAACCCTCATCGACTTCGCGACGCTCATCATCGTGATGACCAACAAAATGCAGACGAAAAGCATCGTGAGCATGTGCATGCTGAGTAGTGTCGTGAGCGGGCCGGTCCCTCCTTCGAGGGGAACGAGCATCACATCAACAACGTGCTCAAGCGGATTGTCAGCAGCGAGAATGAACATCAAAGCCTCAGATCATGCCTCAAATCAATCGTCACGAATCACCAACTTGGCCGCGATCATCTTCACCATCTGAAGAGATGACCGGAACCTGTAAAACTCGTCGAAAATGGCGTGCAAACACCCAAGATTCTGCAAACACAACCGCGAGATATCCTGCGGCAAAAGTCACACCGCCGACCCCCCGGGCCGGAGAGGGCAGAAAGTATATCAACACCCCCGCCAGTGCAACCGCAGAGACGAACCGAACTCCCTGGCAAATCAACAGCGCATGCATCCACTGGAGCATCGGGCGGGCCTTCCACACGCGGATCACCCCCAGCGCGATCAGGGATGCCACAACCACCCCCCCCACAGCAGGCCACGCAGCCCATCCCATACCCATCGCCAGCCGACCCCCGACGACCCATCCTGCCAACCCGGCGACCACCCCAGCAGCAACCGCCCCGACGATCGCCAAGCCGACCGGCCCGGGAATGAGCCGTTGGGCGGGGTCATCAATATTGGAAGCATTGGAGCCTTCACTCATCTTCGTCCCCAGTGGGACGGGCATCTCGCCCGTCATCCTTATCCCAATCATCGAACTCATCCCATGACTGCCCTACGATCGGGGTTTGCTTCGTTGGCGCCTCACCGTCTGCCGAGTGTGCTTCCCCACCGTTGGCGCGGGGATGGGAACGGTCGAACTCTTTTTGTGCCAGTCGCCCTGCCTTGATCGCCTGCCTCATGAAGTTGTAGCTGGAGCCGACCACCCCCAAGACGATACCGGTGATCGTCCAGATCGGCGTTGACCCTGCCCACCGATCGACCAGCCAGCCGACCACGCCGAACCCGACGACGCCTGAGATGAACTCAAGGCCCATCCCGCTGAGCCGCCACGCCATGCGCGTGAACTCATCATCTGATTTGCGTTTGGAGCCGTCCATCACGCGCCCATCGTACTTCGATCGAGAGGGCGAAGCTCACCGCGACGTTCACAAAGTCGTTCGCAGGATCTGCGTATAGATATTTGCGTCGATCAGGCAGTTCTCGACGGCGGGCAACGCCCAATTGTCCTGCTCAACAAAATAGATCGTGTCGGCGACGGGTCGGCGAACCTGATCCACCATCCCGCTGTTGATGAAGTTGGGCATATGGCGAGGCATCGCGTGCCCCCAGCGGGTCAGGCGAACTCGGTCTACCTGATCCGGGGTGTGGCCCATCACCGCGAGCGTCTGCTGAATCTGAGGCGCCAGCCGTGTGGTGTAATCCGCCCACGAGGAGTTGTTGACGATCGAAAAACGCGCGCTGTCCCAAGGCAACGGGTAGAACAAAGTGATCACTCCCGTGCTGGGTAGATTCTGCTGGGCGTACACACCGTTGAGCACATCTATCACGCGGTTACTCTGCTCCGCTTCGAAGCCATTCGTCGGAAAATTCCCGTCTCCAAGTAGGAAAACGTCATACACGCTTGGGTCCACCGGCGTATTGAGCAGAACATTCGCAACGACATACGCGCGATATTGCATTGAGTGGAACGCCTCCAGCTTGGCGTTGTCGACCGTTGGCAGATCGGGAAGCATGTACTTGGCGACGTACTTCGGGCACGAAACCACGACTTTCTTTGCATGAATCGTATGATGCGCGCCGCCCGGGTCTTCATACGTCACCAAGGCGCCGCCACCGGTCGCCAGACGGATGTCGAAGACTTTGGATTCAGCACGCAGCATGCACTTGCCAAGCAGAGCCGACTGGTCCGCCAACCGCCTCCACAGTTCGCGAACGATGAACGAGTTGCCGCCGGGCAGAACCCATCGCCCAAACTCTTCCGCAGCAAGGAAGTTCCATCCACCCACTGCAGAGATTTCTTCGCAGCCCGCGCCGAACGACGAATAGCAATACGCCTGCACACCAGCCGCCAAGAGCGCCGGCATCGGGGCGCCCAAGCGCATCTCGATGTCCGCCTTGAACGATCGCGTGTCCATGTCGTGGATGAACTGCGGCAAGGGGCCGTTGCCAGGCACGGGAATGTCGGGATACAGATTGTTGGCGATGTTTTCGACCAGCAACGAAAACTGCTTATATAAAGCAGCATCAGCGGGCGGAGAGCCAGCGCCATTCCAGAAGTTGGCAAGAATTTGGCCGCCCAGCTCAACAGGATCCGTTTGATTTCCCGCGGTTCCCGCTTGGAAACGATGCGCGGTGTCCATGCCAAGGTCGGTGTAAAGGCCGTCGAGGAACGA
>CAYMQF010000130.1:0-5525 GCA_964392425.1 uncultured Phycisphaeraceae bacterium
GCGGATTCATGCGGTCATCAGCGGCGCCGACTCATGGATGTCGCTCAGCGAGGAAGAGATCATCTCGCGCGTCGTCGAAGATGTGCGCGAATGTTTGCCGACCGCGCGGGCTGCCACGTTGATCTCCGGGCGGAGTGTCAAGGAAAAGCGCGCGACCTTTGCCCCGACGCCGGGCTCAGAGATGCTTCGGCCGAGCACAACAGGCCCCAGCGGGTTGATCCTCGCGGGCGATTATGTTCAGACAGGTTGGCCATCCACGATGGAGGGGGCGACGCGCAGCGGCTACAGGGCGGCAGCGGCGGCGATGGGCGAACCAAAGGATTCCACAGTGCTGGAGCCATTGAAAGCTGCGCACGGCTATCGCGCTGTCCGCGCCATCGCGCACCTAATGAAATTGCCTTTCTAGAAGGGTTATTCAGTCAGTAATCAATTGGCGCAGAAATCAGCTGGCAGTTTTTGCCGGGAGCGCTGATGAATGCTTGATCGCGGTTTCGACGAGGGCGTCAAACGCTTTGGGATCGTCGATGGCGATCTGGCTGAGCATCTTGCGATTGAGCAGCACGCCCGCTCGCATGAGCCCGTTGATGAAGAGCGAATAGCGCGTTCCTCGCATTCGGCACGCAGCGGTGATTCGCGTGATCCACAGTCGGCGCATGTCTCGCTTGAGTCTTCGGCGATCGCGGTAGGAGAACTGGCCAGCGCGTGTCAGCGCGACTTTCGCCTGCTGGAAGTGTCGGCTTTTGGTTCCGAAGTAGCCGCGAGCTTCGCGGAGGACTCTTTTGTGGGCGCGCTTTCGGGCGGCGCCTTTGCGAACGCGTGGCATGGCATCATCTCCTTCTGCGCCGGACGGGGCGACGAATCAATCTCGTCTACTTGTTCCCGGAAAGCGGCAGTGACTTGGCTTCAAAGAAAAAACAGTGACAGGGTTGAACCCGTCACAGCGGATAATCGTTCAGGACTTCAATCAGGACTCGGAGTCGCACGCAGCGTCAGGCTTGGCGTTGATGCGGGGCTTGGTGCGACCTCGCAGGCGTCGACCCAGCATCTTGCCAGCTCGGCGGATCTCGGCGTTGTCAATCACGGTGTCCTTGCGCAACTGGCGCAGTCGTTTGGCGGATTTTCCAGACTTGAGGTGCCCGGTGCCGCAAGATTTGTGGCTGACCTTGCCGGTCTTGGAAATCTTGATTCGCTTGAGCAGCCCTTTGTGGGGTTTGTTTTTGGGCATCGTGATCAGCTCCGAAAATGGGTTCGCACCGCCGCCGGATTGCCGACGGTGAGCCGAGCAGAGTAGCAAATGCGGATTGCCCGGGCAAGCGGAGGCGACCCCCTAGGGTTGGGAATCCGTGGGCTTTGAGGGTGGTTCGAGATCATTTTCTCGGCGAACACCCGGACCTTCACGGGGTTCAGGGCCGGCGTCCTGATGCGAAATAGCGAATTTTCGTGAGATTCAAGGTGTGAATCACGGGCCGACGAAGGCGTCATCCGCATTGTCGGGGAGTTCGACGCCGAGCAGCGTGGCGCCGAGCCTGCGTTCGAGGGAGCGGGGGAGCCAGATATTGTCGCCCCAATCGGTGACGGGGGAGGTGAGCCAGCGGACGGATCGGTCGCTGAAGAGAACGTTCTGCCCAGCTCCACGGTGGATGAAGGAGTTGAGCATCGGGTTGACGGCGTCGCCTCGGCGGGCCTGCTCGATCACCGGCGAACGGTCAGCGAGGACAACATGACGACTCGGCGTGGTCCAGCGACGGCCGGACTGCCCGGGCAGTTGATAGCTGTAGGAAACTTCTTCGGGTGTGCGCCAATCATTTTGGTTGGCGACATCCATCCGGACAGGCGCCAAGGGGTTGGCCGGCGAAGCGAGGTCCGACACCGTGACATACCCATCCTTGATGAGGACGAACAGGTGTGCTGAGTTGGACTGATTCGTCTGTCCGACATTCCACCATGTGACACCCGGCGTTCGACCGGCGTATGAAGTTGGTGCGACGGGCAGCCGATCGCGGTGATCGTTGGCGTACAAGCCGAAGCCGAGGCCGGCATTTTGCAGACGAGCCTGATCGGCGATGCGGAAGTGTTCCCGGCGGACGCCCGTAAGCATCGGCCAAAGAATCGATGAAGCAACCAGGAAAATCGCTGCAGCGGTTGCGATGTCCATCAGCCGAACACGCGGCAGGCGAAGAGCACGTCGAGACGCAACGCGCATCGGCGCCAGCTCTGCATGTTCGATGCGGAGCCAGGTCGCGTCGATCAAGGCGTCGCCGTCGATTTCATTTTCTAATTGAGGAACGCTGTCGAGCAGGCTGAGCACTGTGGCAAGATGACCCGCGCGGACCGCGTGCTCAGCACTTGTATTTTTGACCAACCAGTTCGCTTCGACCATTGCGTCGAGAGCTGCAGCATCGAGCGCGGAGAGAGTTGGTTCAGAGTGCAGGGATGATGCTGCGGGGGCGGAAGCATCGTCAAAACCAGCAGGTTCGAGGAGGTTGAACATTGCTGCGAGCCGGGCTGCTCGCTGCTGGAGGAAGGGGGGGACGAGCTGCGGATCGAAACCCGCTTCGACGAGCGCGTCGAGCGCGTCCGCATCAGCAGGGCAGAGCTTGGCTGGTTGGGTCGGCCTGGTCATATTGCTCGCGTGCCTCCGTGTGTTGGGTCAGGATGCATCCGTTTCACCTCGAACTTCGGCGGCTGCTTTCCAATGCTTGGCGAAGAGCGCCACTGCTGAGTGCAGCCGGGATTTGACCGTCCCGATGGGAACCTCGAGAGCCTCAGCGATCTGGGAGTACGTCAGCCGTTGAAAATACGCCAGCAGCAGGACTTCTCGATGATGCTCAGGCAGCGCGTCGACGACTTGCTGGACGAGCCGATCCCGCTCGTTTTCGAGCATGGAGTCGCTCGGCGCCGGGACATCCATTTCCATGAGATCCACAAAGGTCCGCCCGCCATCTCCATCGAGCGGAGCGGAAAAGCCGACCGTCGGCTTCCTAGCATTTCTACGATGGTGGTCCCTGCCTTTGTTCGCTGCAATCGTAAAAAGCCACGGTTTAAATCGGCGGGAAGTGTCAAAGGTGTGCGCTGAAAGATGGACCTGAAAAAACGCCTCCTGAAAGACATCTTCCGCTGCTTGTCGATCGCCCATAAAACGGATGAGGAATCGGAGGAGGTCCTGTTTGTGCCGAGCCATGAGCGTGCGAAACGCCTGGGGATCGCCTTGGCGGTGCTGGGAGAGAAGTTGCTCGTCGGTCCGATCATCGACGAGCCTCAGGTGTGAAGCTGGGTTGGTCGAGTCTGGCTGACCGTTGGCAGATTTTCTGGTCGGCTCAGTCATGGGATCGAGCGTTTCACTCCCGTCGAGGCGCCTGCTGAGGCTGATCAACCGGAGACGCGCGCGTTGACGCCCGTCTCACTTCTCACCTGTTATACGCCCGGGACGCCACGATGTTCGCTGTCGCGAGGCGATTTCGCCCAGATCCTCGTTATGGGGGCGTCGGGTGTGAATGGCAAGCCCACGGATTCGAATCCGTAGGGGGATCGAATCCACGGGGATCGAATCGCGTATGAGAAACGTCCACCGCGCCAGATTGCCGTTGCCGGTGCTATGCTTGGTGCGATTGTATTTTCGACCAAACACCCCTCCGGCGCCCGGCGTCGGCTTTGATTGTGTCAGGAGGCGCCCGTGGGCGTGCCCGTCAGCCAGATGTGGACCGTCGCGTCCTATGTCCTCTCCCGCAAACTCAAAGGCGAGAAGCGCTATCCCCTCGTCCTCATGCTCGAGCCGCTCTTTCGCTGCAATCTCGCGTGTGCAGGTTGCGGCAAGATCCAATACCCCGCGCACATCCTCAAGCGCGACCTCTCCCTCGAACAATGCATGGACGCGGTGGACCAATGCCCAGCACCGATGGTCTCCATCCCCGGCGGCGAGCCGATGCTCTATCCCCACATCAAGGAGCTCGTCGAAGAACTCGTCAAACGCAAGAAGTACATCTACCTCTGCACCAACGCGCTGCTTCTGGAAAAGAAGCTCGACGAGGGATTGTTCAAGCCGAGCAAGTACCTGACGTTCAGCGTGCACATGGACGGGCAGGAGGATCATCACAACTTCGCGGTGTGTCGTGAAGGAACGTACGAGATCGCCGCCAAGGGCATCCGCAAAGCCGTCGAGATGGGTTTCCGTGTGACGACCAACACGACGATCTTTGACGGCGCCGACCCCAACTCCCTCCGCGACTTCTTCGACGAAATGATGGACCTCGGCGTCGAAGGCATGATGGTCTCGCCCGGCTACGCCTATCCCAAGGCGCCCGATCAAAAGACATTCCTCCGCGAACGCCGCAACACCAACGAGTTTTTCGAGATGCTGCTCTCCAACCGGAAGAAGCGCTGGAAGTTCAACCAGTCGCCGTTGTTTCTTGACTACCTGATGGGGACGCGGGAGTACGAGTGCACTCCATGGGGCAATCCGACGTTCAGCATTTTTGGCTGGCAAAAGCCGTGCTATCTGATCCAGGATGGGTACGTCGACACGTTCAAGGAACTGATCGACGACACCGAGTGGGACAACTACGGGCGCGCCAGCGGCAACCCGTCGTGCCAACAGTGCATGGTCCATTGCGGCTACGAACCCACCGCCGTCGATCACACGTTCAGCTCGTTTGGCGGCATGTGGGGAACGATCAAAGCGATTGTTTTCAGCAGCTATGCGAACCCCAAAGCGCAGAAGCGCCTCGATGAAGAAAAGACCAAGCCGCACGGCCCGCTCGCGCACCTCGGCGTCACCATCGAAGGCAAACCGAATGCGAAGCAGTCAACCGACGCAGCGAAAGAACCCGTCGAAGCTGCGTGAAGGAAGTACATACAATGGAACACATATTCGAATTCGTCAAGATGCATCACGATTGGCAGCAGCATATGTGTAACCGATGCGGGTGCATGATGATTATCAAACCTGATGGATCTAGTTGGTATATGCCGCGCGGCAAACTCCGTTGGAATCCATTTAGCAGATTGAAAAGCGATGAGCCAAAATGTTTTCTACATGCTCGAAGCCCGATGAACAAATAGGATTCCAATTCCTCACGGTGGAATCAGGGAGAATTAGCCCGATGGGATTGTTCTCAAAACGGATACCCAGAATCCCACCCATATCCAACGAACGCGCAGTTGTTGAATGGATGTTGATACATGACCCAAAGCTGCAGGATATTCGCGCGCAGCCTGTCGAGTATGTACACCTCCTCTGTGAAGAAGTACTTCGTGATCTGATGAGCCAGATAACAGCTTCTTCGCTACAAGCCCGTTTGAGGACACTGACGGAAGAATACAACCGTTTGTTGCCAGAAGCCGCAAAGCGCGTTCAAGCACGCGGCCCATTGGAGGGTGAGTCTGAGGAGCACGCGCTGGTTTATAGCGATGAACAATTTCTTCAAAGGCAGAGCTGTCCCCATTGCGACACTCGTCAAGTAACGCACTGTCGCTGTGCGTTTGGGCTTCTTTCAACAGGTTCACCGCTTCATTCACTCCTGCGCCAT
>CAYMQF010000131.1:0-5462 GCA_964392425.1 uncultured Phycisphaeraceae bacterium
GCATCGGCTGGATGGTGGTCTTCGGACAAACAAAGCCTTTCGCCGACGAGTTCCAAACGCTCGCGGGGGCGGGAGTGGCCATCGAGTCACACCATGGCAAGTCGATCTCTTATACATCGGAGCTCGATTCTCTCTTTGACAACCCGACGCTCTGCGAACAGGAGATGACCTGTCTGCCGTTGCCGACCTCTCCAAGCGAGTATTTCCATGTGCGCCGTGTCGAGGTGGGCAACGGACTGATGATTCAGATCGCCACCGACGCAACCAACGAACACCTTCTGGCGAAATCCTCTCGCAAACTGGCAGCAGGTGTCTTGCTCGGCGTGGTGGCGCTCTTGGGCATCGGGATGTTCATGCTTCGTCGGCGTCTCCTTCCGATCAACCAGTTGTGCACCGCGATGACCGCTGCCAAGACTGCGGAAGACTTCGACATGCGCATGCCCATCCGCCGTCGCGATGAGATTGGCCGCATGACAGAGGCATTCAACGCGCTGGTGGAAAGACTAGGCCGTCGCAATGCCGAGCTCGAAGCTGCTCGGATCGCCGCAGAGACTTCCAGCAGAGCAAAAAGTGAGTTTCTCGCCAACATGAGCCATGAGATTCGCACCCCGATGAGCGCCATCATTGGCTACACCGATTTACTGCTCAACCCGAAGCAAACCGCCGAACAACGCAACGAGTGCATACAAACCATCCAGCGCAACGGCGAGCACCTGCTCACACTCATCAACGATATTCTCGATCTCTCCAAAATCGAAGCAGGACGTTTGACCGTCGAGAGCCTGGCTTGCTCGCCCGCGCGCATCGCTCGCGAGGTCGAGTCATTGATGAGGGCTCGCACCAACAAGAAGTCCATCACGCTGGACGCCGAGTTCCGTGGGGCCATCCCTGAAACCGTCCACACCGACCCGACCCGGCTTCGGCAAATCCTCGTCAACCTCGTCGGCAACGCAATCAAGTTCACCAACGACGGCGCGGTGCGCATCGTGGTCTCCTACCTGCCGCCCAATCGTGTGCGCTTTGAAGTGATCGACACCGGCATCGGAATGAGCGCCGACCAACTCGAATCCATCTTTGAAGCGTTCGGCCAGGCGGACAACTCCGTGACACGGCGCTTTGGCGGCACAGGGCTCGGTCTGACGATCTCCCGCCGACTCGCCCACGCGCTGGGGGGTGAAATCGAAGTCACCTCCGAAGAAGGAAAGGGAAGCATCTTCACCATCACCATCACCACCGGTGACCTCGAAGGCGTCCCGATGATCGAAGCAGACCAGCTTTCCAAGATGGTCACTGAAGAGTCCAAAGAAAAAGCTGCCAAGGCTGAAACCGTCGACCTGTCCGGCGCCTCCATCCTCCTTGCTGAAGACGGTCCGGACAATCAACGCTTGATCGCGTTCCATCTCAAAAAGGCGGGCGCGGAAGTTGAGATCGCAGAAAACGGCCAAATCGCAGTCGAAATGACAAACCAGGCAGACCAAGCTGGACGCCCGTTCGACCTGATTCTCATGGACATGCAAATGCCGGTGCAGGATGGATATTCCGCAGCAAGAGAATTGCGCGATCAAAGTTGGACCGGCCCGATCATCGCGCTGACCGCGCACGCGATGCGTGGCGACCGGGAAAAATGCATCAACGCTGGGTGCGATGACTACGCGACCAAGCCGATCGATCGCGTCAAGCTGTTGCAGTTGTGCGCGGAGTACATCGATCGCAACTCCAAGCGGGCTGCTGCATAGCGACGCTCATCGTGTTGGATCACCCAACGCCTGCTTGAACTGCAGCGGCTGCGGGAGGATGCGGCATGTGCGTTGCCGGGGGCAGGCGAAGCCAACGATTGAGCCAGCCAACACCAAGATAAAATGGCGCCGTATCGAGAAACGCCATCAACAGTTTGAAGACGTACGCCGTCCCGATGAAGGCGAGCAGTTGCCACTTGAGCGGGGCATCAGCATGAATCGGCAGCGCGTGCGCGTAATAATGCGTAATCAGAATCACACTGATCGTGTCGACGAGTTGGCTGATGACGGTTGAACCGTTGTTGCGCAGCCAGAGATGTTTTCCGCGTGTGAGTCGTTTCCAGAAGTGAAAGAGCTGCACGTCGATGAACTGCGCAGCGAGGTAGGCGATCATCGACGCAGCGACGGCTCCAAACGCGAGACGCCGAACGTCGAAAAACACGCCCTCCCCTTCATGGCCGACCGCTTCATAGCCCGGCCACGCGCCGCCGACCCAGAGGATCAAGATCACCCACACATTGAGCAGAAAGCCGACCATCACCACCTGGTTGGCCCGCCGACGCCCGTACAACTCGGAGATGAAATCCGTGCACAAAAACGTGATCGGGTAAGGCAGCACCCCCACGGCGATCGCGACTTTGTAGCGCCATTGGTCGGACCCCTCGATGAAAAACGCGAGGTTGAGAAACCGCGTGACGCCGAGAATGTTGAGCATCGCGAGCGAGCCGAGAAACAGCCCAGCAAAGATAAGGAACACACCCTCGCGCCGATGGTGCAGCTGCGCTTCACTGAGCGCAGGCAAACCCGCGTAGTCGTGCTGCTCGCTAGGAAGTGGTGTGTGCATGGCGTCTCTTTACCTGGCTGCGCGGAGTCGGACGCGGACGGGTGTGTCCACGTCGGGCACCGCATCGGGATCCGCGATCCACACCGGTTCTGCAATCTCCGAGTCCGGGCTGAACGTGGTCGGCCAGGCGATCGTCTCCGAACCAAACGTCGCAAGCCCGACGAGCAAGCCCGTGCCGTCCGCGTCGTACTTTTCACCGCCAAAGCCGCGATCGATCATGCGCGAGCCTGCAAATACAAACGGCAGATCAGGCAACCGATCTTTCGTCAATTCGTTCATAACCCACTGCGATGGTGTTGCGATGCGCTCGGCGCCTGCTTTGTCCGTGTAAACAAACTCGATGGAAAGACGATCGCCCGTCGGGTCGTGCGAAATCAACGTCTTGTCATCCCATGTCCACGAGCCCGGCTTACCCGGCTGCAGACCAATCATCAAGAGGGCCGCCTGGACATGGCTCGGCCTGGCGGGCGTGACGATCAGCGTCTCGTGCTCTTTCGTGTCGGGGATGCAGACAATGACTTCGAGATACACGATGGGCGCCTCGGGATCGTTGACAACGATCGGCACCGACCCTTCAAACTCGACGACCTTCGCAGCGACATCCACCCACACATGCGGGAACGCCTCCTTGAGCTGCGCGAAGGCTGCTGCAGAGAATCCGACCATCGCCACCATCGAAACTATTGCGCGTTGAATATGCATCTTGCTCATGGCGCAAGAATACCGGCGACATCGAGGGACGTCGCCGGCGGTGTGTAGTTCAAGTTTTTTGCCTCGGGCCCGGTCGGCTGACTCAGCGTTTGGCGAGCGGCAGGCCCTTGGTGTGCTGAAGCCCACGTCGGCGGTCGCGGAGGCGCGTCGCCTTGCCGATACGGTCGCGGAGGAAGTACAGCTTGGCCCGGCGGGCGTCGGCTCGGCGGACCACCTCATACTTCGCAACTCGTGGCGAATGAAGCGGGAAGACGCGTTCGACGCCTGACCCATCGACGAGTCGGCGGACGGTGAGCGAAGCGTTGATCCCTTTGCCGCCGCGATGAGCGATGAGCGTGCCTTGGAAGATCTGCACGCGCTCCTTCTCACCCTCGATGATTCGGCAATGCACGTTGATCGTGTCGCCGACATCCATCCGGGGGAGATCCGTCTTGAGCTGGTCTTGCGTGACGCTTTCGAGAAGTTCTTGGTTGTTCATAGCTCAAGCCGATCCTGCGTTTGGGGACATTCAGCCAGCATGGAACCCTCCACGCCTAGCCGATTGGGACGAATGGGAGATTGTGCCAAATCGGGGGTGGTTTGTCCAGTGAGCCCGGCGGGATCAGGCGTCCTCCGGGCTGAGAAGATCAGGCCGACGGGTGCGGGTTCGTTTGAGGCGTTGCTCCATGCGCCAGCGGTCGACAGCCTGGTGATCGCCGCTGAGCAGCACGTCGGGCGCCTCGACCCCGTTCCAGACGCGCGGGCGGGTGTAATGCGGGCAGTCGAGGAGTTGGCCGCCCGATTCAGTCGTGACCGAAAAGCTGTCCTCAATCGCAGAATCTTCGTGCCCGAGGGCGCCTGGCAACAGCCTGACCACAGCGTCGACCAGACACATCGCAGGCAGCTCCCCCCCGCTGAGGACGAAATCTCCCACGCTGATCTGCCGGGGGGCAAGCCTGTCGATGACGCGCTCGTCGATCCCCTCATAATGCCCCGCGATCAGGAGCAGCCGGGGCTTCGATGCAAACTCCTCGACGATTTTTTGCGTGAGTGGCTCCCCCTGCGGGCAAAGGACAATGCGCGTGGCAGGCCGATCGTCCTGCCCTTCGACATCAACAACGGCGTCCCACACCGGCTGACACATCATGACCATGCCGGGCCCGCCGCCAAAGGGTCGATCGTCCACCTTGTTGTGTTTGTTGTCCGCATAGTCGCGGATGTTGGTTGCGCACCACTCGACGAGCCCCGCATCGCGCGCACGACCAGTAATGCTCGCGCCTAGCACAGGCTCGAACATGCCGGGGAACAGCGTAAGGATGTCTATCCGGAGTGGACGTTTGGAACGCTGCGAGCAGTCTGGATCAGCTGTCGTCACCTGACGCCTCGGGTTCAGCAGCGGCAGCCTCAGCAGCGGCTTTCTTTGCAGCTTCTGCTTCAGCGGCAGCTTTCTTGTCCGCCTCAACCTTGGCTGCAGCAGCTTCTTCAGCGGCTTTCACTTCGTCAGCCTTGCGCTGGACTTCCATCTTTGCGAGCTTGCCGGTGAGGCGCGCCTTGCGAACTGCTTTGCGCTTTTCGGGATCAATGATCTCGTGCTTGGCAAGCAAGTCCGCAACGGTGTCGGACGGCTGGGCGCCAACGCTCAACCAATGCTTGATGCGCTCGACATTCAACGAAACCTGCTTGGTCTCGTCCGTGGTGATCGGGTCGTACCAGCCGAGATTTTCAATGACTCGGCCATCGCGAGGCGACCTTTGATCCATCGCATTGAGACGATAAAACGGGCGATGCCGACGACCCATCCGCTTGAAACGTAACCTGACCATCGATTCATCGCTCCCGAGAGTTGATCCGACCACCATCGACCCAGCGCGCACACTGCGGCAGATCGAGCCACACATTGTACCGGGATAGGCATTTGCCGCAACCAGCGGTCAGCCCGAATAGAGCATCTACCTATAGAACCCACCGATTCAGATCCGTGGGCTTTGGGGATATCCCGATCCGCTCATGATCGCTTTACGGGCCGGCGCCGAGCAGCCCTGCCACGCCGTCGATCCCGGTTCGGGCGATTTGCATGGCTGGCCCCCACATCCGCCCGCCATAGCGGAAAATGACGACCAGCGCGATGAAAAACACGATCATCGACGTCTGCGGGTCGCTCATCCAGCGGCGGACCGTCGGGCTGAAATGGG
>CAYMQF010000132.1:0-5319 GCA_964392425.1 uncultured Phycisphaeraceae bacterium
GCCGGATCGCGACGACGGCGCCTCCCCGCGCGGTGCCATCCAACTTGGCAAGCACAAGCCCCGTCACGTCAATCGCTTTGGTGAACTCCTCAGCCTGTCGAAGTGCGTTTTGGCCGCTTGTTGCATCCAATACAAGAAGGACTTCATGCGGGGCGCCGGGAATGCGTTTGGCAACTACATCTCGAATCTTTATAAGTTGTCGCATCAAGGGGTCCTGCGTGTGGAGCCGACCGGCGGTGTCGATGAGAAGGACATCCACCTTGCGCGCCACCGCTGCATCGCACGCGTCATACGCGACCGCAGCAGGGTCGCCCCCCTCCTGCCCTTTGACAATCTCAACATCCAGACGGTCAGCCCATATCTCAAGTTGGCGGACCGCCCCCGCTCGGAACGTGTCGCAGGCGCCCAGCAGCACCGACCGACCACTTTTGCGGAGCATGCTTGCCAGCTTGGCCACACTGGTGGTTTTGCCTGACCCATTGATCCCCGCAACGAGGATCACGGTGAGAGTGTGCTCGCCGGTCTCAGCAGGAGGCGCCAATAGCAGGGACCGATCGACATCGGGCCACATCTCTTTGAGATGTTTTTTGAGGTGTTCGAGCACGCCGTCGCCAGTGGTCAAGGCGCCTGATTGATGCTCAGCACGGATGCGGTCAATCAACTGTTTCGTTGCGGTGACGCCAACATCGGATTGGAGGAGCTGTTTTTCGATCTCGCCGATGAGCTCTTCATCGAGCGTGCGCCCAGCGAGGAGCGAGCGCAGCGAGCCGACGAACGCCTGTCGCGTGCGGGCGAGACCTTTGGTGACACGGGAAACAACGCTTTTGAACAGAGCCATGGTCCACTCATCGTAGCGACCGATCGGGCGGCCTTACGAGGTGGATTCTGTGCTTTGCGCTGATCCAGATTCCGCGGCCCCCGCGGATGGCGCCTGCTCATCGCGGATGCTGCGAAACACCTTGTCGAGCACTCCATTGATGAATGAGGGCGATCGTTCGGTGCTGAAAACCTTGGCCAGTTCGATAGCTTCGTTGATGGCGACTTTGGGAGGGGTGGTCCCGCTCGTCATTTCGTAATGAGCCAGACGGAGGATCGCGCGGTCCATCGCTGGCTGGCGCGTGGCTGGCCAGGTCGGCGCCAATTCGCGGATCAGTTCATCTGCCTGTGCGCGGGCGGTGTGTGCTGCGAGCGCAAGATCAAACGCGCGATCCACTTCCTCAGCGGAATATTCGCATTCGATCTCATCGACGGTGCGCTGGATCGTCACCCGTCGCTCGTCCGGGGAGCACTCGCCCTGCATGTCAAACTGGTAGAGCGTCTGGAGCGCCAGTGTTCTGATGTCTCGAAGTGTTGCCATCCGTTCTTCTTACTCCCCCCGCCGATGGTTGGCGAGCGTGCGGGCCGTTTCGATCGCAGCGTTCATCGCGTCGGCTCCTCTGTTTCCGTGACTGCCGCCTGATCGCGACATTGCCTGTTCTTTTGTTTCGACGGTGAGCACGCCAAACGCGACGGGAAGTCGGTGCTCCAATGCGACTCGCAGAAGCCCGTCCGCCACCGCATCTGCGATGACCCGGTCGTGCTGCGTCTCTCCTCGGATCAGGCAGCCCAGCGCGACGACCGCATCGTAATCACCCGTTTGGGCAAGCTCTGCAGCAATAATCGGCAGTTCGTAGGCTCCCGGCGCGTGGACAACCGTGAGTGAACCAGTCTCGCCTCCCAGACGGGCAAACTCCTGCTCGGCGCCCTCCAGCAGTCGATCGGTGATCTCCGCGTTGAATCGGCTGACCACCGCAGCGACACGCAGACCCGCAGCACTCAGGGACTGCATCGGCTTGGGGGAATCGTGACTCACACAGGGATCGTACGCAATCCCGCCAAGCGTGTGAGCCCCGTCGCGCCAGTTCCTCTCTTGTGTACGATCGGGGCCATGCTTCAATCGCTGTCCAGATTGGCTCCCGCACTTCGCCTGACGCGCATCACGACGACCTTCGCTGCGGTGGCGAATATCTGGTTCGTGATTTTATGGACGCGCGCGACCCGGGATGAAGCAGCTTCCGAACTGATGAGGCAGGATCCCGTCCTGCTCCAAATCGGAGGCGGCCTCCTCGTAGCCATCGGCCTGTACAGCTTTGCTGCAGCGGGAAACGATCTACTCGACATTCGGCGAGACCGGGCTTTGCGCCCTGAGCGACCGCTTGCCTCGGGAGCCTTGAGCACGGGGGCGGCACTTGCGGTCATCACCTTTTCACTATTGGCTGCGGTGCTTGGAGCTTCAGCACTGGGGATCTGGAGTGTTCGGCTGATGCT
This sequence comes from uncultured Phycisphaeraceae bacterium, assembly GCA_964392425.1. Lineage (GTDB taxonomy): Bacteria > Planctomycetota > Phycisphaerae > Phycisphaerales > UBA1924 > CAYMQF01. The sequence continues at coordinate 2,308 of CAYMQF010000132.1, forward strand.
CGTCGCAGTCGGCGCCATCCTCTTTTACAACCTTGCGGGTCGGCACTTTCCGTCGGTGCGCGTTGTCCTGCTCGGGCTGATCTACGCGCTGCATATGTTCATCGCCAACCCGGAGCTCGGCTTTGTCTGGCCGGTCTGGCTGGTGATGACGCATTCGCTCTCGGTCTCCGCGATGACGCATGTGTTGGCTGGCGGGCGCCCGCTGCTCAAAAAAGCTGCGATCGCATCAGCAACGGTCGGCTGGTTGTTCTGGTCAACGATGCTGCTGGGATTGGGTTGGTGGAGGACCGGCTCGCTCTGGCCTGCTTGGGCCAACCCGCTTGGAGCGGTCCTTGCTGGGGTACTTGTTCTGGTGTTCATTTTCTTGGTCTGGCGGATTGTGCGACGGGGGCACAGCAGAGCCGCTGCGGATCGCGTGATGAAGCTCGGCGCGTTTTGGCTCGCGCTCTACAGCGGCGCCTGGCTGCTGGGGCAGGGGCACGTCAAGGAAGGCATCGGCTTGACGCTCGTCGCAGTCGGCGGCTTCGCGGGCGCGATCCTCCTTCACGAACTGGCGATGCGCCTCGAACATCCACTCGACTACCGCTTGTGATCTCGTGTGATCTCGCCAGATCGTCCGCAGATCAGACCCAGCCCAGCACATAGAACATCACCGTAAAGAGAAGATCGGCAATAACGATCGCAACGATGGACTGCACTACGGTTCGCGTGGTCGCGTCGCCGACGGCCATGGCGCCCCCCTTGACTCGCAACCCGTTGCTGCACGCGATTAGCCCGATCAAAACGCCGTAGACCCCCGCCTTGATGAGCCCCGTGATGAAGTCATTGGGGCCTACCTGCGCCAGCATGTTGTCGACATATGTTGACGAGGGGATGCCAAGCACCAAGACGCCGAGCATCATGCCTGCTGCCAGGGCGACCGTGTCGGCCAAAACCCCCAAGCACAGCAAGCTCACCGTCGTCGCGATCACGCGAGGCGCCACCAGCAATCGAATCGGATTGAGCGCGTGAACCTCCAGCGCTTCGATCTCCTCGCCGACCACCATCGTGCCAAGCTCCGCTGCGATGGACGCCCCCGCAAAGCCGATCAACACGATTGCTGCAATCAACGGCCCCAACTCACGAAGCACCACCACCGCCAGAATATTCGGCACCAACTCCACCTGCCCCAATCCGTCCAGCGGCGGCGCCATCTGCAATGTGAGAATAAAACCCACCGCTCCACACACAAGCATCACGATGAACACGCTCCGAACGCCGAGCCTGATGAGCTGCGCGCAGACTTCTTCGGGGTCGATCCGGCCCTTCTTCCCCATGACCGACCGCGACACCCAGTAGCTCGTTTTCGCCAACAAATCCCACGCCATGCCGATGTGTTCGAGAATGGCGAACGCGAGCACTCCGATCGCTTCGACAAATGCCAACAGAGGTAATCTTCGCCGACGTGTTTCTGTTTGATTGGCCATCTCTCAGCGGCGCCTCTCTTGGACCATCGTTCGCTGGTCAGTGTTGCAAACCGCACCAACACGAATGAAACCGGCCGGTATAGATCGGGATGAAAGCGGTGCGGGGCTCATGATCGCGGGCCCGACGTCTGAGACTGCTCCTCCCACCAACGACGCCAAGCGAGCACCGGTTTCTCCCGGCGCCAAGCGGGATCCGCATGGTGATAATCAAAGTTCATCCCCGTCAGCCGGCGGAGCGTTTCTGACGCGAGCATGCGTTCAGCGGGATCGTCTGATTCGAGCATCACGATCAACTGGGGGATTGCGGTTCGATCTTTGTCCCGGGCTGCGTCAATGAGGGCGGCTGTCCGCTCCTGCGGATCAATCGAATCGAAACCGGGCTCCAGAGCGGGTCCGGCGCACCCGGCCGACACAATCATCGCCAGCCATATCGTCCGCATTCTCATTGGGGAGGATGGTACCCGCCTGCTGTGAGGTTTGCCCCTCCGCGAGCGTTGGAGCGTACACTCTTCGTTTCACACCGATCCGGAAACCCAACACACAATGACGATTCACACTGATTCACTGCCTCACGACGAAGTTGTTCCGATCCTCGATTTCGGTTCGCAGACTTCGCAGCTCATTGCTCGGCGCATCCGCGAAGAGGGTGTCTATTCGATGCTGGTGGCGCCTGACATCTCCGTCGAGGAGCTTGCTGCGCTCCACCCCGCTGGGCTCATCCTCTCAGGCGGCCCATCGAGCGTCTACGACGACGGCGCACCAACGTGCGATCCGAAAATCTTCGAGCTTGGTGTGCCCATCCTCGGCATCTGCTACGGCATGCAGATCGCCTGCCGACTGCTCGGCTGCGAGATCGACCGGGCGGATGCGCGCGAGTTTGGCAGGGCTCGGCTCTCCATCACCGATGCGTCCGATCTGCTCGCTGCGATCCCGCAATCGACGACCGTCTGGATGAGCCATGGAGATCAGGTCCGCGACACGCACAACGACCTCATCACCATCGCTTCGACGAACACCTGCCCGCACGCTGCGGTCCGCCATCGAGACAAATCATTCTTCGGCGTTCAGTTCCACCCGGAAGTCACGCACACGCCACACGGCGTCGAACTTCTCCGCAACTTCCTCTACGGAATCTGCCATTGCCAAGGCAATTGGCGCATGAGCGATTTTCTCCAGACCCAGCAGTCCCGCTGCCAGGAACTGGTCGGCTCAGACCGCGTCATCTGCGGCCTGTCGGGAGGCGTGGACTCCTCCGTCTGTGCAGCCCTCCTGAGCAAAGCAATCGGCAAACAGCTCACCTGTGTTTTTGTTGACAATGGTTTGCTCCGCAAGAATGAACGCGAACTCGTGGAGTCTTCGTTCCGGGATCACTTTGATATGAACCTGCGCGTGGTCGACGCAGCCGATGAGTTTCTTGGCGACCTCAAAGGTGTCGAAGATCCGCAGGAAAAACGTCGCCGCATCGGCGCCCGATTCATCGATGTCTTCAAAAAGGAAGCTGCGCTCACAGACGGCGCCCGCTTCCTCGCGCAAGGCACGCTCTACC
>CAYMQF010000133.1:0-5291 GCA_964392425.1 uncultured Phycisphaeraceae bacterium
AGAGTCGAATATCTCGACAATCTGAGAAGCGTCGGCAGCGATGTCTTCACTGACGCCGTTGGTGATCCGACCCAAGCGAATGTCAATATCGTCAAGCGACTCTTCGAGGTCGGCGACCATGAACTCGAGCAGATCGCCTTTGTTATCTGGGAGTTGGAGCGGGGTCACCGTCATGGTCGAACCAGCAGCGGGAGTTGCGACTGGCTCACTGGCAGATTCTGCTGTCGCTGCATTCTCATTGCTGGTCGATGATGCTTCCCCATCGCTGGGCGACGAGCTTTCGCCAACGGCGCGAAGATGGTTCAACAGCTCTTCGCCAGGCTCAGTCAGGGCGCTCCCTTGCTCAAGCTCAGCAAACTGCATCTTGAGAAGATCCGTCGCTTCAAGAAGCAAATCCATGATCGCGCGATCAATGACGATCAAGCCGCGCCGGGCGGTGTTGAGGGCGTCTTCTGCAGCATGTGCGATCGAGACGACCTGCGACAGCGCCAAAAACGAAGCGCTTCCCTTGATCGTGTGCAGCGCACGGAACACCTTGTTGAGCAGCTCCGGGTCCGTGGGTGTGGACTCCAACTCCACGAGATCTGCGTCGAACTCTTCGAGCAGCTCTCCCGATTCGGTGAGAAAATCATTCAGAATTTCTGGATCAAACGCCTGCACTTCGCGTTCTCCTTACCGACGCATCATTGCGTCTGGCGACCTTATTTCGTCAGCGACATTGTTCCGTTCACGCCAGATCCATTGACACCGATCTTCTGGTAGCAGAATCCCTGCGGCGCATTGACCTGCTCAAGTGGAACATCAAGCCCGCGGATCGACTCGGAGTGCCCCAGGAAGAGCCAGCCATCGGGTTGAAGTTGATCGCAGAACATCTGCAACACGCGCTTTTTCATCTCGTCGTCGAAGTAGATCAATACGTTTCGACAGAAGATCACATCCCATTTGCCGTGGCGCTTGGCGCCAAGCTTGTCCTTGAGATTGAGTTGCTCAAACGACGCCATCGAATGAATCTCGGGGTCAAGCACATAGTGGCTCCCCTGATGTTTGAAATAGCGATCCACCATGATCTTGGGAGACGTTCGGATCGAGTACGAAGAGTAGATGCCCTCCGACGCGATGTTGAGCGCTCGTTCGGAGATGTCGGTCCCCAGAATTTCGATGCGCCAGTCTGCGAGGCGGATCCCAAGCGACTGATGGATCAGCATGGCCAGCGTGAAGGGCTCTTCGCCGGACGAACACGCTGCCGACCAAATCCGCAAACGCTTGGACGTGGATCGCGCTTCGATCATGTCCGACAATGCCAAATTCTCAAAGACCTGAAGCTGAGGCTCGTTTCGAAAAAACGACGTCTCGTTGATCGTGATCCGGTTGAACATCTCCTGAAACTCGTCGTCCCGGTAAGGCCCGATCGTGATGAAGGTGATGTACTGATCGTAATCATCCATCTCAAGCTCCACGATTCGGCGCCCAAGACGGGATTCGAGCAGATACTTTTTATTGTCCTGAAAATGGATCCCGCTGCGGTCATAGATGATGTCGCGCAACTTTTTGAAATGCGCGTCACTCATCACGGGTGCTTTGGCGAGCGAGGTGGTCATAGATTTCACTCCACAGTCAGGTTCAAATCAAAGGTTGAGGAGGCCGCGAGTTGTCGCTGGACCCAACGTCTCACGCCGCCATTGCTGCAGCGCTTTCTTCCATTTCTTTCACGGTCGAAGCGGCAAAGAGACGCCCAAGATCGAGCAGAATCAGCAGCCGATCCTCGAGTTTGCCGACTCCCGCGATGTATTCAGAATCGATCGAGCTGACAATGCTGGGCGCCTGCTCGACGATGCTTCGGTCGATGCGCAATACTTCGTGGACCCGATCGACCAAGAAGCCAATCGTCTTTTCATGCACCTCGACAACCACGATCCGGCTTTGCTCATCTTGCTTGCTGGCTTCGAGCCCAAATCGTTTGCGCAGGTCCACGACGGGAATGATCCGCCCGCGCAGATTGATCACACCTTCCACCTCGGGTGGGCATTGTGGGATCCGTGTCAGCTCCATCATGCGGTTGATTTCTTGAACACTCAGAATGTCAACAGCGAACTCTTCGCTGCCGACTCCAAAGGTGACAAGCTGAAGCTGCTCCGGGTTGGTCGAGCCAAACTCGGCCCCCCCCGGGAGCTCTTGTTCGTTCACAGATGACATGTGCCTTCTCCTTTTGCGAACCCCGCGGGGCTTCACGACCCCTGCTTGATCCAGCCATATGAAGCCTCCATCGGCTTTATGAGCAGTTGGATTCAGTGGTTTTTTGACCGCATCAAGGGAGACGCCCTGCAGCGATTCAGCTTGCTTTGCGAAGACTCGGTTTCGACGCTGAAACTGCTGAGTCGCACGCCCGCAGTGAAGACAGCATCTTGCAAATCTCGGCTGGCGAAAGGCGAGCCACAGAAATGCCCGCATCGTCCACCGCTTTGGGCATGCCATAGACCACGCAGGTCGCTGCTGACTGGGTGACCACCGTGCCACCTCGCGCCGAGATGGCCCGGGCGCCAATGACACCGTCATCGCCCATCCCCGTCAGCATCACGCACACACACCGATCACCGTGACATTCCGCAGCGGAGGCAAACAGCACGTCCACGCTCGGTTTGTACAGCGCATCGCTGGGTTGATCGTTGACACGCAGCGACCATTTGTTCGCAGGCATCTTTCGGATTCGTGTTTGATGGCCGCCCGGCGAGATGTACACCGTCCCGGGGTAGAGCGGCATGCCGTCCTCGCCTTGGAATACGCTCACCGCCGCCTTGGCGTTGAGTCGCTCAGACAGGCTTTTGGTGAATACGCCTGGCATATGCTGGGCAATGACCACCGGCGCCGCAAGGTCGGGAGGCAACGCGTTGACGATTGTCTCCACCACCGGCGGCCCACCCGTGGAAGAGCCGATCACGATGAGTCCCACTTGATTTGGATCAAGCGTCGGCATCACCGAATGAGCAGGATCCGCCCCGGATTTGGACGATGCCGCCTCCTCTCGCATCCGAGCGCTGGCGCCGATCGCCTTGATCTTCGAGAGCAACTCATCCTTGAGCGCATCAATCTGCTTGCTGATGAAACTCGCGTCCTTGGCGACAAAATCCACCGCGCCGAACCGCATCGCACGGAGAGCCTCCCGGCTTCCCTGCGTCGTCAGGCTCGACACCATAATGACCGACGTCGGACATTCGGACATGATCCGTCGAAGTGCTGTCAGGCCGTCCATCTTGGGCATCTCGATGTCGAGCGTGACCAAGTCCGGCTTGTACTTCTTGACCTTCTCGATTGCGTCAAGACCATCGTGCGCCGTGGCGACCACGTTCAACTGAGGATCACTGTCGATCATTTTCGACAGCGCCAGTCGCATGAACGCCGAATCGTCTACAACCAAAATGCGCACGCGAGCCCCTTCCCCATTGATTGTGGATGTCTGCATATTGACAGACGCCTGACCGGGTACCCATCGGCCCAATGTCCTCAGAAGTGAAGCAATTGCCGCCGGTCCAACGTCTCTGACACGGTCAATTCAACATGCCGAAAATGAGTGTGTCCCGGTGATGTTTCAAAAGTGTCAATACGCCGGGAGGGGCTCTATCGGGGCGTCCATGCCGTTATTTTATCTGGGGGGACGGTCTGGGCGCTCTTAGAGCCTCGACACCACAAAAAATTCTGAGATTCTTGTTTGCTTCTACTCGTGCCAATTGGTAAACTGGAGGTGACGTGTTTCTTCCCTCCTGCCCACCATACTTCCCCCGGTATGGTGGGCGCTTTTATGCGCCCACGGCGAAGGTCCGATCAGTGTCCTGTCTCATTGAGAACCACGACCAATCCATAGAGGGAGCCGCTGGTCTCAAGCTCAGCGAAGAGGATCTCCTCAGGCGCCTCAGAAGCGAAGAATCCACCCCCTCGGATGATCTCCCCATGCTCATCGTGAAACGCTGTCAGCGTGTACCCAATCGTCTGCCCAACCGCGAGGTCAGGTGTCGCAACGCTGTACCAAGCGTTGATCCAGAGTCGCCCAGCCGATAACCGCGACGCCGTCGTGTTTGTCAACGAGATCTCTCGGCCGTGGAACTGGATCTGTATGTCCAGCACACCCTTCCTCACCGCAGTCGCCGGATAGCTCGGCCTCGCTGTCAGAGCAGGCGTCGAGCAACCGCCCGCGAACATCAGGATCAAGATCAGCGTCCCGCCAATAAATCGCACATGCATCGGCATATACTCGCAGCGATGAGCGTCACAAGCAACAACGCCACCGCCCCGTCCCCCGCCTTGGCGCCCGGGGTCGAAGCGATCGACCCGCTCGCAGTCGCGCGACAGACCGCGATCGACCCGCGCATCCTCGAACTGGCGCCCGGCTTTGACGCTCCATTTTTCCAAGCAGGGCTCGCAGGCTATTCCGACGCAGCGATGAGGCTGATCGCCCGTCGCCACGGCTGCCCCTACTGCGTCACCGAAGCACTGCTCGATCGAACTCTCCTCTCAGGCGGGCGAGGGTTCTCCAAAGCTGACCTCAACGCGCTGCATCAGAATGTGCCGGGCGGCTCAGAAGACCACCCACTGGCCGGCCAAATCATCGGCTGTGATCCCGACGAAATGGCTGCTGCAGCAGTCAAACTCATCGAACACAACGCCGCGGGCGCCAGTGAAAATGCGTCGTTTCAGGCAATCGACGTCAACCTTGCCTGCCCCGTCAAAAAGATCAAACGCAAAGCGCGAGGCGGGCATTGGCTCAGCGATCCTGCTGGCGCGATCGACATCCTCAAAGCCGTACACGCAGCAGTTGACGGCGCCGCCCTCGTCACACTCAAAATCCGCCGAGGCAGCGATGACTCCCCCGAAGCTGAACACAACTTCTACGAAATCTTTGACGCTGCATATGAGATCGGCTTTGCATGGACGACCGTGCACGGCCGAACCGTCGAGCAGAAATACGTCGGGCCGAGTAGATGGACTTTTCTGCGCGATTTGGTCCGCCGACGGCCTGACTGCCTGGTCTTCGGGTCGGGCGATGTCTGGACCGCTGAAGATATTTTCAAAATGATCGGCTACACCGGAGTGCACGCGGTCAGTGTCGCGCGGGGGTGCATCGGCAATCCGTGGATATTCGAGCAGGCGCGCGACATGATGGCGGGGCGCCCACCGATGTCGCCAACCATCGCCCAGCAGCGCGACACACTCGCCCAGCACTATGAACTGAGCGTCGCAGTCAATGGAGAAGATGGCGCATCCCTGCTGATGCGCAAGTTCGCCATCCGCTTTGCCCAGCA
>CAYMQF010000134.1:0-2361 GCA_964392425.1 uncultured Phycisphaeraceae bacterium
ATGCCGACGTCACACTCTCACTGGCTGGTCGCAAAGTCGGCTTTGCCAATCCCGACTCACGCCGATTCACCGGTTCGATCGTCACGGGCGACATCGGCGCCCCGCTCGAACTGCTCAAACGTTTCGGCAAGCCTGTTCAGGGCAATGCTCAGGGCTGAAGGCGGGTCGATTCCCACTCGCCGCCCGCATATCCATCGCCAGCCTTTTCGAGCGATCGTGTCCACAGCCCCCGGTCGTGGATTCGGCCTGGCCCACCGATCCAAAGCTCCACACGCTCAGCCCAGACGTGAAACCCGCCCCAGAAGGACGGCCGGGGAATCTCCGCAGTCTCCAGATTGTCCAGTGTCACGCCAAATCGGCTCATCGTTTCAAAAATCTTTGTCAAGAGAGCCTCGCGCGATTCAATCGGCTTGCTCTGCTCGCTCGCCCACGCCCCGAGCTTGCTCTCCGTCGAACGAGTGGCGAAATACGCATCGCTCTCGCCATCACTCATCCTCACGGTCGGCCCCTCGATGCGAACCTGCCGACCCAGCGTGTCCCAGAAAAAAAGCAGCGCCACGCGAGGCTCACGGGCGATCGCATCGCACTTTCGGCTCTCAAGATTGGTGTACCACGAGAACCGCCCCGCTTGGGCGTCAAACCCCTTGCACAGCACCATCCGCACGGATGGCTGGCCGTCCGCGTCCACCGTCGCCAGCGACATCGCATCGGGGTTGGGAACCTCACCCCGCCGAACCGCGTCATCGAGCCATTCCCCAATCATGGGCATCGGGTCCGGCTGGAGCGGGCAGGGAAGCGAATCAGTCATCTCAAAAGAATCATCCATTGCCCACAGCATAGTGAGGCGACCGAAGTGGATGCGACCACCCCGAGGCTGTGCTTCTATGGGATATGCTGTCGCTATACCAACGAGCCACGAGCAAGGAGGCACACTGGCGCCATGGCCGACCACGACTCAACCAACCCCGGCGGACGATCGCGCAAGCGCTCCCCGATCAACATCAACATGGGCAAGCTCTTCGACAAGCTCCCCCCCACATCGGTCGAAGCGGAGATGTCGCTGCTTGGGTCAATGATCCTCGACCCCGCCGTCATCAGTGACGCGCTGCACTACGTCCGCTCGAGCGATGCGTTCTACACCGACGCGCACAAAGTCATCTACGACGCGCTGGTCAACCATTACGACGCGCACCAGAGCGGCGACCTTGTACAGCTCATCCAGGTGCTCAAGGACCACGACGCGCTCGAATCGGTCGGCGGGCCGGAGTATCTCGTTCGGCTCGGCGAGTCCACCCCTTCTGCCGTCAACGCAGCACACTACGCGCGGATCGTCTGCGAAAAATACAAGCTTCGCCAATTGATCGACGCTGCGGGCCAGATTGTTTATGACGCCTACCACGCTGGAGAGCTCGGCCCGGACGGCGCCAGCGAAGTCCTCGACAAAGCCGAACGGTTGATCTTTGAAGTCGCTGAGGAAGCGCAGTCCTCCACCGCAGAACAACTCAAAGAACTGCTGCATCAAACAATGGAGATGCTCGAAGCCAATGAAGGGCGTGCGGTCAGCGGGCTCTCGACGGGGTATCTCGATCTCGACGAACTGACCAGCGGTTTTCAGCCGGGCGAACTCCTCATCATCGCAGCCCGCCCGTCCATGGGAAAAACCGCGCTCGCCCTCAATCTCGCGGAGAACATCGCATTGGGCGGCGGGCCTGGCGCCACTCCCGCAGCAACACTCTTTTTCAGCTTGGAAATGAGCCGACAGGCGCTGACCCAACGAATCATGTGCTCGCGGTCGGGTGTGGATTCACAACGACTCCGCCGAAACATGCTCAACGATGACGACTTTCATCGGCTCATGACCGCGTGTGGTGAACTGGGTGAAGCGCCGCTCTTCATCGACGACACGCCCGGCATGACCATCACGCAGTTGCGCGCCCGCGCCCGGCGGGTCGCCTCTCAACATGCCGTCAAATGCATCTTTGTTGACTACCTCCAGCTCTTGACCTCGCCAGGCGCAGCGCGCGAGTCTCGGCAGGTTGAAGTTTCAACAATCAGCCGGGGAATCAAGGCATTGGCGCGCGAGCTCAACGTGCCGATCATTTGCCTGTCGCAGCTCAACCGAAGCGCGGAACAGCGCGAAGGGCACCGCCCTCGCATGAGCGATCTGCGCGAGTCGGGATCGATCGAGCAGGACGCTGATGTGGTCATGCTGCTCCACCGCGAGGCGTACTACCACACCGGCGAAAGTGACTGGGCTGAGGAAAACCCCGACCGCGAACACCTCGCCGAACTCATCATGGCCAAACAGCGCAACGGCCCCACCGGCATGGTCGAACTGGAATGGGACGCGCGCACCACGCG
>CAYMQF010000134.1:2461-5212 GCA_964392425.1 uncultured Phycisphaeraceae bacterium
CAAAGCCCACGGATTCCAATCCGTGGGACGTTCCCGCACATCACTTTACTCATCGCCCAAAACGGTCATCTCCACATCGACCACAGGCTCAAGAGTTGGCTCCTCCTCGCCCCGGCGCCAAAGGTCATGCACTCGAAAACTGGGTCGCGCTTCGGGCGAATCCGTCCGCGCATGACAGCCGCGCGACTCCTGCCTCCACAGCGATGAGCGTGTGACAAGCGCGCCGACGAGCAGCATATTTTGCGTTTCCCAGCCGTTGGGTTCATCAAAAATCTTGTCGAGGACATATCGACTCCAGAAGTCGAACATCTCCGTCACATCGCTGAGCCTAGCGTGGGCGCGCACGATGCCGACGTTGCGCCACATCACCGACCGCAGCGACGAGCGAACATCGTCAAGATCGAGTTCGCCGCGATCCGAATCAGGGATCGTCGAGACAATCTGCATCGGTGCAGGCGGCGAAGAAACACCCCACGCGTTGTCACTGCTGCGCATCTCTTCGCTCGCGCGCCCCGCGCGCTGTCCAAAGACCAACCCTTCGAGCAGCGAATTGCTCGCCAGCCGATTGGCGCCGTTGACTCCCGTGCAGGCGCATTCGCCGACTGCGTACAGCCCCGGCAGCGTGGTCCGCCCATCGAGATCAGTGCGCACGCCGCCCACCATGTAATGCGCAGCGGGCCTGATCGGTATCAGATCGCGCATGGGATCAATCTCAAACTGCGTGAGCAGATTCGCAATCCCCGGGAATCTGCGGGAAAAACCGGTGATCGGCCTCGCGTCAAGATAGACACACGTCTGCCCCGTCTCTTCCATCCGATCGGAAATCGCCCGGCTCACCACATCGCGAGGCGCCAACTCCGCTCGCTCATGCACCCCCTCCATAAAGCGATATCCATCGCGATCAACGAGCGTCGCACCTTCCCCTCGAACCGCTTCAGAGATCAGCGCGCGCGATGCGCCAGCGATATACAAAGCCGTCGGATGAAACTGCATGAACGCAAGATCCGCGAGCGTCGCGCCCGCGCGATACGCCATTGCCAAGCCATCCCCCGTCGCGACCGACGGATTGGTTGTTTCGCGCCAGAGCAGGCCGGCGCCGCCCGTCGCGAGGATCGTCGCTTTGGCCCACACCATCTGCAGTCCATATTTGGAGTGATGCGTGATCGCACCCATGCACACCGCATTTGAACCGTTGCCCGGCGTCAAGAGATCCAGCGCAAAGCACGCATCGAAAACACGGATGGTCGGCGTCTTGCGCACGCGCTCCCACAGACATCGCGACAGCTCCGACCCTGTTGCGTCGCCATCGGTGTGAAGGATGCGAGGCGCCGAGTGCCCCCCCTCTAAACCAAGCTGAGGCTCGCCCGCTTCATCGACATCCCATCTCATATCCCATTGTCGAAGTTGCTCCATCGCGCCGGGAGCGGCCTCGACCAACGCCTGCACTGCCGGTCCGTCGCATAGATTGCCCCCCGCTGCGAGCGTGTCCGCGAAATGGCTCTCCACACTGTCGCTGGGGTTGACTGCTGCTGCGATCCCGCCTTGTGCGAGCTGGGTGCTGGAATCGGTGCGGGATTGTTTGCACAAGAGGATGACTTCGCCGTGCTGAGCCGCTTCGATCGCGGATCGCAGGCCGGCCACCCCCCCCCCGATCACCAGCGTGTCGGTGAAAATCTGAGGCAACAGCGTCCCCCGAAACGGGATCAGCCGACGACGTTTTCGCAGGTGCGATTCCATGGGCACTACCAAAGTGTAGCCGAGCGGTGATACGATTGACTTGATGACAGACTCAACCGCCAACGAACCGCCCCTGGGGCAAGTCCCCGCGCTCCGCATTGTGACACTGCCGCGCGACACCAATCAGTACGGCACGATCTTTGGAGGCGTGATCCTCTCCTACATCGATCAGGCGGGATTCGTCGAAGCTCGTCGCCATGGCTGTCACCGCTGGGTGACGGCTGCGATCGACCGTGTTGAGTTCATCGCGCCCGTCCATCTTGGAGACACCGTGAACTTTTACGCGCGGACACTCCGAGCAGGGACGAAAAGCGTCACCGTCGCAGTCACCGTCAAAGCGGAACGATTCAGCAACGGCAAAACGGTCCATGTGACAGACGCAACGATGACCATGGTTTCGGTCGACACCAAAGGCAAGGCGATCCCGTTCCGCTCGCCGCCCACTGTCGATTCGCTCGATTGGGACACCGACTCATGACCGCTCGGCTCGCGGTCTTCCTGTCAGGCTCCGGGCGAACGCTCGTCAACCTTGCTGACCGCATCGAAGCGGGCGAGCTTGATGCGAAGATTGCGATGGTGATTGCGTCGCGCCCGTGTCTGGGCGCCGACCGCGCCAAGGAGCGAGGCTTTCCCGTCCAAGTGATCGAAGGAAACATGGACGCCCGTGCTGTCGAACGAGTGATGAAAGAAACAGACTCAGACTTTGCGGTCCTTGCGGGATATCTCAAACTCATTGGTGTGCCCGAGTGCTGTCGAGAGCGAATCGTCAATATTCATCCAGCACTGCTGCCCGACTTCGGCGGCCCCGGCATGTATGGAAATCGCGTCCACCAGGCGGTCCTCGACGCGGGTTGCAAGGAGTCAGGCGCCACCGTTCACTTCTGCGACGATCGATACGACACCGGGCCGATCATTGCGCAAAGCTCATGCGCCGTGCTTGAAGATGACACCGCATCGATGCTTGCAGCGCGTGTGTTTGAACTTGAATTGGAACTGTACCCGCGCGCGATCCGA
>CAYMQF010000135.1:0-5199 GCA_964392425.1 uncultured Phycisphaeraceae bacterium
TTGAGTTTGCGCCGAACGCGCGTCAAGAACATTGATCCTTCGCTGAGCTTGGGTGTGCGCATCCCGATCGAATTGATGTAGAGCACCGGCGCCCGCTGCGCCAGCCGGCGCATCATCTGCATGTCGTAGTGCCCGCGATTGTGGCACCACCAATCTTCGCCGCCGAAGCAGATCACACCGTCAAAGACGCGGGTTGGAACGGGCGCGCATGGCGCCTGATCCGTCACGCCTGTCTCAACAATGGGTGATTGCGATTTCACTGGAAGAGCGTCAAGAAGACTTTGGTTGTCAGGCACGGACGAGCCGATCCCCCATCCCTTGGGCGAACTCTCTCATCGCATCGCGTGTGTCAACAACGAGATCAGCATGCTCCGCGATCATCTCAAAATCAAACACCTTGTGCGCGGTCGCGATCAATACGCAGTCGTACTGCTTCACTTTGCCCTCAGTAAGATCAACGCTCGTCATTCCCAGATCATGCTTCCGCACCGGCACGGTCTTGGGCACATGCGGATCGGAATATTCAACCTTCGCGCCAAGTTGCCTCAGCCGATCGATCAACTCGAAGCTCGGCGATTCGCGTGTGTCGTCGATGTTCGCCTTGTACGCCAACCCCATGACAAGGACGCGCGATCCTTTGACCGCCTTGCCCCGATCATTGAGCGCGAGGGTCGTCTGCTCGATCACATACTCAGGCATCGCGGTATTGATGTCGCCGGCCAGTTCGATGAACCGAGTCGGCCTGCCAACCTCTTTTGCCTTCCATGACAGGTAAAACGGGTCGATCGGGATGCAGTGCCCGCCCAGTCCGGGGCCGGGGTAAAACGGCATGAAGCCAAAGGGTTTGGTCGACGCAGCGCGGATCACTTCCCACACGTCGATGCCCATCTCCGACAGCACCACTTTGAGCTCGTTGACCATCGCGATGTTCACCGCGCGGAAAATATTTTCGACGAGTTTGGATGACTCCGCGATCTCAGCCGTCGCGACGGGGACAACAGTCTCGACTCCGAGTTCGTAGACGCTCGCAGCGAGTTTGGTGGATTGTTCGTCCAGCCCGCCGACCACTTTGGGAATGGTGCGCGTCGTGTGTGTAGGGTTGCCGGGGTCTTCACGCTCCGGCGAAAATGCAAGGAAGAAGTCGCGCCCGCATTGCAGGTCGTGCGCCCGCTCCCCTGCGCCATCGAGAATCGCACTGAGAAACTCGCCTCGCGTGGTGCCGGGATAGGTTGTGGATTCGAGGATCGCCAGTTGCCCATGCCGAAGCGATCGCCCAATCGACTGACCGGCGCCAACGATGTAGCGAAGGTCAGGCTCCCGATGCGTCCCCACCGGCGTCGGCACGCATACCAAAATCACATCCGTCTCAGCGAGTCGGCTCATGTCTGTCGTCGCCTCGAATCGCCCGCTCGTTGTCAGGTCGTCGACCAACTCCTGGCCGAGATGCTCGAGATAACTTTGGCCCGCGTCGAGCGCTTCGATCTTCTTGGGGTCGACATCAAAGCCGACCACGCGCAGGCCGCCTTGATGCAGCGCGTGCGCCGCGGGCAAGCCGACATAGCCCAGCCCGATGACGCCGATAACAGCGGTTTTGGACTGGATCCGCTCTGCAAGCTGCGCCCCAGCGTCTCCAGCTTTGGGTGTGCGGTCGGACATCAGGGCGCCTCCAGTGTTGGTGGTCATACTTTTGAATCCTTGAAAATGAACGAACGAATCGCGCCGAGCAACTCATCGGACGCACAATCACAGATGGTTTCACCTGCTGCTATTTCATCGATCCGATCGAGCAGGTCCATCAACTCGTCTTGGTCAAATGCTGCGTGGACCCGGCCCATTTCCGCGAGCCTTCGTGCGGTGGCCACTTGGTGATCGTTGCGCGTCTCACGAAGCTCGCCGAGCCGGGGCAACACGATGATCGGCTTGCCCAGTTCCAAAGCTGTGATGATCGACCCCATCCCAGCATGGGCGACGATCGCCGCTGCGTCTTCCACACGCTGGCGAAACTCAGGAGGATCGAGAAAACATGCGGACTCGATGTGCTCCGGGCGCCAGTCGGTCGGCCCGATCTGCGCAAACACATCGTCGCGCTTGCGCTCGCCCGCCCACGAATCCACGGCGCCAACCAGTCGATCGAAAGACATCTGCGCTCCAACGGTGACAAAGATCACAGGACGGCTCCATGGCATTCGGGGCCGGTGGCGGTCGCGAGGTGGGGCCATTGCGTGAGCCAGAGGTCGGCGTGCTTGCCGACACGCTGCCCGGAGAGGGAAAGCTGTTCGACGTTGGCGACACTGTCAAGCCAGATGGTGCGGGCGCCAAGCATTCGTCCCATTCTGATCGCGAAAAAGCCGGGCGCTGCTCCCGTGGTGACAATCACATTGGGACGAACGGTCAAGAGGATCCATCCGATCTTGGCCGCCATTTTGAGCAGGCCGAACTTGTTCCATCGCGTTGCGTCGTTGATGACGCGAAAGCGGGCGCCGGCTACGTCAGATCGATACGCCGGGTTGACGGTGACAAACGTGACGTCGCACTCGTCAAATGCGGGGCGCAGGCGAAGAAGCTGGACCCAGTGCCCACCACCCGAGGCGATCGCGAGGACGCGCTTCTTTTTTTTTCGTGCTGGACCGCTCACGTTTTGGTTTGCTCCATGTCGTCAAACAGTTGGCCTAGGGGGATAGTGCACAAGCCGATCTCACTTACCAAGCCCAGCAGCGCTTCGGTGACGCTGAGCACAAAGTCCGCGCGCTCTTGTGCGTCAGTCGTTTGTCGATCAAAGTCGTGCATCAGTACGACGCCTCCCCCTGCCAGCCGAACACGGTCAACGACGCTTTGCACGCTCGGCAAGGTCGCCCATGTGTCTCCTGAGTCGATCGTCCACCAGCCGAGGCGCGATCCATGGCCCCTGGCGATGCGTTTTGTCCATCCTGTGATTTTGCCATATGGAGGGCGAAAGATGCAGCCGTCCGGAAGCCAGCGATCGAGCGTTTCATACCCGCGCTCAACATCCGCCTTCGACTGCCCAGGCAGTGTTTTCCATGCGTTGAGATGATCGTGAGAGTGACATCCGATCTCGTGCCCCGCTGCGACAACACAATCCGCTGTCTCCGGGCTTGCCTGCGCTCGGCGGCCGAGCAAGAAGAACGTCGCGTGCGCATCGTGCCTTGCCAGAGTCTCCAACAGCTTAGGCGTCAACGCTGAGCCGGGCCCATCGTCGTAAGTGAGACAGAGTGTTTTCGCGCCTAAGCAATGCTGTTTGAGCTTTCGTTGTGTCAGGCGCCGACTCGCTTCGGGGATTCCAACCGCCCACGCGCCGCCCGCTGCGACGAATGCAGCGGCTGCGCCTCCAGCGATCACAGTCTCGATCATGCTTTGCTCGACAGTTTCAGGCGGCGCCAGATGTATTGAGGGATATTGCCCATTCGATCCCGGTTGGCCATCGTCGCGCGTACTGCAGCAAAGGGCAGTTTCACCCATTCCCACCAGAGAATCGGCGCCGGGACTGGGACAGACTCCAGCTCGTATCCAGCGTCGCGCAAGACGGCGCCAGCACACGACTGCACCACCGCGATTTCACGATCGCTGAGCTTTTGGCGCCACCGCCGAACAGGCTCAGTCGACACGCCACTGGCCGATTTGAACTGCGAAAACGAACTGTTGTGCATCGGCACGTCGAGCATGGCTGCGTCAAACTCGATGCCGAGCCAGTCGGTGATCTCGCGCGTCATGGACTCCGGGTCAGCCACAAGCTGTTCGTAAAGTTGCACGCGCACTCGGCCATCGCCGAATTGGGACCGCGCGTCGATCGCGGTTTTCGCGGCGCTCCGCCACAACATACTGATGAGAAGAATGTTGTACGACTTGCGCACTCGTTTCTCTTCCTGGGTGAGCGCCTGGGCGTGGGTCGGATCTTTTTCAAGATCGAAGCCGCCCTGGTTGCGCCAGTCGCGATATGAAGCAACCACGGCCCGCGCGTCGCGCACCATGCAGATGATTCGCGCGTCCGGGTACACACTGAGGATGTCGCCAATGCGAAAGATGTGGCGAGGTGTCTTTTCTCCCCAGATCGTTTTTTCAGTTCCTTCTCGTTGAGAACTGAGCTGGCAGTATGCCTGGAACCAGGCGTCGCCTCCCTCGCCGATTGCGTCAGCAGTTTTGCGAAGCTCCGCCGCTTGCAGCCAACCCTTGCCCGCTTCGCCTTGATGCCCGTAGGGGCGATGCGACAGCGCGAGGAAATAGTCTTCGCATCGCTGACGTTCTTCGTCGGTCATGGGGCCGGCTGAGGGCGCGTCGAGGTGTGTCCGTAGGTCGTCGAAGTAATGCGTTTCGCCTGCGATATGAACGTTTTTGTGCAGGCAGAGGATGGAGCGCATCATGGCGGTGCCCGACCGCGACGCCCCGACGATGAAGATGGGTGGTGATGATTCGCTCATGATGTTTGTTCGCTGGAAGTTGCCTTTGCGGACGCCGACCCGTTTCGACTGTCCGAGATTTCCTCAAGCCATTCCGCGCGTCTACTCCAGACATTGATATAGACGCTTACCTTCTCCTTGGCGGTGGATGAGCCTGTCAATCGGAGGACGCCCCAGACGAAGCGCCTGCGAAAGACCCACAACTGGCGCATCACATCGCCATACGCCCACCATCGTTTCGCCCAATGTCGGCGTTCAAGCAGTCTTTTAGCGCGGAGCAGGCGGACCACTTTATCCGCTCGCACTTTTTCAGATGCGCCGCCGAGATGCACGAGCGTTGCATCGGGACAGATGATGGGCCCGGCGCCAATCGCTGCAGCACGCAGGCAGAGGTCCGCCTCTTCGCCGTACATGAAAAAATCTTTGTCAAAGCCGCCCAGCTGCTCCCAAAGCTCCCGGCGGATCATCAGGAAACACCCGGTGACAATATCCACTTCGCGCACGGTATCGCGGCGCCAACCCCCCATCGACTCCGGATTAAACAGCGATGAATTGCGAAAAGCGGCGCTCAAACCGACACCTCGACAAAACGAGCTCCAAGGCGTCGATCGCGCCCAACAAGAAGTGCGATTGAGTGAACCATCTGCGAAGAAAGTCCTGCCTCCATAGATGCCATGCTCGGGTCGCTCTTGTGCGAAGTCCATCAACGTGTCGATGGCGCCGTCGAGGATGACGGTGTCCGGGTTCAGGAGCAGGAGCCATTCGCTTTGCGTTTGGGTCGCGGCGA
>CAYMQF010000136.1:0-2306 GCA_964392425.1 uncultured Phycisphaeraceae bacterium
GTCGCATGCTGCTCATCTTTGATCGGCTCCGCACGAGATCGAACTGCCCAAATACCCCCGATTGAAACAAGCCCCAAGTCTGAAAGCTCTCGCGCAGAGCGCCGCTTTGCGTGGCCGATGATGATGCGGGGATTGTGTTGTGGAAACTGCGCCAGAATATGAAAATGATGGCTGTCCATACAGATCGCGTAGGGATCATTTTCCATATGCTTCAATGTCTTGACCATCGACTGGATCACAACACGCTGTGCCTCGCTGGACAAGCGGACTGGCGCACGATCCATCAGCTCTTGTGAGCGATCATGCAAAGCATCGAACTGCCCTGTGGGTGGCGGCGATTTGTAATCTCCCTCAACATGATCGCGATGGTGTCGTGTGCGATAACCGCGAGGGTCGCCGGGAAGCCATGCCCCATAGGTGCAACCTGTGCAGTGATACAGATTGTTCCAAGGGAGACACGCGGGAGCTTTCGCGGACTGACTATTTCGAGTCATAGTGTATTTATACACCAAAAGCCCAGGGATTCGAATCCCTGGGCTTGCGCGATTTCGGTGTGATAAGTTATGCGAGCGTCGCTTTGCTTAGTAATCCATATCATCCATGCCGCCGGCGGGGGCGGACTTCTTCTCTTTGATCTCGACGATCGCGGAGTCCATCGTCAGCAGCAGCCCTGCAATGCTCGCCGCGTTCTGCAGTGCGATTCGCTCGACCTTGGTCGGCACGATCACTCCTGCCTTGACGAGGTTGGTGTACTCGCGCGTGACGGCGTTGAAGCCGAACGTCGGGTCGTCGTTCTCTTCGACCTTGGACGCGATGACGGCGCCGTCCAAGCCGCAGTTCTCAGCGATCTGCTTGATCGGTGCGGAGACGGCACGGTGAACGATGTCCACGCCGACCTGCTCGTCAAACTCGACCTTCTTGCGGAGCTTGTCCAGCGCGACGCGGGCTCGCAGGATGGCCGTTCCACCGCCGGGCAGGACGCCCTCTTCGACGGCAGCTCGGCAGGCGTGCAGCGCGTCCTCGACGCGGGCCTTCTTCTCCTTCATCTCGACTTCGGTCGCGGCGCCCACGTTGACCTGCGCCACACCGCCGGACAGCTTGGCCAGCCGTTCCTGCAGCTTCTCGCGGTCGTAGTCGGAGTCGGACGAATCGATCTGCGCTTTGAGCTGCTCGATGCGGCCCTTGATGTCGCTGGACTTGCCGGCGCCTTCCACGAGCGTGGTCGTGTCCTTATCAATCGTGATCTTCTTGGCGCGACCAAGATCAGCAACGGTCAGCTTCTCAAGGTTGATGCCGAGCTCGTCCATGACGGCCGTCGCGCCGGTGAGGGCGGCGATGTCTTCGAGCATGGCTTTTCTGCGATCGCCAAAGCCGGGCGCCTTGACGGCGCAGACCTTGAGAACTCCACGCAGCTTGTTGACGACGAGCGTTGCAAGAGCCTCGGAGCCGAGGTCTTCGGAGATGATGAGCAGTGCGCGGCCGCTCTCAGCAACCTTCGTCAACACGGGGAGCAGGTCCTTGGCGCTTTCGATCTTCTTCTCGTGGACGAGGATGTATGCGTCTTCGAGCTCGCACACCATCTCGGCGGGGTCGGTGACGAAGTGCGGCGAAAGGTAGCCCTTGTCGAACTGCATGCCTTCGAGAAGCTCGACTTCGGTTTCGAGGGACTTGCCCTCTTCGACGGTGATGACGCCATCCTTGCCGACTTTGTCCATCGCCTCAGCGATGATCTTGCCGATGGTTTCGTCCTGGTTGGCACTGCAGGTTCCGACCTGTGCGATCTCAGCACTGGACGAAACGGGCTTGCTCATGTTGCCAAGCTCTTCGATGAGCGCGGTGACGGCTTTGTCGATTCCGCGCTTGACCTGGTTGGCGTTGGCGCCAGCCGTGATGTTCTTGAGCCCTTCCAAGTAGATGGACTCAGCGTAGATGGTGGCGGTGGTGGTTCCGTCGCCGGCGTCCTTGGAGGAACGCGACGCGACCTCTTTGACCATCTGGGCGCCGAGGTTCTCGTAGGGGTCTTCGAGCTCGATCTCCCTGGCGACGGTGACGCCGTCCTTGGTGACGGTCGGCGAGCCGAACGATTTTTCGATGACGGCGACTCGGCCTGACGGGCCCAGCGTGATCTTCACGGCTTTTGCGAGTTTCTGGATGCCGCGAAGAATGCGCTCGCGGGCGTCGGTGTCAAATGCGATCTGTTTGGCGGACATATGTGGGGTTCCTCTTGTGTGAAAAAACTTGTTCTGTGTTCTGCGGTTTTTATTCTGCAGTGCGTGACCCCTTGCTTGCGCGCGGGGCTCTGATTC
>CAYMQF010000136.1:2406-5064 GCA_964392425.1 uncultured Phycisphaeraceae bacterium
ATGGTCCGGCTCGTCGGGGATGAGCATCGCGTTGGTGACGACGCACTCCGGCGCCGACTTGAAAACGAATACGACGTCACGCTCGTTGTTGAGCTCGGACAAGGCTTGGCGCAGTTGGTCGTTAGTCATTCGAAGCCTCTCTCAAGAATCAGTCGACAATCGCGAGGATGTCGTTTTCGCTCATGATGAGGTACTCCTCATCTTCGAGTTTGATCTCGGTCCCAGCGTAGGAGCTGAAAATCACGCGATCTCCCTTTTCGATCTCAAGCGGGACGCGCTCACCGGTGTCGGTGTTGAGGGCGCCATCGCCGACGGCGAGAATGACGCCGCTCTTGGGTGTGTCCTTGGCTTGCTCGGGCAGGTAGATGCCTGCTTCGGTGCGGTCGTCGGCTTCGTCGCGCTGGACGATGACGCGATCGCCGAGCGGGCGGATGTTCAACTTGGTGTGCTTGCGGGTCTTGGTGGCGGTTGCCATGTCTGGTAGCTCCTTCGCTATGGATGTTGAAAGGGTTCTCTGGATTCCTCGTTGATGCGCAGCGACGATGCGGCGCGATGGGTGATTTATTGAGTCTCGCGCAGCTCCCCGCCATCCGGCCAACGGCTTTGATAATGGCGGCGCAGGATGCGCTGAAACGTGTCGAGCATTTGTTCGAGTTGGACGGGGCGGTGCAGCACAGCAAAGACGCCCAAGCTCAGCGCCTGGGAGAGCTCGCGCGCGTGGTCCCTGCTGGAGCGCGCCCGCTGAACGACGATCGTGGGAGGCGGCGAGGCAAGCCGATCGAGCAGTTGGAGCAGCCGGGCGCCCCCCTCTTCAACCTCATCCTCCTGATCCGCCTGATCGAGCGGGAGGGCGAGATCGACGACGGCGATGTGGATGGGGATCTGCTGGATGAGCTGGGCAGCCTCTTGCCCGGTCTGGGCCCGCCAGGCGCGAACGCCCATCGGCTCCATCAGCGCGGGGAGCGACTCGACCCAAGGCTCGCTCCGCCAGCCGCCCGATGAGAGCAGCAAGTTGAGCCGACCCGGAGCGGGCGATCGGTGACCGGGATTGGAATAGACCGTGACCATCTCGGGTTGGAAGATGCAATCGGCGCGCCGCGAGGTGCGAGCGGGTCTGGACCCCACTGGCGCGTGTTGACGGGGATGGGTGTGGATTGCCGCTGCCAGTGGACCGATTGACACGACAGCAACCCGCCAAAGTGGCAGGCTGAGAATCGCTTGCCGAACGTGGCTCACTTGCGCCGCAGCCTTTGCATTGGTAGGCTCAGCATTACCCCGTATCCTTCGCCACTTCCTTTGGAGAAATCACATGGCTGGAGCAACATGGTCCCTGCTCAGTTCGTCAGCGATCGCGCTTCTTGCGAGCCTCTTCCCGCTGGTCGCACCCGTCCATGCGCAGGATTCCCAACCCGACGCCGCTACAGCTGTCCAAGAAGCGGATCTCAGCGAGGCTCTGCCCACGTCCAAACCGTGGTCGCTCAGCTTCGAGCCTTCCCTCTGGAGGCCCGGGATCGACGGCGGAATCCAACTGCCTGGTGGCGCAGGCGCCCCCGACTTTCAACAATTCGGCGTCGACGATGCTCATCCCACCGCCATGGGATTCCTGCGATTTCGCAAAAACAGACTCATCGTCGAAGCGTCAGGCTTTAACTTTTCGATGAACCGAGGCGCCGCTGCGGACTCCGCGATCAGTGTCGGCGGGATCAGCTTCGCGCCCGGCCAATCGGCGAACATCGACATCAACTATGCGTCTGGACAAATTCTCGCAGGTCGACGGCTGATCGAATACATCCTGCCCGACACCACGGCGGATGAACCCGTCTCCTTCAACGTCGATGTCTATGGCGGGGTGCGCGGCTACTCCTTCAAAACAACCATCGCCACCGGCGTAAGCAGCGCGAGCGAGTCGGGTTTCTGGATCGAGCCGATCATCGGCGTGCGAGGGTCCATCGACATCTTCGATGATGTCACACTCCACCTCTCCATGGACGGCGGGGCGCAGCCATTTGGGGATCACGCCTCCAACTCCTTCGACATCACGTTCGGCGTGCAGTGGAGGCCAACGCCTCAAGTCGGAGTGCAACTCGGGTGGAGACAACTCGTCGTCAACCTCCAGAACGGCAGCGGCGCCAGCCAACTTGACTTCAGCGATGGAACGCTCGCCGGACTGTACGGCTCACTGGTACTGCGATTCTGATTCGGTGGCACTGCTCGAACATGGACACGCGACCTGAACAACCCGTCCCGAACGCAGGTTCAATCGTTGTGCGCGTGCGCTACTGCGAGTGTGACGCGATGAGTGTTGCGCACCACAGTTCGTACATCGCCTGGCTTGAAATGGGGCGCACCGAACTGCTGCGCGCCAGCGGCATCACATACCGACAACTCGAAGAAGCAGGCGTCTATCTCGTCATTACCAAGATCGAGCTGCGCTATCGCAGGCCAGCGAGATACGACGACGAAGTGACCATCCTGACGCGCGTTGTGGGTGGCGGCCGGGCGCGCATCGATCATGAATATGAAGTTCGCCGAATCGACGCTGGGCAGGACACCGGCGAACTGCTCACCGCCGCGTCAAGCACGCTTGCCTGCGTGGATCAGCAAGGCAAACCCCGCGCGCTCCCCGACTGGTTGACCGCTGCTGCACATTGCGATTGA
>CAYMQF010000137.1:0-1648 GCA_964392425.1 uncultured Phycisphaeraceae bacterium
CGCGCGATGCAGATTATTGATGAGCTGGAGCCGATTCGTAGAGGCCCTTATGGCGGGGGGATGGGCTACGCGAGCTTGGATGGCGAGATGGATATCGCGCTGGCGCTGCGGACAATCGTCATTCCCACCGCTCTCTACGACGGGAAGCTCTGGACGCACCAGATTCAGGCAGCAGGCGGGATCGTCGCCGATTCCAAGGCGGAAATGGAGTATCAGGAGACCGTCAACAAGGCTGCAGCACTCGGGCGGGCGATTGATCTCGCGGAATCCGCCTTTTTTGCTGATCGGTGAACAAGCGCACGAATCCGAATCCGTGGGCTTTTTGAGCACCGTTCCAAGACTCGGCCTAACATTGGAGAACCATGGCTGACACAATGACCATCACGGCTCCAGATGTCCGCGAGCAGACTCGCACCAAGCAACCCTGGCTCTGGAACGTCGTCCTGCTCGATGACGACGCTCACACCTATGAATATGTGATGAAGATGCTCCAAACGATCTTCGCGATGCCCGTCGAGAAGGCGTTTGCCATGACGGAAAAGGTGGACGCGGACGGCCGATGCGTCCTCTTCACGACGCACAAAGAGCACGCGGAGCTCAAACGCGACCAGGTTCACGCGTTCGGCAAGGATGTGCTCATCGCGTCATGCGCCGGCTCGATGAGCGCGGTGCTGGAGCCAGCGGAGCCCAGCGGCGAGGAAGATGATTTGGCGTGATGGCGCGCCCCGCTGTCCTCGTCACCGAGCCGCTCGATGCTGACGCCCTCGCATGGCTCAGTCAGCGATGTGACCTCACCCATGTTGAAGATGCTGATCCATCGTCCTTGAATGCTGCGCTTGCGGAGGCTGACGCGATCGTTGTGCGGACGTACACGCGCGTTGATGCAGCGATGCTTGAACGGGCGCCGAGACTGCGCGTGGTGGGGAGGGCTGGAGTGGGAGTGGACAACATCGATCTTGATGCGTGCAAAGCTCGTGGGATCGCAGTGGTCAACACGCCTGAGGCG
The DNA here is from genome assembly GCA_964392425.1 of uncultured Phycisphaeraceae bacterium. Lineage (GTDB taxonomy): Bacteria > Planctomycetota > Phycisphaerae > Phycisphaerales > UBA1924 > CAYMQF01. Next base: position 1,007 of record CAYMQF010000137.1, read on the forward strand.
AACACGTCTGCGGTGGTTGAATATGTTTTTGCGATGATCTTCAATGTGCTTCGCCCTGCGGTTCGCGTCGAGCGCGCCATCGCAGAAGATGAGTGGAGGCGGTGGCGCGATGAACTCATCACGCCGCGCGAGTTGAGTGAATCGACCTTGGGGATACTCGGCTTGGGGCGCATTGGTCAGGCCGTCGCCAAGGTGGGCGCTGTGCTGGCGGGTCGAGTGATCTATCACGATCTTGTGGAGATTCCCGAAGAGTTGCGCGCGGGGGCTGAGCCGGTGAGCCGGGAGCGGCTGTTCGCGGCGTCGGACATTCTCACGATTCATGTGGATGGGCGAGCGGCCAATCGGCATCTCATTGGCGCTGAGGCAATGGCGAAGATGAAGGCTGATGCAGTATTCATCAATGCGAGCCGGGGATTTGTGGTGGATTCGTCTGCGCTATCGACTCATCTCCGCGAACATCCGCGGGCGACAGCGATTCTGGATGTGCATGATCCGGAGCCTGTTGGCGCTGACTCGCCGCTGTTGGGTTTGCCCAATGCGATTTTGACGCCTCACGTTGGAGCTGCGACACGCCGGGCCAAGCGGAACATGAGCTGGGTGGTCAAGGATGTGTGGGCTGAGCTGGAGAAGAGCGATCGCCAG
>CAYMQF010000137.1:1748-2820 GCA_964392425.1 uncultured Phycisphaeraceae bacterium
TCGCTGCGTTGCAATGGAGCCCGTATGCCTGCACTTGGAGTCAATATCGATCACGTCGCCACACTTCGGCAGGCTCGTCGAGGGGTCGAGCCGGACCCGGTTCGCGCAGCGCACGAAGCGGAGTTGGGAGGCGCCGACTGTATTACGGTGCATCTGCGCGAGGACCGCAGGCATATCGTCGATGATGACGTGCATCGGCTGCGCGCGATGGTCAATGTGAAGCTCAATCTGGAGATGGCTGCGACCGATGAGATGGTGCGCATCGCGCGCGAGGTCCAGCCTCACATGGTCACGCTCGTTCCCGAGGGTCGGCAGGAGATCACCACGGAAGGCGGCCTCGATGTCGCAGGCCAACTCGCACGCCTCAAAGACGTGGTGGCTGCGCTCGTTGGTGAGGGGATTATCACCTCCGCGTTTGTCGATGCGGACCGCGCGCAGATCGACGCATCAGCACAGGCGAGTTTCCATGCTTGCGAGATTCACACCGGCCCCTACGCGATCGCGTTTGCCACAGCAGGCGGCGACTTTCTCCACGAGGAGCTGCAGCGCCAGTTCGATCTGGTGGCTGCAAGCGGCCAGTGGATCGGCGAGCGGTCGATGCGGTTCAACGCGGGGCACGGGCTGAACTATCACAACGTCGAGCCGATCGCAGTGTTGCCTGATCTGTGCGAACTGCATATTGGCCATTCGATCGTCAGCCGGTCGGTGTACACGGGCTTGCGGCGAGCTGTCTCGGAGATGAAACAGCTGATCAGCGTCGATGGCTGAAACGAGGCTGCTCTGACCTGTCGCATGTCATGGGTTTGGGCTGGAGCGTGCCGATTTAGAAGGCGTTTGGTGTGTATATCCCAAATCAGCGGTTTTTTTGTAAGCCAAAGCTAACAGCGCAACCTGTTTCCTATAATAATGTTGCGCATGATGTCTCATGGCGTTTTTGGACTTTTCGCCGCAAAGGTATATCATGCCTTCGACCATGAGCAAAACAACCACGACGACAACCTCTTCCAGCAAGAAATCGCTACGCAAACGCACAGCGACGACGACCCGAACAAAAGCCGAGAAAAGCTCGGCG
>CAYMQF010000137.1:2920-4872 GCA_964392425.1 uncultured Phycisphaeraceae bacterium
TACACCAGCCCCCACCTCGTGGAGATGCGCGAACGCATCCGCGTAGGCGGAGCGATGATCCCGACGGGTGTGTTCGCCAAAGCGATGCAAACGTGCGCGGACGCTGCAGCGACGATCGAGCGTCGGCACGGGAAGCCAACTTATTTCGAGCTTCTCACCGCGTTGTCGCTCAAACATTTCGCAGACCAGGCGGTCGATGTCGCGGTCTTCGAGTGTGGCTTGGGCGGTCGCCTTGACGCAACGAACATTATTCACCCGATCGTCACCGCGCTCACGTCAGTCAGTTTGGATCACACCGACGTATTGGGCTCTACGATCGATCAGATCGCTCGCGAAAAAGCAGGCATTTTCAAGAAGGGCGTCCCCGCGGTCACCATCAAGCAGGAGGCTGGCGTCATCGAAGCGATGCGCGAAGTTGCTGAAGAGATCGGCTGCGAGCTTGAGGTCGTCGGCAAAGAGATCGAGTTCAGCTATCGCTTTGAGTCCACGCCGAAATTCGGCCCCCATACATGCGTGTGCCTGAACACCGAGCACAGTTCGTTTGATCATTTCAAAGTGCCGCTGCAGGGCGAACATCAGGCGCCCAACTGCGGGCTCGCGCTGGCGATCCTCGACAAGCTCCGCACGCTTGGCTTTGACACTCCTGAGAACAAGGTCATCATCGGGTTGGAAAATACGACGTTGCCGGGCCGAATGGAGATGGCGCATCGCGATCCTCGCGTGATGCTGGACGGCGCGCACAATGCGTCGAGCATCAAGGCGCTCATTCGCGCGATCGGCGCCCATGTGCCTTACGACTCGATGGCCGTCGTCTTTGGATGTTCCGAAGACAAGGATGTCGACGGGATGCTCAAGCACATCGCGCTGGGCGCTGACAAAGTGATCTTCACCCGCGCCAAGGGCAATCCCCGGGCGCTCGATCCACACGAGCTTGCAGAGCGATTCTCCGAACTCAGCGGCAAGATGTCTCAGGTTGAAGACACTCTCCCCGAGGCGCTCAAAACCGCAGCACGCGCCGTCGCTAGGGACGACCTCATCTGCGTCACCGGTTCGTTCTACCTCGTCGGCGAGGCGAAAAAACTCCTCACCCAGCGAGTGGCCCACCCCTCATCGAGTTGAAATCGAGTTGAAGAAGTGGCGTGTTCGGTGCGGTGAGTTTGGGAATAGCCCGCAGCCCGGCGATTGAGAACGCCGATACACTCTGCCGTTATGCCTGAATCCTCTGGATCGCCGATATTCTCAGCTCCGATGACTGATACGCCCACTCTCCCGCCGCACCGCTACACCGCTCGACTGGCCGGCGAGATCGAGTCTGCGTGGCAGGCGCGATGGGAGCAGGCGGGTGTTTTTCATGCTCCCAATCCGACGGGCGATCTCGCGGCCGGCTTCGACGCGGTCGCATCGCGTCCCAAGATGTTTGTGCTGGATATGTTCCCGTATCCCAGCGGCGTCGGGCTGCACGTCGGCCATCCGCTGGGCTATATCGCTACGGATATCTTCGCGCGGTACAAACGGATGACCGGCCACAGTGTTCTCCACGCGATGGGGTACGACGCGTTCGGATTGCCTGCTGAGCAGTACGCCGTTCAGACGGGCACGCACCCGCGTGTCACCACCGAGCGGAACATCGAATCCATGCGTCAGCAGATGCGCCGCCTGGGCCTGGGGCATGACGATCGGCGGAGCGTTGCGACGACCGATGTTGCGTTCTACCGCTGGACGCAGTGGATCTTTCTTCAGATTTACAACGCGTGGTGGGATGAGGAGAAGCAACGTGCGCGCCCGATCGATGAGTTGATCGACGAGTTTGCATCGGGCCAGCGGCCAACGGCGAGCGAAGCAAATCCTGAAAATCTGTCGTGGTCGAAGATGGATGAGGGAATGCGCCGGCGCGTGGTGGATTCCCATCGACTGGTGTATCTCAAGGAGCAGCCCGTCAACTGGTGCCCTGC
>CAYMQF010000138.1:0-4866 GCA_964392425.1 uncultured Phycisphaeraceae bacterium
GTCATCAACAGCGCCGACCTCATCAAATTGCTCACCAACTGGAGTTGATATCTGTGTCGGTCAACACCAAATAATCGTGCGCAATCCCAGAGCATTAGAAGCGATGCGCTTGTGAGGGCGGCGCGGTTCCGTGCTCTTTGATTCTTCAGACAAACCCAGCACCCCCCATTCCATCCCCTCCCTTGCGGTCGGGGCTCTGAATCGGTCGACGCACTGAATCGGTTGGGGCTCTGATGGCGCCGATGGGTAGGATGTCCCTATGAACGTCATTGGGCATGGGATCGATCTTGTCGAAGTGTCGCGGATCGCTGAGATGGTCGATCAGCATGGCGATCACTTTCTCGAGCGATGCTTTACCTCGGGCGAGCGGGCCTATGCATCGTCGCGCAAACGCCAAGCTGAGCATCTCGCTGCCCGGTTCGCTGCCAAGGAAGCGGTGCTCAAGGCTCTGGGGACGGGTTGGCGGAGTGGGATCGCGTGGACGGATGTGGAGGTCGTGCTCGACCCCGCGGGGGCGCCTGGCGTCGGAATCTGCGGGCGGGCAGCGGAAGTGGCAAGCGAGCTGGGCATCACCGGTTGGCGGCTGTCGCTCTCTCACGCGGGGGGATTCGCGATGGCGTCGGCGATCGCTCTGAAAGATTTTTGATCGGCTGGGCTGGCCTTTTGTGCTGCGGCGCTCGATAATCATTTCGTCATGCTGGGCAATCGTGGATCTACACTGTTCGAGCTTTTACACGATCCGTCGCGTGCGCCATCGGCGGAGGCTGAGCCACACGAATCTCGGGAGCCTGTCGCTGTTTCCAATGCGATTCCACCGGAGGCTGAGCCTCGCTGGCGGGTCGGGGCGAGCCGGGCGATCCGCGTGCCGACCGGGTATCTGTTCATCGGGGCCGGCGTGGCGCTGGCGGTGATCGCGCTGGCGTACTCCATCGGATTCACCGCGGGGCAGCATCGGCGGGATCGGCTCGACGCCCAGCGTCTGGCTGCCGAGCGCGGGGATCAGGCTGGGTTGGTGATCCATGATCCGCTGCTGGAGCCTGTCTCAAAACCGACTTCTTCGTCAACCAAGGGTGTTTCCACGCCGACTCAGGCTCGGTCTTCTGCTTCCTCGACGGGTGATTCACGGGTCCCCGGGATGAACTATTTCGTCGTTGCCTACTATGGTCCGGAGTTGGCTGAGCGGGCGGCGGCATTTCTCCGGGACCGCGGAGTTGATGCGACGGTCGTTATGGCTCACAATGGTCGATTCCGCTATGTGATTTCTCTCAAGCCGTTTGCACCCGGCTCGATGGCGTCTGCGGAGGCGCGCGAGCATGAGTCGAACCTCAAACGGCTGGGCCGAATCTGGAAGCGGGATTACAAGGGACCCGACGACTTTAGCGAGGTCTGGGCGCAGAAATATCGCCCGTCTCGATCACCGGCCGATGGACAGCAAGCGTCCGCAGGCGACAACCGATAGGAGTGAGCCGTGAGTATTGACCCAAGTCTGAAAATCGCATCGAGCAACCTCGCGCCCAAGCGCAGCGTGCTGACGCGAACCGAGCGCATCGACAAACTCAAAGAGGACAAAGGGTACGACCCCGCCAAGCAGTCCGTCCTCGGGCTTGCCAAAACGCGCGTGCGCCAGATGCGCGGCTCCAAGTGACTTCCTTTGAGGGGCGGGATTCAACACCCGTCTTTCTTGTGACACTGCCATGATGAATCTCGGCGCGCTCGTCAGTGAGCGGTCCCGCTCGATTGATGTCTCCGGCATTCGGCGAATCTTCGAGCTTGGCGCGAAACTCGACGACCCGATCAACCTGTCGATCGGCCAGCCGGACTTCCCGGTTCCCGAGCCGATCAAGCGCGCCGCAATAGAGGCGATCGAACAGGACCGCAACGGCTACACGCTGACGCAAGGTGTCCCCGAGCTGCGCGATCGAATCACACGACATCTTCAGGAAGACATCCGATGGACGGCGCCCAGTGAATCCGTCGGGCTCATCGTCACCAGCGGCACGTCGGGCGCGCTCGTCCTTGCAGCGCTCGCGATGCTCGATGCCGGCGATGAATGCATCATCCCTGACCCGTATTTCGTGCTCTATCCCAATATCGCCAAGCTCGCGGGAGCCAAGGCGGTTTTGTGCGACACGTACCCCGATTTTCGCATGACGGCGGAGCGTGTCGAGCCGCTCATCACCGACCGGACGAAGTTCGTCTTGATGGTGTCTCCCGCCAATCCGACGGGGGTGGCGCTGACGGGAGCCGAGTGTCGGGCGTTGCATGAGCTATGCAAGAGCCGGGGCGTGCTGCTCGTCGCGGACGAGATTTATGATGAGTTCATCTTCGACGATGCGCGCGAGGCGGACCCGAACAATCCATCTCGGCGGGTGAGCCCCAGTGCGGCGCGGTATCCCGATGCTGCCGAGTCGATGCTGATTATCCGAGGCTTTGGCAAAAGCTACGCCTGCACGGGTTGGCGGATGGGGTACGCCGTGGGGCCGATGGAAGTCATCACCGCGATGTCAAAGATGCAGCAGTATTCGTACGTGTGCGCGCCGTCGATGGCGCAGTGGGGGTGCATCCCCGCGTTTGACTGCGACATCAGCGAAGTCTTGAAAATCTACGAACGGCGGCGCGAGATGGTGCTCGCCAAGCTGTCCCCCGTCGCGGAGCTTCCCCGGCCGGACGGCGCCTTCTTCGGCTTCGTCAAAATCCCGCAGTCGCTGGGGCAGACCGATGTGCAGTTCGTCGAGCGGTGCATCGAGCGAAACGTCCTCGTCATCCCCGGCAGTGCGTTTTCCTCGCACCATACGCACTTCCGCCTGAGCTTCGCGGTCGCAGATGAGAAGCTGGAGCGCGGGCTTGATATTCTGGCTGAGTTGCTGGCCGGGTGATCGTCGCCCGGGTCGGTTGGGCGTATTGCCCGCAGAGTTTGTCACATCACGATCAAGACTCAAGATTGCAGAGGAGCATGAGCAATGGCTATTCGCGTAGGCGTCAACGGCTTTGGCCGAATCGGTCGACTTTTTTATCGAGCGTCATGGGATGCGGGTTTCGAGATTGCCGCGGTCAACGACCTCGTACCGGCGGATTCGCTGGCGTACCTGCTGCGCCATGACACGATCCACGGGCGCTTCGGCTCGTCGAGCAGTGCGACAGAAAACAGCTTCACCATCGACGGGCGAACGACGAAGACATTTGCGGAGCGCGACCCGGCCAACCTCCCGTGGAAAGATTTGGGCGTTGACTACGTTCTCGAATCGACCGGGCTCTTCACCAAAGTGGAGGACGTCAGCAAGCATCTCAAAGCTGGCGCAAAGCGCGTGCTCATCTCCGCGCCGACCAAAAGCCCCGACGAAATCCCGACAATCTGTTTCAAAGTCAACCACGAAGTGTACGATCCCGCCAAGCACAAGATCGTCTCCAATGCGTCGTGCACGACCAACTGCCTGGCGCCCATCACGAAGGTCATCAACGATGAGTTCGGCTTGGACGAAGGACTCATGACGACGATCCACGCAGCGACCGCGACGCAGCCCACGCAGGACGGCCCGAGCAAAAAAGACTGGCGTGGCGGGCGAAACGCATACATGAACATCATCCCCGCGAGCACCGGCGCCGCCAAAGCGGTCGCGCTGTGCATCCCTGAAATCAAGGGAAAGCTGACGGGGATGGCGTTTCGTGTGCCGACCGCTGATGTCTCCGTCGTCGATCTCACCTTCCGCACGAAGAAGAGCACGAGCCTGGCGAACATCAACGCTGCGATGAAAGCAGCGAGCGAAGGTTCGATGGCCGGCGTGCTCGGCTACACCGAAGAGGCCGTTGTTTCGAGCGACTTCAACACCGATCCGCGTTCGTCGATCTACGATGCGACCGCGTGCATCGAACTCAACGACCATTTCTTCAAAATCGTTTCGTGGTACGACAACGAGTATGGATACGCGAGCCGATGCGTGGACATGCTGACCATGATGGCCCAGAAAGACGGCAAGGCGTAAGACGTAAAATGTAAGAGTGATTGCGTAATGAAGCAGTGCCAATCAGAGCCCTGAGCGCAAGCGAGGGGTCAGGGTGGGAACAGCGCCGAGCGAGCCGGGTCGTCCCCGACCCGGTCATCGAACACAGAGGTAGAACCGATCAAAGGGATTGCATGATGAAGACTCTGATGCTCGTGTTTACGTTGCTATTGCTTGGCGTGACTGTCGCGCCAGCGGCCGCTGCGGACGAGCCAAACTTTGACGACGGCCAGTGGTTCCGTGCAGCCCTTGAAATTGACACAGAGCACGAAATCCCCTTTTTCCTCTGGCTTCCCGAAGACGATGAGCGCGATGCGATCATCCGCAATGGTGCCGAGGATATTGCTGTCGCCTTTGATCGAAAACTTTCGATAATCAACCTTGATTTTCCTCATTACGACTCGCGCATCGTGGCTCAGATGCTTGGTGGTGAATACAAAGGAAAATGGCGAAAGATGCGATCTGAGGGTTCAGTATTTATGTGGTTCAGTGCGATTCCAATTCAAGATATGTCCCCAATGAAAGGGTTGTTTTCGCCACCCGCCAATAGATTTCCTCAGCGCCCACCTCATCTCGTACTTCAACCAGATCCGCAGCCGATCACCTTGGCGCCTCGCTGGAAAATGGCATTTGCCGAAAGCGGCGTGGCAATCGGTCGATTCAACAGCGTCAAAGATGTATTCCAAACAATGATTCAAGGCACCATCGAGACAACCACAGGCGATTACCGCTACCTCAGCGGAGCAGGCTGGAGAAACTTGGGTAATGGCTTGCCAATTACTTCGTTCAAACTCTCCGTATTCGATGGCGCCCACGCGTTTCTCGTTGACGCAACCATCGACGATACAGGTCGTCATATGACCGGCGA
>CAYMQF010000139.1:0-4714 GCA_964392425.1 uncultured Phycisphaeraceae bacterium
CGGACAACAAAGGCGATCTGCTCGAGTTCATGGTCGCCGACCTCGAAGAGTCACTTGACGATATTGACATTCGCCTGGGACGGATCACCAACGGTGTGAGCGAAGACATCACTGCCGACGCTTCACAGATTGTCGAGATATTCGACTCCCTCACGCGCACCGCTGAGTTTTTCGAGTTTGACCAGATGGCGTCGCTGCTGGGCATGATCAGCACCGGCGTTGAGCATGTGGTGCAGCTCGACGAGGAAGGCATGCAACAGCTTCTCCCTCGGCTGGCGGGGACCATGCTCTTGTTGCGAAAACAGGCTGAGGGTCTTCGTGACAGCAAAGTATTGATGTGGGACATCGACCAGATGGCTGGCTGCGTCGCCGATCTGATTCTGGATCATGAGTTGTCTCAAGACTCCCTGCTGCCCGAAGGAGCTGATGGAGAATCGGCGCTGCGGATTGATGGTGTGTACGGATCGGCGCCTGAAACGGAATCCCAGCCCAACAGCGAAATAGCGCAGCAAACTCCGCAAGCTCAGTCCGAAACACAGACGACAGATAGTGCCCCCGATCTTTCTGCGACGAAGGCAGACGAGGCGAACGTCCAGCAAGATTCAGCTCCAGCGCCCGCAGCCAAGAGCACGATAGAAAAAACAATTCGCGTCGAAGTTGGGCGACTCGAGTCGCTGCTCAACTTGGTCGGGGAGTTGGTCCTTCAGAAAAACAGAGTCGGGGCGCTGTCTCGGCAGGTCGTCGATTTCGATGGCGTTTCTCAGGAATCGCGCGAAGCGTTCACGCAGTCGAGTAGCGATCTGGATCGTGTCACCAGCGAAATTCAACTCGCCGTCATGCGCACCCGGATGCAGCCTTTGGACAAACTGTTCGGCAAGTATCCACGACTCATCCGCGATCTATCGAAAAAGACAGGGAAGAAAATCCATCTCGAAATCGAAGGCGGCGAGACCGAAGTCGATCGCTCCGTCATCGAAGAGCTGGGAGATCCGCTCGTCCACCTGCTCCGCAACAGCGGTGACCACGGGATCGGCATGCCCGAAGAGCGTCTAGCGTCCGGCAAACCTGAAGAAGGTGTGATCCGGCTGGTCGCATCGCAGGCTGGCGATCATGTGCTGCTCAAGATCATCGACGATGGCAAAGGACTCAATCGCGACGTTCTCGGCGCCAAGGCGGTCGAAAAAGGTCTGGTCACTCCAGAAGAGTTGGACAATCTGAGTGACCGCGATGTGTTTCGGTTCGTCTTCGCTGCGGGTTTTTCCACAGCGGAAAAGGTGTCCGACTTGTCGGGGCGTGGCGTTGGGATGGATGTCGTTCGGACGAACATCGAACGGCTCAAGGGGTCAGTCGATGTGGAGTCGACCCTCGGTGAAGGGACGACCATCCTCATCCGCATTCCGCTCACCGTGGCGATCATGCCGGCCATGATGGTCGGCGTCGGCGCCGAGTTGTACGCAATCCCGCTCTCCAACATTGTCGAGATCGTTCGTCCTGAGCCAAACCAGTTGGGCTCCGTGGACGGCAAACGGGTGCTTCGGATTCGAGACACGGTGCTGCCCATGGTGTCTTTGGCGGACCTGTTCGACACTCCGGCGGAGAAGCGAGAAGAAAGCCGATTTGCAGTGGTGATTGAGTTGAACGAGCAGCGCGCCGCTTTGATTGTGTCGCAGTTGATTGGTCAGCAGGAAGTGGTCATCAAGCCGCTGGACAGTGATTATTCCGGATCGGCGCCGGTCAGTGGAGCCACGGTGCGAGATGACGGTGGAGTGAGTTTGATTATTGATGTAGCGCGCGTAATGTCGGCGGCAAAGGAGTCACAGACAGCGCTCGCGGTGGCCTGAGGGCATGCAAAGGAAATTATCCCATGGACGCAGAACTGATTACCCCTTTCATGCGAAGCATTCAAAATGTATTCGCAACGATGCTTCAACTCCCCGTCACGGTTGGCGAGCCGAGCGTCCGAACTGAATCGGGCTCGACCTACGACGTGTCCGGGATCGTCGGAATGAGCGGCGACGTCATTGGGTCGGTCGTGCTGAGCTTCCCCAGTGAAGCCGCAGAGCGCATCGCGTCAATCTTTGCCGGTCAGCAGATGAACACTGATGATGAGGACTTTGCCGACGCGATCGGCGAGTTGATCAACATGGTTGCGGGCGGCGCCAAGGGCATGTTCAAGGATCGGAATGTTTCGATTTCCTGCCCGAGCGTCGTGGTCGGCGCCGAGCATAAGGTTTCCCGGCCAAAGAATATTCCGTGTATCTCGATCCCCTGCCAGACGGACTGCGGTGAGGTCTCCATCGAGATCGCCATTCAGGATGTCGAGGCCAAAACTCAAGGTGAGTCATCGACGGCAAGCCAGGCTGCGTAAACAAACTCCGTGTCTGACTACGCCTGCGGGCGCGAAAGTGATTGAAGGAAACCAAGATGAAAATTCTCTTAGTTGAAGATTCCAAGACGATGCGGAACATCGAAAAAGCGGTGCTGTCGCAGATTGGACACACCGACGTTGAGGAAGCGTGCGACGGGCAGGATGCGCTGCGCAAGCTCGCCTCGATCCAGCCCGACCTGCTTCTGGTGGATTGGAACATGCCCAATATGGACGGCCTGACATTTGTCAAAGCATTCCGACAGGCAAATCGTTCCACGCCGATCATCATGGTCACCACCGAGAGCGAAAAATCCCGTGTAGTTGAAGCGATCAAGGCCGGCGTCAATAACTATGTTGTCAAACCGTTCACACCTGACCTGCTCAGCCAACGCATTATGGAGACCCTCGAAAAGGCCGCCGCCTGATTTCTCCGTACTGAGAAATCATAAGGCGATGGCTCGCGGCAACTCATGACGAATACGCCGAGCATTCCGAAACCTTCGCTGGTCATCTCCAAAGATTTGATGGCCGCGACGATCAAGCTTCCCAGTGAGGCGGAGTCTCCCAGCGCGCTGACGGCGGAGTGTTGCCGAGTGCTGCTGGTCGAGAAGGGCGTCGAACTATCCTCCAAAGTCGAGCAGGCTGTCGCATCGCTCATCGCGCAGCACGAAGAAGACCCACAGTCCGCCCACTCCGGCGATGTCGCAGTTGGAGTGCCGCCGATCGTTGGACGAGATGGCCGACTCGAGTTTGAAGAGGGGTTTGATCCCGATTTGATGGGCGACACCCCGGCGCCTGAGCCTGATGACATCGACGAAGACTCCGTAGTCGATTACTACAACAACTCCGTCTTCTGCCTCATCAAGAAAGGCGATCTCCTCGGGCGTGTGATTCCGTCCGTGCCCTGCTCGCCGGGAAAGAACGTCTTCGGAGATGAAGTCCCCGTCTACGGCGGGCAGGAATTCGATTTACAGTTGGACGGCTCGATTGACCAACTCCCTGACGGTCGACTCGTGGCGCTATGCGCCGGCGTGCTTGAGCATGTTGGCAAACACCTCCGTGTTCGCACCGATCTGGAAATACCCGACTTTGTTGATTTTTCAACGGGAAACATAGCCTTTGGCGGCGACGTCACCATCAACAAGGGAGTGCGCGACTGCTTTGTCGTCGAGGCGACCGGGTCGGTGACCGTCCGAGGCTTGGTCGAAGCAGCGACCATCAACACAGGCGAAGACGCCTACCTCAATGGTGGAATGGCGGCGCGCGAAAAAGGATCGGTCCACATCAAGGGCAATCTCGAAGCGCGCTATCTCGACAACGTAGAAGGCGAGATCGACCGATCGTTGATCGTCAAGAATGAAATCATCAACTGTCGACTCCACGTCAAGGGTGATGTTGTAAGCGAGCGAGCCGTGCTGACGGGCGGTCGACTCACGGTCGGCGGCAAGACCGAACTGGGCGAGATCGGCTCGGACGCCGGCGTTCCAACCGAACTTGCGATGGGGCTGGACAAGGTTGTTGACGGATGTGATGAACGCATCGAAGGAATGCTCGAAAAGATTGCTGAGCGCAAAGAATCGTTGATGCCCGAATACGAGCCGTTGCATCAACACCTGCAAAAACTGGGCAAAGAACAACAAAAACGGTATCGCGATCTTCGCAAAGCGATCCGTTCGCTAGCGGACCTCGCCAAGCAGGTGCGCACTGCGTCAGCCAAGCTTCACACGATCGCTGACAACTGTGTTGCCATCGAAATCACGGTCACTCGTGTAATTCAGCCCGGCGCCCGGCTGCTTCTGGGCGATCTGATTATCGAGTTTACCCAGGCGCTCGCGGGGCCGGTCCGCATCAGGCGTGATAAACAAGGCGAATTGGTGATCGAAGATGTGCATTCGAGGAGCCAGATAGCCATCTCGTCGGTTGCGTGTGTTGAGAGAGTCCAGCCGACGGACGCCGACGATGACGAATCCGCCTCCGCGACGGAGCAGGCTGCAGCCTCGCGCGCCGCATGAACAGCTTCGGCTCAAAAAAGCCTGCATCAGAGCCCCGACCGGGAGGGAGGGGTTGGTCAATGCAGCACACAAATGCATATGTCTCAATAACCCACGGATTGGAATCCGTGGGCTTGGCGGTGAAAGTTCTTCGTCGCTAACTGACCCATAAATACTTACTTTTGCGGAACAGTTTTTTGTGTATGGGCGTATAGTGAGGTTGACTATGTGCAGCCTCCGTCGATTTATTAGTGTGGTTTCGTGTTCTGTTGTGGCCTCTGCGGGGCTGATCGCTGTCCCTGCAGCTGTTGCGCAGCCGGGTGCCGGGTTTGCAGGCTTTGAACCACCAGTCTTT
>CAYMQF010000140.1:0-4693 GCA_964392425.1 uncultured Phycisphaeraceae bacterium
TGCACATACTCCGACCATTCTTCGGGAAGGTCTTCCTCTGCGAAGATGGCCCGGACGGGGCATTCATCGACACACAAGCCGCAATCAATGCAGGTGTCCGGCTCGATGTAGAGCAGCTTGGCTGTCTCGAAATCGGGCTCATCCTTGGTGGGATGGATGCAGTCGACGGGGCAGACATCGACGCAGGAAGTGTCCTTGGTGGAGATGCAGGGTTCAGCGATGACGTGGGTCATGGGTGTTTTTTCGCAACTGGTGAAAACGATCAAAGCTGGGACGGCGAGCGTGCGGGTGCACTGTGCCATCCATACGACGGGAACATATTAGCAGGTTGACGCGATTGCCGTCTCGGAAACCTGTTGCGACGCGAGGAAGCTAGTGCTCAAGGCACGCTGGGAGCTGGTCAGCGATGGCGCGGACGGCGGCGCCTCGATGGCTTCTCGCATTTTTTTCTTCGGGGGATAGCTCGGCGCTGGTCCTGCCATCGGGCAGTTCGAGCAGTGGGTCGTAGCCGAAACCGTTGTCGCCTCGGGGGGAGTCGGTGATGACGCCTGCAAAGACGCCTTGACTGGTGGCGAGAGTCTGGCCCGTCGGCGACGCGAGGCACATCGCGCAGACGAAACGCGCGGTGCGTTTTTTCTGCGGCACATCAGCAAGAGCGCCAAGCAGCTTTGCATTGTTGGCTGTATCGCGGTCGCCGGAAGTAGAGCCGACACCGGCGTAGCGCGCACTGTAGACACCCGGGGAGCCATCCAGTGCGTCGACCTCAAGCCCCGAATCATCAGCAAGGCAAGGCATGCCGAGAGCTTTGGCGTAATAGACAGCTTTGATCTGCGCGTTGCCTGCAAAGGTGTCGGCGTCTTCGATCGGCTCGGGGAGAGCGGTTGCGGGCTGACCCGAATCGAGCGTCACCGAATCCAGACTGAGCACGCGCACACCCATCGGCGACAGAATCGCTTCGATTTCACCCAGCTTGTGCTGGTTGGTCGTCGCGACGATCAGATCGGTCATGCGTCTTCAGGTTTGGCGAGCTGCCATTCTTCCAGTTCGATCGGCGCCTGTCGGCCGAAGATGGTGACGAGCACACGAACCAACCCTTTCTCGGGCAATACAGTGTCGACGGTGCCTTCGTACCCTTCGAATGGGCCTTCCTTGATGGTGACCGGGTCGCCGCTGGCGAACACCATGCGGATGGTGGGCAGGTCTTCGGGCTTGCGCGAGTCGATGAGCATTTTTTCGACTTCGTGCGTCTGGAGCGCGGTGGGTCGACCTGCGGTGCCGACGAAATCGCCGACGCCTGTCGTTTCTTTGACGAGGAAGAACACATCCTGGGGGATTCGGCCGTCGTCTTCGAGCCTCATCTCAACGAAGACGTAGCCCGGGTAGAGCTTTGTTTCGGTGATGCGTTGCTTGCCGCCTTTGATGGTTTTCGTTTTTTCGGTGGGAACGAGGAGCTGCCCGACGCAGCGGTCGAGTCCTTCGATTTGGATCTTGCGCAGGAGTGTATCGCGGACGTAGTTTTCCTTGTTGGAGGCGACGCGCAGGACAAACCAGTTCATGCCTGGCTTGGTGACTGGTTCGTCAGCGTTGATGGCGTCTGAGCGTTCGTCGAGCCGGCCGTCCATTGTGTCGGCGGAAACCTCGACGGGCTCAGCGGGGAGCGGCCCTGAGGGGGTTGGCTCGGCGCTAACGGAATCGTTGGGTTTGGTTTCTTCGGTCATGGTTGAAGTCTTCCTGAGGTATGAACGCGGAGCAGCGATCGTCTGAGCCGGGGCGAGCCAAGGTTGGCGGCGCCCTGTCGGATCAGGTCTTCAGCACGCCAAGCTCGCGGAACAGACTGGCGAACGCGAGGTCCGAGATGAAGAGGATGGTGGCAATGAGCACGCTGATGCCGATGACCACCCACGTCGAGCCGATCAACTCTTTGCGAGGAGGCCAGGCGACCTTGCGAAGCTCGCCCTCGGTGGCGATGTAGAACTCGTTGACCTTGCGGTTCATCCCGACGAGCCAATAGGTGAAGATTCCGGTGAAGAGGGCAAAGCCTCCCGCGACGCCAGCCTGGAGGTAGATAACCTCGAAGGAGGTGTTGATGACGGCGAGCTGTTCCCAGCCCCAGTTGGCGCCGGCCAATCCGAGCATGCCGATGCCGATCGCGCTCATGACGCGGGTCCAGTAGCCTTGCCCGGGTTTGTAGATTCCAAAAGCCATAACTTTGCTCCAACCCGAATGATCCAGCCAGAGAGCCTGACGTAGAAGTCGGGTCTAACAGGCCGGGAGTGACTCGAACACTCAACCTGCGGATTTGGAATCCGCTGCTCTGCCAATTGAGCTACCGGCCTTTGACGCCGGCGGGGGTCCATCGCCCCCACTCGGTCACTTGCGTTTGATCTTATGCAGCGTATGCCGACGCAGTCTGGGGCAGAACTTGTTGAGCCCTTCCTTCAGTCGCTCGGGCATCCCCCCCTTGACGCGCACCGAGGTGCGGTAGTTGAGATCGCCAGTTTCCGAGCACTGAAGCCAGACGTACTCTCGGCCTCCGCTTTTCTTCTTTGCCATGGCCTTCGGCCTTTACTCGATAAGAGACAGAAACAGTGTATTTCCCCGGCAATCAGGGGATTTCGCATCCCCGTCAACCGGCCCTTGACAGCGTCTGGCGCGGGTCGCCAGCGGCGCTGCTGTGGAACTTTATTCGATGATCTTGGTGACGACTCCGGAGCCGACCGTTCGGCCGCCCTCGCGGATGGCGAAGCGCAGGCCTTCCTCCATGGCGATCGGCTTCTCGCCCAGATCGACTTCGATCTGCACGTTGTCGCCGGGCATGCACATCTCGGCGCCTCCGGCCAATGTCACGCCGCCCGTCACGTCCGTTGTTCGGAAGTAAAACTGAG
Source organism: uncultured Phycisphaeraceae bacterium (assembly GCA_964392425.1). GTDB lineage: Bacteria > Planctomycetota > Phycisphaerae > Phycisphaerales > UBA1924 > CAYMQF01. Next base: position 2,886 of record CAYMQF010000140.1, read on the forward strand.
GCTTGTAGCCGGTGAAGAACGGCGTGCTTCGGCCGCCCTCTTCCTTGGTCAGCACATAGACTTCGCCCTCGAACTTGGTGTGAGGCTTGATGGAGCCTGGCTTGCAGAGGACCTGACCACGCTCGAGGTCGTCCTTTTCGACGCCTCGCAGGAGGACGCCGACGTTGTCGCCCGCTTCACCTGAGTCGAGCGTCTTGTTGAACATCTCGACGCCGGTGACGGTGGTTTTGGTGGTGTCGCGGAGACCGACCACTTCGACCACATCGCCGACCTTGCAGATGCCTCGTTCGATTCGGCCGGTGCCGACTGTGCCTCGTCCCTTGATCGAGAAAACATCCTCGATGGGCAAGAGGAAGGGCTTGTCGATGGCTCGCTCGGGCTCGGGGATGTAGCTGTCCAGAGCGGCGAACAATTCGTCGATGCTCTTGTTGGCTTCATCGCCTTGACCCATGGAGTCGATGGCGTCTTTGGCGCAGCCTCGAACGACAGGGAGTTCGTCGCCGGGGAAGTCGTACTTGCTGAGCAGGTCGCGGACTTCAAGCTCGACGAGATCGAGCAACTCGGGATCGTCAACGAGATCAATCTTGTTGAGATAGACGACGATGTAAGGCACGTTCACCTGGCGAGCGAGGAGGACGTGCTCGCGCGTCTGAGGCGCGGGGCCGTCGTCGGCGCCAACCACGAGGATCGCACCGTCCATCTGTGCAGCGCCGGTGATCATGTTCTTGATGTAGTCAGCGTGACCCGGGCAATCGACATGGGCATAGTGTCGATTTTCCGTCTCGTACTCGGTATGAGACGAGTGGATCGTGACCGTCTTGTTGGCGTCACGGACGGTGCCGCCCTTTGTGATTTCAGCGTAGGACTTGGCGACCGCGCCGTGATTGACGGCGGACCGCGCTGACAAGGCCGCTGTCAGCGTGCTCTTGCCGTGGTCAATGTGTCCAATCGTGCCGACGTTGACGTGCGGCTTTGTTCGTTCGTACTTGTCCTTGGCCATGGCTCCAAGACCTCCACCGTCTGGTAATACGGTTATCCAGCGGCCGGTGTCGGACTGCGCTCCACGCAGTGCACCAACGTCCGGTCGCAACTGTTTCTTATTTACTTCGACCCGACGATTCGCATCGCCAAGCCAACCGACGAACACCGTCGGTCACATCTGCGCGGACATACATTCGCCCGCAAAAAACTAACCCGATCGCAACGATGCAACGCATCCATCCGATCGGTGAGTATACCTCACACATTGCGACGAAGGAACCAATGTCCATCGTCTCTCCGCGCAGCCGGATTCGGCCTTGCAGAGCGTCAATCACCCGTTGACGGGTTATAAAGCCGCCAATGGGACTTGAACCCATGACCTCACCCTTACCAAGGGTGTGCTCTACCACTGAGCTACGGCGGCGGGGCTCCACCAGCCCGCTGGCCAGTGAGCCGCACACTGTAGCTCGCAACTCTCAGACCTACAAGTCCAACCACAAGAGGACGCCAGCCGTCCGCTGCCCGGCTCGACTCCCCCGCTGTGCAGACTATGGTGAAACCATGCGGCCGGCTGTATTTCTTGATCGTGACGACACACTCATTCGCTGCCGATCGGTGACGGGGGATGGTGATCTGGGAGATCCCGATCTCGTGGAGCTGCTGCCTGGCGTCGCGGACGGCTGTCGGGCGCTCAAAGAAGCCGGGTTCGCACTCGTGGTCATCACCAATCAGGGAGGTGTGGCGCGCGGGAAATATGATCTCGCAGCGGTGGATCGCGTCAATGCGAGATTGAACCAGCTTCTAGGCGGGGCGATCGACCTATTTCG
>CAYMQF010000141.1:0-4693 GCA_964392425.1 uncultured Phycisphaeraceae bacterium
AAAGATTGTCGAAACTCAATACGAAGCGCAGGCGGTGATCGCCTCGATGATGCGTGGCGGGTCGGGCAGGTAGTCCAGCTCGAGCTTGTAATAGGGCATGAACGTGTCGAACCCGGTGACGCGCTGGACGGGCGCCTCGAGGTGGAGGAAGCAGTGCTCCATGATGAGTGCAGCGATCTCAGCTCCGAGGCCTGCTGTTTTCGGCGCCTCATGAACGACCACGCAACGGCCGGTTTTCTGAACGCTCTCGCGGATGCAGTCAATGTCGAGCGGATAAATCGTGCGAAGGTCGATCAGTTCAACAGACAGATCTTCAGGCAGGTCGTCCATCGCTTTGATGCAGTCGATGACGGGGGCGCCCCACGAAACGACAGTGACATCCGTTCCCGACTCGACGATCTTCGCCTTGCCGATGGGGATGGTGTATTCGTCTTCGGGGGTTTCCTCGCGGAACGAGCGATAGATCCGCTTGGGCTCGAAATACAGCACCGGATCGGGATCGCGGATCGCCGAGATCAGCAGCCCCTTGGCGTCGTAGGGTGACGCGGGCATGACCACTTTGAGCCCCGGCGTGTGCGCGTAGATTGCTTCAGGCGAATCGGAGTGCAGCTCGGGGGCGTGGATGCCTCCACCGATGGGGACGCGGACAACCATCGGCACGGTGACGGCGCCTCGACTGCGAGTGCGATAGCGCGCGGCGTGCGTGACGAGTTGATCGTAAGCAGGCGCCAAGAACCCTTCGAACTGCATTTCGCAGACCGGCCGCATGCCGCCGATCGCAAGACCGATGGACGTGCCCATGATGCCCGACTCTGCGAGGGGCGTGTCGACGACGCGGTCTTCGCCGAAGCGTTCTTGTAAACCTTCGGTGACACGGAAGACGCCGCCGTTTTTGCCGACGTCTTCGCCGAGGATAATGACGCGGGAGTCCGCCTCCATTTCCTGGACGAGTGCGAGATTGATTGCTTGTACGAGTGTGAGATTGGCCATTGCTAATAGAAACCTATTCCTACATATATTCGCGGTTGTCGTGTCGTCTCTAACCTATGAGTGCTGCAGCAGCGGCGCCGCCATGTCCTGATTCATCCTCGGGGGGAAATGGGGGGAGGAAGTCCGGCATACCGAGGTTGATTGCCTCCACTACTTCTTCGACCGATCCAGTCACCTTCAAACTCGCTTGCCCCAGCGTGGGATTGAGTAAAATGACAACTTCAGTGTGCTTCGGCTTGGCGTACACCGCCTTGACATGGATCGGATTGATCCAGATGTCTTGCCCTTTGATGTTGGTCAGACGCACAAGCATGACATCGGCTCCATTTCCTCAAACGTGCTGTGGCTCGATCGAGCGAAGCGTGGATTGATCCGACTCCAGCGCGAGCGAGTTGGTGCGATGAGTGGCTCGCTGCTCTTGCAGGTCCTTGGGAAGATCGCCGGCGTAAGTGAAGTCGAAGATGTCGTTCTTGTCAGGCGCCTCGATCCCTTCCGCGTTTTTGACAACCTCAATCACTCGCTTCTTGGACTCTGCGACCAACTGCTCTTCCTTGGCGCTGTCCCAAAGGTCCTTCTTTTCCAGATATTTTCGCATTCGGATGAGCGGGTCTTTCTTGACCCACGCCTCGACTTCTTTGGTATCGCGGTAGCGGCGGGCGTCATCAGCAGTGGTGTGATCGCCCAGTCGATAGGTCATCGCTTCGATGAGCGTGACAACGCCATCTTTGCGTGCTTTGTCGACCGCCTCTTTGACCGCTTTGTACACAGCGAAGACATCGTTGCCGTCCACTTGAATGCAGTCGGCGCCGTAAGCGAACGCTTTTTGCGCAACGGTCTGCGAGCGCATCTGTTTTTCGCGAGGCAGCGAAATCGCCCACTGATTGTTCTGGCAGATAAAAACGGTCGGCGCCTTCATCACGGTGGCGAAGTTCATCGCTTCGTGGAAGTCGCCCTCGCTGGTGGCGCCATCGCCGAAGAAAGAGAGCGTGACGGCATCGGTCTTCAATAGTTTCTTCGCCCAGGCGATCCCCACCGCGTGGAGCATGTGCGTGCCGATGGGAATGGAGATGGGCAGGATGTTGACGCCATCGGGGATCTTGTTGCCCCGCTCGTCGCCCATCCAGTGCAGCAGAATGCTCTCCATGGGCAAACCATGCAGGAACAACGCAGCGTTCTCGCGATAGCACGGGATCATCCAGTCATCGCGCGTGATCGCGAGAGCAGCAGCGGCGATCGCCTCCTGCCCCTTGTTCTGCGGGTATGTCCCCATGCGCCCCGAGCGCTGCAGCTTGAACGCGATCTCGTCATAATGTCGGCACAGAACAATGTGCCTGTACAGCTCGACCACCTGCTCGTCGGTGAGCGTGCCTTTGGCGAGTTTTTCGTCGAGGGCGCCAGTCTCATCGAGAATCTGAAGATGCTCGACTTGCCCTTTGAACACAGTTTTCTTCGGCATTTAGAGACCCCTGATGATCTCGGGCGTTTGGCTCGAACCCACGCGCCCTTGCGCGGAAGGCCCAGCTTGGCCGCGTGAAACACCTTCATCAATTCGCTTTTGAGCGTATGCAAGAGCTGCGTCGTACGCCGACTCCATCGTCTCAGCATTCTTGAGAATCTCAACGACGCGCTGCTCGATGCATGCGACCTTTTCGTTGATTTCATTTTCCGTCAGGCCGACCCACAGTCCGCCCAGACGGATCACGCCGCCCGCGTTGCAGATGAAGTCGACGCCGTACACGATGCCGCGCGCTTTGAGCGCCGCTGCATGTTCGGAGGGACGATCCAGAACGTTGTTGGCGCCCGGGGCAAGGAGTCGGCACCGAAGACCCTCGATGGTGTTGTCGTTGATGACCTGCCCGATTGCGCACGGGCAGAGCACGTCGCACTCGACGGCGAGAATGTCGTCGGGATTGACCGCGGTGGCGCCGATCTCGGAAACCAACTGATCGACGCGATCTTTGCGTGTGTCGGTGACGATGAGTTTGGCGCCTTCTTCTGCAGCCATTTTGGAGATTTTTTCGCCGATGGAGCCGAGCCCCTGCACGGCGATGGTCACGCCGGAGAGCGAGTTGGAACCAGTGGCGTAGGTCAGCCCGCCTTTGATTCCGTTGATGACACCACGAGCGGTGTATGGGGAAGGATCGCCGCCGGTGGCGCGGGTCTTGCCGCCGATGACGTACTTGGTGATTTCCGCCATCCAGTCGACGTATTGCACGGTGACATTCATGTCCTCCGCTGCGACGTAGCGACCGCCCAGGCGTTTGATCGCCTTGCCCATCGCGATGGCTTCGCGTTCGGTTGGGTTTTTTTCTTCTTCTTTGCTTGCGAGCATGACGACAGACTTGGCGCCGCCCAACTCGAGATCCGCCGCCGCGGATTTATAGGTCATGCCTTCGCTGAGGCGCAGCGCATCTTCGAGGGCTGCCTCTTCGCTTTTGTAAAAACGACGGCGGGTTCCACCCAGGGAAGCTCGCACGCCGGAAGGCTGAAGCTGCCCCAGCGTGCTGTCGTGGATCGCGATAATCGCACGAAGATCCGTTTCCTCGTCGTAGCAGAAGCACACTTGTTCGTGGTTTGCTTCAGTTATTTTCTCAAAGATCATACGTTGAAAACTCCATCAGTATCTTGCAAAAGGAAACCGGGTGAAACGAATCAAATCCAAACTCTCGATCATCAACAACTGCCGGAAGAGTCAACCTCTGCCGTTGGGGCTGGAAGCATCCCCCATCGAACGGGCGTGAGTCACAGAGTCGCCGGGGAACTGCTTGATTGCATCTTGCGACGGCACACGCCCGGTCCCAGCTGCGGTCTGCGATCGCTCGGGGATGATGAAATCGCTGTTGGGCAGTGTGTCGCTGAAATCAATCGCGGCTTCGGCGGCCTTCAGCATGGTGACATCCGCGTTCTCCGTCAACTTGCGGTACTCATTGCGGATGGAAAGATCGGCAAAGTCGAGGAAATGCTCCGCAGCTGCTTTGTCCCTGCGGAACTCGACGCCGTCCTCGCCCGCGCGGATCTGCTTGTCGAGTTTGGAGAGCACGCAGGCCATCCCGTAGAGCAACATCGATGCGTCGGCCAGTCTCGCCTGGATCGCCTGGCGCGTGATGATGTCTTCCTGATGCCGTTGGCTCGCCACCTTGAAGTGGTAGGACAGGTCGCGCACCAACTTGGCGAACTGATCGCCGCGCTCAGCGAGAGAGCCATGCAGTTTGGTGATGCGCGTCGGCGTCGGCTTGATCCCAAGGAACAGCTCGAAGCCGAGAGGAATCGCGCGACTCATCACCTTTTTGTTGAATGAGCTGCGGAAGAATCGACTGAGCTTGGCGCCCAACGGCATTTTTTCGCCAATGCCAAACGCCTCCATCAAGCCGAGCATCTGCTCAGCGAGTTGTTTGCCGCCGTACGCAAAGATGAGCGACTGCATGACCTCGTTGGCGCCTTCCACGATGAGGTTGAGTCGACAGTCTCGGAACGCGCGCTCCATATCGTTTTCGGTCATGTAGGACTCGCCGCCCATGATCTGGATCGCATCGTTGACGACGCGCCATCCCATCTCTGAGCAGAAGACTTTGCACGCCGCCGTCTCGAGCATGATGTCATCGTCATGTCGATCGAGCATCCCGGTCGTCATGTAGAGCACCGCGTCCATGGCGTACGTCAACGCGGACATATTCGCGATGCGAACTTTGACAAGCTCGAAATC
>CAYMQF010000142.1:0-4326 GCA_964392425.1 uncultured Phycisphaeraceae bacterium
TGGATATGACGCGGGGCGGCCTTCGGCAGCGAACCTTCGAGCCGGGCAGTCACTCTGTGGTATTTGCGAAGAAAGGGTTTTTGCATGTGCATTCGTGCTCGGCCCTCGATGGCAGTGTCGGGCGCGAAGTGCTTGGGCGCGCCGGCGACAAACTCGGCGAACTGACGAGCGTAGCGGAGGAGCTTCCCTTTGACATCAATATGGAGTTGACGACGGTCGGCGATGTTCGCAAGTACGACGCGGTCATCATCAGGCCTCGCGATTTTGAGAGCGGCAAGAAATATCCGGTGATTGTCAGTGTGTACGGCGGGCCTCACGCGAAGACGGTGATGGCAACGCCCAAGCGGTACGCGCTGCAGCAGTGGTTTGCCGATCATGGTTTCGTCGTGGTGCAGATCGACGGGCGGGGCACGCCTAATCGCGGCAGGGCGTGGGAACGCGTGATCAAGAACGATCTTATTACGGTTCCTCTTGCCGATCAGGTCGACGCGCTGGCGGCGCTGGGCGCTCGGTATCGCGAACTCGATCTCAATCATGTCGGCATCTACGGCTGGTCGTTTGGCGGCTATTTTTCAGCCAACGCGGTGCTGCAGCGGTCCGATGTGTACCAAGCTGCGGTCGCGGGGGCGCCTGTCACGGATTGGCGGGACTACGACACGCATTACACCGAGCGGTACATGGGGATGCCCGACGAGAACAAGGCGGGGTATGAAAGAGCGAGCGCGCTGACGTACGCCGCCGGCTTGACCAGCCCCTTGATGATTATTCATGGCACCGCTGACGACAACGTTTACTTCATGCACAGCTTGAAGCTGACCGATGCGCTGTTTCGCGCGGGCAAGGATTTCGAGTTTGTGCCGTTGGCGGGGTTTACGCACATGGTGCCCGAGCCGTTGGTGACGAATCGGCTGTACACGCGCATCATCGATTTCTTTGTGAAGAACCTGCAGAAGTAAGATTCGTTTCGTAGCTCTAAACAGCTTCCAAACTGTGATCGATTCCCACGGATTCGAATCCGTGGGCTTGTCTCTCATTTCAATCTTCGGTTGCAACGCACACGGCGGTTCGGTTTCTGCGCGCTGCGATGGAGTTGTAGATTCGTTTGCCCAGATGGGAGAAGCCGGGCAGGTAGAGGAGGAGTGCGGGGATGACGCCGATGGGTGTTTGGCGGAGCGCCCGGCGGATGGCGGGGAAGCCGATGAGTGTTTCGCCTTGGCGCGTGAGCATTGGAATGCCGATGAGCGAAGAGTCACGGCTGACGGGCAGTTGGTTGGCGTCGATCGCGGTGGAATCTTGCGAGTCGAGACGATGGAGCCAATCAAGAGCGCGGATGATGCGGACGGATCGTCGGCACATGCCGCACTGCCCGTCGTAGTAGAGGATGTCCCGCGGTGATTGGTTCATGATCGATCACGTCATTGTATGGATCGTTCGTTGACGGGCGAGACGCCCGTCCCACTGAGAGAGTCGCAACGGGATACCCGGAACTTCGCGGACTCAGTTCCGGCGTCAGGAGAACGGACCCGTATGCGTCAATCAGACATCGAGTGATTTGACTTCGAGGGCGTGGTCTTCGATGTACTTGCGTCGGCGCGCGACGTTTTCGCCCATGAGCGTTGAAAAGAGCAGGTCGGCGGAGCTGGCGTCGTCCCACGTCACGCGCAGAAGTGTGCGGTGGTCGGGGTCCATCGTGGTGTCCCACAGTTCGATGGGGTTCATTTCGCCCAGCCCCTTGAAGCGTTTGATCTCCATGCCTCGCCGACCGAGATCGTGCAGCGCGGGGCGGATGTCGCCGACCCCTGCAGCTTCGACGATCTGCGCGGTTTCAGTTTGCTCGTCGTCAGACTTCTTGGAACTTCGCAAGGATCGCCAGGCGTATTTCGTGGGCATGCGTTCGCCGGTGACGGATTCTTCCTGCGTGAGTGAGTAGTCCTCGATGTCGATGCCGACGGCTTTGAGGTCATCGAATATTTTTGATAGTTCGCGGTTTTCGTGCAGCTCGCGGATGGTGGCGACGGGTTTGTCAGCCTCGGGATCAACGGCGCCAACCTCGACGTCTTCAGCAATCACCGGCAGGCGAAGCCCATGAGTTTCCAGCAGCGACATCGCTTGCTCTTCGGACCATGCCCACGCCTGCCCGCCTGGCCAGGTCATGCGGTGGGTTGGCAGGGCGCCAGTGCCAGCGGGGTCGTGATCGCGCGATTCGAGCAGCTCCATGAACTTGACGCCTCGCCGTTCGACGATTTCGACCAGCTCGCTAAGGCGGCGCAGCACGATCGCGGTGCGGTGAAGCTCTTCGCCCTTGACCGTCGCAACGATGGGAGGCTCGACGCCGGGATCGGTGGACTGATTGACATCGCGGATGAGCAATTCGGAGTGCTCCAGCCCAAGCTCGGTGAGCAGGTTGTTCATGCGGGTTTCGTTGAGGACGTAATCCACGCGTTTGCCTCGCTTCATCTGGTAGAGCGGCGGCTGGGCGAGGTAGATGCGCCCTCGCCGGATGAGTTCGGGCATTTGGCGGAAGAAGAAGGTGAGCAGGAGCGTGGCGATGTGCGAGCCGTCCACGTCGGCGTCGGTCATGATGATGACTTTGCCGTAGCGAAGTCGGGAGACGTCGAACTCTTCGCCGATGCCGCACCGGAGGACGGAGATGAGGATGCGGATTTCCTCGAAGCCGAGCATTTTGTCGAGGCGTGCCTTTTCGACGTTGAGGATTTTTCCCTTGAGGGGAAGGATTGCCTGCGTGTCGACATCTCGGCCTTGCTTTGCTGAGCCGCCGGCTGAGTCACCTTCGACGATGAAGATTTCGGATGATTCAAAGTCTTTGGTTTTGCAGTCAGCGAGTTTGGAAGGCATCGAGCCGGACTCGAGCGCGCTCTTTCGGCGTGTAAGCTCGCGCGCTTTGCGGGCTGCTTCGCGCGCTTGGGCTGCGACGAGGCCCTTTTGGCAGATGCGTTTGGCGTCGGCGGGATGTTCTTCGAGCCAGGTCTGGAGGGCGTCACTGACGATGGAGGAGACGAACCCTTCGATTTCGGTGTTGCGGAGTTTGCCCTTGGTTTGCCCCTCGAACTGAGGCTCGCGCAGCTTGATGGAGATGACGGCGACGAGCCCTTCGCGCAGATCATCGCCCGTGGGGGAGGAGTCTTTTTCCTTGATGACTCCGGACTTGCGCGCGTAGGTGTTGAGCGTGCGTGTCAGTGCGGTTTTGAACCCTGAGACGTGCGTGCCGCCGTCGACTGTTTTGATGTTGTTGGCGAAGCTGAGCAGGCGTTCGGTGTAGCTGTCGTTGTATTGGAGGGCGACGTCGCAGATGATTCCAGATTCGGCGATTTCACCGTGCAAAACGATTGGGGGAGAGATCGTCGTGCGGGATTCATTGAGATATTTGACGAAGGCGAGGACGCCTTCCTCGAAGAAGTACGTTTCGTCCTTGATTTGTCCGTCTTTATCAACGCGCTCATCGGTGATGCGGATGCGCACTCCCGGGTTGAGGTAGGCGAGTTCGCGGAGTCGCAGCGAGATGAGGTCGTATTGGAATTCGGTGTCGGGGAAGATTTGTGGATCGGGTTTGAAGGTGACGCGCGTGCCGGTCTGGGAGACTCCATTGACGACGGGGGCGTCTCCCAGTTGGTGGAGTTGTCGATCGACTTCGCCTCGTTCAAAGGTGATGACGTGAATCTTTCCGCCGCGATGGATTTCGACTTCGACCCATTCGGATAGGGCGTTGACGCAGGAGATGCCGACACCGTGCAGGCCGCCTGAAACTTTGTAGGGGGAGTCGGAGTCGCCGAACTTGCCACCGGCGTGGAGTGTGGTCATGACGACTTCGACGGCGGGTTTGCCGTGGAGCATCGGGTTTTCGTGGGTCATGGGGCCGACGGGGATTCCCGAGCCGTCGTCGCCGACGGAGAGGGAGCCGTCCGCGCGGATGTTGACGGAGACGGTGGTGGCTCGGCCGGCCATCGCTTCGTCGATGGAGTTGTCGACCGCTTCGGAGACGAGATGGTGCAAGCCGACGATTCCGGTGTCGCCGATGTACATCCCGGGGCGTTTGCGGACAGCCTCGAGGCCTTCCAAAACGCGGATCTGGTCTTCGCCGTACGCCGAGGCGTCGGAGGGGGGGTTGGGAGTCGCTGTCACTGTTGGCGCCGCCATAGTTGAGCTCTCATATGAGCCATGGTGAAGTCGTGCGCCGGGCACGAAAGACGACCCACGTTGGCGCCAAAAAAGAGGGCTGCTGGCGAGGTCGAATCGAGTCGGCGAGACATTGATTTCGAGTGCTTATTCTAGGCGATTTTGGCTGTTCCTGCTCGGAAAAAAAGCAGG
>CAYMQF010000143.1:0-4250 GCA_964392425.1 uncultured Phycisphaeraceae bacterium
TGCGATCGCTCGGCGTAAGCAAGGGCGACATCATCACCATCTACATGCCGATGATCCCCGAGCTTGCGATCGCGATGCTTGCTTGCGCACGCCTTGGGGCGCCTCACTCGATCATCTTCGGCGGCTTCTCCGCAAGCGCCATCGCGGACCGTGTACACGACGCCAAGAGCAAATTCATCATCACCGCAGACGGTGGCTGGCGCAGAGGCAAACTCGTCCCCCTCAAAGACAACGTCGATCAGGCGTGCAAGCAAGTCGACACCGTCGAACACGTTCTCGTCGTCGAACATTGCACGAACTCCATCGCTTTCCATGAACAACCATCCGCAGAGCACAACGGTAAACGCGATCACTGGTGGCATGATCTGACTCTCGCTGCGGATGAACATTGCCCGTGCGAAAAGATGGATGCTGAAGACCTGCTCTTCGTCCTCTACACCAGCGGCACCACCGGCAAGCCCAAGGGGATCATGCACACCACCGGCGGCTACATGGTCTACGCATATCTCACGAGCAAGTATGTCTTCGACCTCCATGCTGGCGCCAACCAGGTCTTCTGGTGCACCGCTGACATCGGCTGGGTGACAGGCCATTCGTACATCATCTACGGCGTCCTGCCCAACCGCGTGCCCACACTCATGTACGAAGGCGCCCCTAACCACCCGGCGCCTGACCGCTTCTGGGACATCGTCGAGCGACACCATGTCACGCATTTCTACACGGCGCCAACCGCCATCCGCGCCTTCATGAAATGGGGAGATGAACACCCGAAGGCACACGATCTTTCGTCGCTCCGCGTGCTCGGCACCGTCGGCGAACCCATCAACCCCGAGGCGTGGATGTGGTACCACAATGTCATCGGCAAAGAACAATGCCCCATCGTCGACACTTGGTGGCAAACCGAAACCGGCGGCCACATGATCACGCCATTGCCAGGAGCCGTTCCGACCAAGCCCGGCTCGTGCGCGCTCCCCTTCTTCGGAGTCGACGCTGCAATCGTCGATGCGACCGGAGTCGAACAGCCTGACAACGCGGGCGGCTTGCTCGCGATCTGCAAACCTTGGCCCGGCATGCTGCGAGGCATCCTCGGCGACCGTGACCGATACATCCAAACGTATTGGTCCAACCTGAAAAATAGAGACGGCGAGCCGATCTACTTCGCTGGTGACGGCGCCCGGCGCGACAAGGACGGCTACTTCTGGATCATGGGGCGCGTCGATGATGTCATCAACGTCGCGGGTCATCGGCTCGGAACCATGGAAGTCGAAAGCGCGCTCGTCTCCCATGCGTCGGTTGTTGAAGCAGCAGTGGTCGGCATCCCCCATGAACTCAAGGGGACCGGAATCGCTGCATTCGTCACACTCGGGCCGGGCTCATCCCCCGACGACCAGCTCAAGGCGGCGCTGCGAGAACATGTCAGCAAAGAGATCGGCGCCATCGCCAAACCCGACATGATCCGCTTCACCGATGCGCTCCCCAAAACGCGCAGCGGAAAGATCATGCGCCGGCTGCTGCGCGACATCGCTGCAGGTGTTGAAGAGGTCGGCGACACGACTACGCTTGAGGATTACGCGGTGCTTGCCAAACTCCGCGAAGATGGGGAAGGCTGATTCAATCAGTGGGACAGGCGTCTCGCCCGTCAATCAAACAGAACGCGATGGATGCGGAACTCAAACACCGTGAAGATCAGGGTTGATCCTGCGCGTCCGACTCATGCTGCTGTCTGGCGAGCGACGTGAATGCGGAAAAACCGAATGGCTCCCCATCGGTGTCCGACGCCGCTTCACCGGTCAGCTTCTGCAGTTCATCAATAAGATCTTCGGTCAACGAGTGCACCGCACGAATCTCTTCGAGTGGGATCGTATAGACCTGCCCCTCGGGCGTGTGGATCTCGAAGATCGTGCACTGCACCGCAAGGGAGAGGGCGCGATCGTCGGGCCCACCTGGCACACTGCACGCAAAGAGCGGCTGCACACTTTTGATGCCGATCCGCTCTCCGTGCTGGGTCAGCACAGCGACGCGCCCGTCGGCCAGATCCGGATTTTCCGCGACTCGCTGGGGGAAGGTCGTCAGCATGTGCTGGACGACGTTCTGCCAGAACAAATGCCTGAGATGTCGCTTCGCTTGGGCGTTGTGAGGATCAATGGCAGGCGTTGAAGAGACGATGGGATTGGTCACACGAACATCATCGCGTGAACAGCGTCCGGATTCAACTCCGACAATGGGGTGGAGGCTGCGCATAAAAAAACCGACCGGCCGTTGGACGACCGATCGGTGAAGGTGTTGTTTGAACCCGTTGTGTTCAGATCAACTCAGAAGAGGAGCTGGAACTGAGCACGGAGGGAGAACTGGGCCTCGGTGAAGGGGACCGCTCCGGGGACGTACCCAATGCCGGTGCCGGCGCCTGAGCCGAACGTTCCAGCAAAGTTGCTGCTTGCGGGATCATCGAAGAAGTACTGGACGTCCAGCGTGAACTTCGCGGCGTGGCCGTGGAGATAGTAGTTGGCGCCAGCGGTGATCGTGTTGAACGCGCTGCCGGAGGCGGGGATGATTCCATCCCAACGAAGGAAGGTTTCGATGTCATCAACGATGTAGACACTGCCCTGGAGGACAAAGCCATACTCATCGGTGGCTGAGCCGAGCGCTGCAGAAGCACCCGGGATCACCGCAGCGAGCGTGCCGCCGTTGTTGTTGATGTGGTTGCCCATGAAGGCGCCGAACACGCTCCACCCGTCACCTTCGACGCTGACGTCGGCGGTCCAGGAGAACATGTCAACTGCAGCGACACCTGGCGCATCAACGCCGTCCTGCCAGTGAGCGGCAAGGCCGAGCAGCACGCCGTACTCCGAACCCATCGGGCTCGTGAAGTCACGGAACTGGTCCCAGCTGCCGGCGCCGAGATATTCGATCCTGCCGGTGAAGGCGTAGTCTGCGGGGTCAGCACCGATGCCGGTGTTGATGCTGTTGAAACCGTCGGTGAACGATCCCATGAATCGAAGAGCACCGGTGGTGTATTCAGCCATGACGCCCTGTGATCGGCCTTGGTTGAAGACTTCGTTGGTGAACGAACGATCCGCAGCAAGCTGACGCTTGGAGCTGATGAGTTCTTCGCGAAGGAACGGGCTCTTGAACTGGCCCCATTTGACCTTCAGGCCGTTGTCGAACTTGTATCCGACGTAGGCGTCCTGCAGGCCGAATCCGCCTCCAGCGCGGTTGAAGGCGCCTTGCACCTTGAAGAAGAAGTTGTCGAACGCGGTTCCACGGAAGACCAGCTTGGTACGGCGAGTCTGGAAACCAGTCTCGAAGTCATCGTTGGCTGTTCCCACGGGGCCGGGATCCTGACCGTTGACGTTGTAACGGAACTGGATCTGCCCATCGATGACGAGTCGGAAGTCGCCATTGGGTGAGGCGAGGAAAAACTCCCCGTCGTGGCCGGCCGTTCCGCTGCTTTGGAGCAGGCTGGAACGCGTGTCGGCGTCGGCAAGCATGTCGGCGACAAGCGCGCGAATCTCATCTGTGTTGGCGCCCGTGGGTGCGTTGCTCTCAGCGGTCGCGATCCCGGTCGCGCTAAAACTGACTGCAACGCCGGCCAACAGGCTCAGGCTCATGTTTCTACTCATTGGAGACGTCTCCTTACCTTGCTTCGTATTGCGGGGAGTCACGCAGTGTGCTCCCCATGGTTCAGGTCAATCCGTCTATGGATTCGGCCAACAAGGCCAAGTCGTCGAACGGAACGTTGTCAAATGCAGTGCGGAACAGTTGGTTGGATTTCATTGCTTTAGGAGAACCGCCACCCGGGAATAGAAAGCCGCAGCCGGATAGCTTGTGAACTAGTGCAAACTATAACTCTCGCACTTAGCGAACGCAAACTCACATACTTCCAGTTTATCGGCTGAAGTGGGGAGTTCTCATTACACAATCAACGATCTGGTGGAATCAGACCTGTTTTGATTCTCAATGGGATGGAGCAATGCAATCAGAATATTCCGTTGCGGCCAGTAAAAGCTGAAAAACAGCCTGATAACCAATATTTTATCGGATGTCCTGCGATTAGTCAGATGAGCACCTGTCCCAAACCTGTCGCAGCGAAGATCGGGTGGGAGCAGAACAAAACCATAACAAAAAGGGGCTATTGCCCCGTTTTGCTCGGCCTATTTCTCTGGCCATAACGCCGACTCGGCGCAATCCACCTCTTCTGCTTCAACGATACGGGCGCAATACGGCCGCAATACGGCGGATTCAAATGGCTG
>CAYMQF010000144.1:0-4139 GCA_964392425.1 uncultured Phycisphaeraceae bacterium
TTGGACTCCATCGCCTTGGTCGGGCCGCCCTCTGTGAAGGTTCCCAGCGCGAGAGGTTTGGAATGGGTCTGCAATGCCGACGCGATCTTTTCGAGTTGTGCAGCGCCTTCATCGAACGCTGCGCCGAGATCGGACTTCTCCGAAACTTCGATCAGACGGATGGCGTAGACGAGCTTTGCTGCATGGTCGAAGACCGCAATCTGGTCGTAATATCCAAAGTGAATGTCCGGGAGCGAGCGATCGTCGCCGGGCGCCTGCTCTAGCGAAAGCTTGGTTGGCTCCGCATAGCGCACCGTGTCGTACGAGGCATACCCCGCCCAGCCACCTATCATCGCGCCGGGCAGCGACACGCCGGGTGGTTTGGCGAGCGTGAGATCAGCAGTCATCGCGCGGATCTCTTCAAGCGGATCGTCGGACTCAAACGTACGGTCGGCGCCAGTGCGATGATCGATCACTCGAACGGTCGTATCGTGCGCGATGATCTCGATGGCGGGATGGGCGCCAAGCATGGAATGGCGGCCCTGCCGTTCGCCTCCTTCGACGGACTCGAATAAGAAGGATGGCGCATCCCGTTCATCGGGCGCGACGAGCCGACGATACGCAAGCACCGGCGTCAGTTGATCGCTCAACAGCCGCACCGTCAGCGGGATCGCCACGCGAGGCGAGTCCGCCTTTTCTAGGGCGCCTTGGGCGAATCGAACAAACTCAGCTCGGGTCATCGAGAACATGGATGTCGAGTGTACCGACACTCGCTGCGAAACCCACGGTTTCAAATCCGTAGGCTTCGTTTCACCGTTGGGTGGTGTTGGCTGGTATCCTGTGATGTATGCGCCGCGTACGGAACACCATGGATGAACCCAGGCTGGAGATGATGCCTCTGGTCGATGTGATTTTTTTGCTCTTGACGTTCTTCGTCTTTGCGATGGTGCTAATGGTGCGGGCGGATGTTCTCAATGTCACGCTGCCTCAGATCGGATCCGGGGCGCCGACCGAGCGCACTGCCCTCATCACCATCGCCATCGACCAAACGGGCGGCGTGTTCCTCAATGGAGACCCCGTCGAACTCGATCAATTGGGCGAATCAACCAAGCAGATGATCGCGGATCAAACATTGGTCGGCGATGAGCCTCGCGTGGTGATTGCAGCGGACGAGCGCAGCTCCTCCGGGTCACTGCTCCACGCGCTGGACGCGCTCTCCGCAGCAGGCGTCACCAATGTTTCAGTGATGGGAAAACCCACGACCAACCCGACAGCGCCAGCCCCAAGCGAAACTGCTCCGCCTGATTGAGTCTTGCCTGATTGAGCCGGGCGCTGAGTCAGCCAGCCTTCTTCCCATTCATCGCAGCAGCGTAGACCGCAAGACGTTCTTCCATTTCCTTCTTGATGCGTGCGTCGTCGACCAGCGCGATCGCCTTGGACAAGACTTCGTGCGCCTGCTTGACGTCATCCATCGCAAAGCACACTCGCGCCAAGGTTTCGAGCACAGCAGGCTCTCGGCTGTCGGTCAATTCGACCGCGCGCTCGGCAGCTTGATGAGCCATCGCTAAATCGCGTCGCTCAACGCCGGGCCCGGAAACGATGAAGTCAGCCATATTTTCCAACAGCACCGGGTTGTTCTTGGCGATCTCGTTGATGATGGTTTTGCCGTAGGAATACGCCTCATCGGTGCGTTTGAACTTGCCCAGCAGATATTGGAACTTGATCATGGAGAGGTAGCCAAACTCCTGATGATCCAGCGCGACGATCTCGTCGATCACGGCAAAGCTGTCATCCCACTGTTCCGCCTTGGCAAATTTTTCCGCCTGCTTGATGAGCTTCTTTCCCTGCGCGACTGCTTTTTCGCGCACCAAGAGTGGCTCGATGTCGTAGTCAGGCGCCAACACGCTGTCGAGGACGGACCGGAGATCCATCTGCGGATGGCCGATCCATGCAAGCCGACCGTCGCCGTCGATGACCATCGTGGTGGGGATGCCGACGAGTTGAGCAGCCGCCATGTACGCTGCCGCCGCCCGGCCGTCGATGTCCTCCGCGATGACGTAGTTCATCTTGTCGCCTTGCTTGGCAACGAATTTATCCGTGGGCTCCATCGTGTCATTAGGCCAGATTGCCACGCCGATGACGGTCACACCACGTTCGCGGTAATCGTTGGCAAGCGCGTTCAGCTCGGGGATGGTCGCGACGCACGGGCCGCACCACGTCGCCCAGAAGTCGAGCACATAGACATGCCCCTTTTCGTACTGCTCCACAGGCTCCCCCTTGAGCCAGGTGACTTTGCCGCCCAGCTTGGGCCCCTGATCCCCGATCTTGAAAGTCTGGGCAGAAACACTGGTGGTCACGAGAGTGGCGAGGGCCAGGCCGAGCGTGCGAAAGTACATCGAGTCCCCTTTCCGGGTGATAAAAGCTGCTGAATAAGAACCATCAGCGTGGTTCTCTCAATACTAAACCAGTGAACCGAGCTATGTATTCACCCAAATGTTGGAATCGAGCCGGATTCCCCCCTACGCTGTCATCAGAGCGTCCACTTTTCGGAGCCCGAACGGAATGAGGCACAATCGGTCCATCATCAACTGGCGACTGACCGCAGCTTTTTCGATCAGCCTGCTCGCTCATGCGATGATCGCATTGGCGATGGGCGCCGACGTTTTTCCATCCTCGCGCTCAACGTCTCCCCCGCCGACCCCCGAACTCAACAAGCCCGAGATCACGCCAGGCGTCGACAACTCGCGCGCCACCACGATCAACTGGATCGGCTTTGAAAAACCAACGCCCCACCAAGCTCGCCTTGCTCAGACCGATCAACCCGCACTCGACCTCGGACCCGACACCCCGACCTCGCGCGAGAGCCAGCCCACAACCCCTTCTCCAGTCGTCGAGACTGTTGCGCTGGCGCCATCACCGCCCGCAGCAGAGTCAACGCCGACACCTGACTCCGCTGATCCCGCAAAGACTCCCACCCAAACACCCACACAAGCCAAGCCCGCAGCGCCGAGCAAAACAACACTGACCAGCTCCGCCAACGCGCCTTCCCAGAAGAAGGCCGCCCATCCAACAAAACAAATCGCAACACCAACGGCCAAGCCGACCACTCAACCAGCCAAACAATTGGCAAAGCCAAACCCCAAACCAGCAGCAAAGCCCGCGGCCAAACCAGCGCCCCCTCAGCCCGCATCCAAAAAAGGTGGCGCCGAACGCGAGTCCCCGCCCACAAGCCAAAAGAAACCCATCACCGTCAAGCCCGGCCAGCCCATCGCAATGAAAGGCTTACGCATTGACACCGTCGCCCCCAAGTTCACCACCATCACCCGCCTGACCTCGGCGCCCAGCAACCCGCTCGTCAAACTCACCTTCAACACGGCAGGCAAAGTGACTCTCGCTGAACTCATCGAATCCAGCGGCTACGAAGGCGTCGACCGCCCCGTCAAAGACGCCCTCTACAACTGGCGAGCGCACGGCGTCCAACTCGATGAACTCAAAAAGAAAGACCCAAAGCAGGTGTTTTCACTCCAGTTCCGCATCGTTCTTCAGTAAACACGCCCGCCTTCACCGCTTTACAAAGCATCGAATCCAGCAGCAAACGACATGCAGCATCACCCTCATCAAGCCGATAGATTGAATCCGAACATGGCGCCCACACACGACCTATCCCGACATGCCCTCCCGGTCCGCCTGATCGCGCTGGCGGTTGTCTGTTCCATCTCATCACAAGTGACCGCGCAGCAGTCTTCGCTGACGCCCGTCGAGCAAGCCGTCGCGGACATCTCCCCGCTGAGCGTTTCACTGCGCCAGCTTGAGCCTGACTTCAGCGCCCCCCAGCAGTTCGATCGCGTCTACACATCGCCCGATTTCCCGGGGATGTATCTCCGGATCAACGGCGCCTTGACCGCCGTCTTCCCGCAATCCGAATACATCATCACCAACGACGGAATCTCGCCGATCCTCCCCCGCAACACGGAGTTTTTCATCGGACTCCCGCCTCGCCTGACACCCATCGCGCCCGGCGTCAGCTCGAAGACTCCCTCGTCTCAGCTCCCTTCTGCTCTCGACTCGAGACAGGATCACCGGGCGCCGACCCGCCGCCTCAGCTCTGCGAGCGCACCAAAGCCTCCCACCAAGCAGGTTGCATTCACGCCAGGCGATTT
>CAYMQF010000145.1:0-4114 GCA_964392425.1 uncultured Phycisphaeraceae bacterium
GCCTGGGGGGAGTTCCGCGTCCGTCTCAGCGTGGACGATGTCGTGGCCCATATGGACGAAATACGTCTGGTCGGCGTCGATCTGATCAGCGATGTTCACCGCCTGCTCGATCGTCAGATGGGTCGGATGGTTGCGCGTGCGGAGGGCGTCGAGGACCAAGGTTTTGAGGCCGGTGAGCATCGGCCACGTCTCGGGCGGGATTGCTGAGACATCGGTGCAGTAGGCCAGCGGGAGCCAGGGCGCCTTCGTGGCGGGCGAGATCGCGTCGATCCGAAATCCAAGAATCGGGAGTCGCCCGTGGAGCAGGCGGATGGGCGTCCATCGCAAGCCGTGCAGGTCGATGGGCACGTCAGGCTCGATTCGGCGGGAGATCAGCGTCGCCACGAACGATTTGTTGACGTTGGAGTGAGCCTCGAAAATGTGCTTGTAGACCCGGCGGAGGGATTCGAGCGTCCGTTCGTCAGCGTAGATGTCGATCGGGGCGTCCATGACGGCGTTGAATCGGCGGACTTCGTCGAGGCCGAACATGTGGTCGACGTGGTTGTGCGTGAAGAAGATGGCGTCACAGCGGCGCAAATCATGCCTGAGCGCCTGGATGCGGAGATCGGGGGTCGTGTCGATCAGGACCACACGCTCGGCCCCGGTCGGGTCCGTCCAGCAGACCGAGGCGCCGGTGCGGGTCCGCTGATCCCGCTCATCGCTGGATCGGCAGGCGGGGCAGTCGCACGCAATGACGGGGATCCCCGCGCTGGTTCCAGTTCCTAAAAAGAGAAATCGCATCGAGCCAAGAGGATAGCCCGCTTCGGGAAGGCACGGCCAGCGGGCGATTGCGATGAAGACGAAAATCCGCGCGAACGGGACAGACGTTCTCGACGTACAATCCCGTTGACCGGCCGATGAGCGACACTCCGCATGGGTGCTGTCGCCGATTTCGCATCTTCTCTCTTCCCGGAGTGACACCCGATGTCCAGCATGGCGACTGAGCAACACGCCCACCAGCCCGCAACGGCCACACCGCCAGCCACCCTCGAGCGCGAGCATCAGATCGAGCGATGGATCCTCGTCTACCTCATGGGTGGTGTATTGATCCTCGCTACGACGCTGACCCGCACGCTCGGCTGGGCGTCGCACGATGTCGCGATGATCCCCGCTGCGATCGGCGCCCTGCTCCTTGGGACGCCCCTCTTCATCGAAGCGGTGCGCGAGCTGTGGACGGGCAAGCCGACCAACGCGACGCTTGCTGCTCTTGCGATCATCGCTGCGATGGCGACAGGCAACTACGAAACCGCAGGCTTTCTCGCCTTCATCCTCTTGATTGCAGATCAGGTCGTTCGGCGAACCGCGTGGGGCGCCCAGCGAGCGATCGAACAACTCGTCAGGCTCACTCCCAAAAAAGCCAGACTTATCGAGGATGGCGCCGAGCGCGAGGTCGGCATCGAGTCGGTCGAGGTCGACATGCTGGTGCGCGTCCGCCCGGGCGAGAACCTGCCGGTGGATGGCGTCGTCGTCTCCGGTGAATCAACGCTCAACCAGGCGAGCCTGACCGGTGAATCCGTCCCCGTCGAAGTGCAGGTCGATTCGCCCGTCTATGCGGGAACTTCCAACCTGACGGGCACGCTGGATGTTCGCGTGACGGGGGTTGGCGCCGAGTCCACGATCGGGAAGGTCACACAGCTCATCGGCGAGGCGGAGTCCTCCCGCACGCCTCGGCAACTCCTTATCGAACAAGTCGCAGCCTATTTCGTTCCCGTCGCGATCACCGTCGCTGGGTTGGTCTGGTATTTCCACAGTCAATCAGCAGATGAAGTGGTCGCAGCCAAAGCGACGATCACGGCGATCACCGTGCTGGTCGTGTTGTGCCCGTCGGCGTTGCTCCTGTCGAGCCCGACTGCGATGGTGGCTGCGTTTGCCGCTGCTGCACGCCTGGGCATCATGATCAAGCAGACGCAGTATCTCGAAGCCGCATCGCACATTGATACTGTGATTCTCGACAAAACGGGAACACTCACCACCGGCGTCTTTGCCGTGAGCAGGCTGTCGCCCGCAGAAGGCGTCGAGGGGGCGGATCTTCTGCAAGGCGCCGCCGACGCTGAACAGCAATCCAACCATCCCTTGGCGCGGTCGATCATGCGCACCGCGGAGGACGCCCGACTCCAGCCTGCTGCGGTTGAATCATTCGAAGAATCACACGGGCGAGGTGTGCGCGCCAAAACTACTCACGGTGAAGTTCTCGCTGGTCGAGCTGCCTGGCTTCAGGAAATCAATCCCAACATCGCAAGCCAAGTGACGCTCGTCGAGGAAAAACTCGAAGGCATGACCGGCGTCCATGTGATGCGCGACGGGAAGTATCTCGGCGCCGTCGGACTTGCTGACAGTCTTCGCCCCAATGCAAAGGGAGTCGTCCAACGGCTCCGCGATCTGGGCGTCCAGCGTGTGGTCATCCTCACCGGCGATCGGCTCGAAGTCGCAAAGCGCATCGGAAAAACCGTCGGCGTTGATGTCGTCGAAGCGGAATGCCTCCCCGAAGAGAAGCACGAAATCGTTCGTGAAATGGTCGACCAAGGGCGCCGCGTGTTGATGGTCGGCGACGGAATCAACGACGGCCCATCCCTCGCAGTCGCTGACGTCGGCGTCGCGATGGGGCTCAGCGGGTCGGACATCGCGACGAACTCAGCTGGAGTCGCGCTGGTCAATGACGATCTGAGCCGAATCCCGTTCCTGATCGAGCTTGCCCGCAAGACGCGCGTCGCGGTGGGGCAGAACCTTGTCGCGTCAACGGTGATCGCAGGCATCGGGCTGTCGCTCGCTGCGACCGGTTCGCTCGGGCTTGTGTTTGCGGCGTTTTACCACGTCGTGGGAGATGTTTTCGTCATCGGCAACAGCTTCCGTCTGATCCGCTTTGGAGAGGCGTTCACCATCGCTCACGACGTCAAACCCAAGACTGAAGAGCGGACGGTTCGCCGAGCTCGCGCCGTGGTCGCAACGGAGCACTGACACTCAGCACGGCGGCTGGTCGGGTGTTATCGGAGTCAACGCCCCGTTGACGCACCCTTCAAGGCAAGAAATCGGACAATCTTGGACAAACATTGTTCCGTCAGCGGGGGTCACTCGGTATGGTGAAAGTACGCGAGATGGGCGATTTGTTCTTGGCTTGCAAATCCCTGCCGTCCATAGGTTCAGGCGGTGAGGAGAGGGAGAGAGATGGCGGATTTACGTGTGGACGCAATAGAAGCGGACGAAATGGCGGTCCACGCCTCGCTCCGCTTCCGCCGAATGGTCGATAGTGTCGGCGTCAAACGATTCGCCTCAGACATGGGCCTCTCAACGAGGCAGATCAATCGGATGATCTCGGGAGCCCAAGCAAACCCCATCGAACGAATCCTGCTCAGCTTGCAGTGCTCCCAGGCGGACATCGGCGACGAAACGCTCAGCTTTATCTGCCAGGAAGCAGGCGGCTACTTCGTCAAAGAAGTCGGCCCGCTCGACACCGCGTCGGTCAACGCCGTCAAAGAATGTGCTGAAGCGATCGCAGCAATCTCCGATGGCGAAATCACCGAACTCGACCAAAACGAAGTGCGCGAAGCGATCAGCGCGCTCATCGGCTTGCTGCGCACCGTCGGAGAAGAGCAGGGGGCAAAGGTGGCGCGACCAGTCATCCACACACGCTCAGTTCCTTCACGTCTGTGAATTACACTTTCATCGAAAAGCGGTTCGTGCGGTAAGCCATCAGGGCTCCTTTGTCGCGCGGGCGGAGCGCTCGAGAGCGTCGATCCGTCGGCGCGTCAGTCGGCTGCCCAACTGAGAGTCCATCGCGCGGAGTTGGGCAATCTGCCGAAGGATGGATTCGCTTCGTTCGCCCGTCGTGTTGTTCTCACTGAGAATGGTGAGCATCCCGACCCACGAGCGCCAGAAAAACTCATCATTGACATCGAGTGTGCGCGACGCATCAACGACCTCTCGATATAGCGCAAAGGCGCGCTCGGAGTCGCCGACTGCTGCGCGCGTCATTGCCAGCGCGACTGCGACGCCTCGGCTGACATCGAAGTGGTCCGCCCATGCCTGGATAGTCTGGATGGTCTGCATGGCGCCTGCGTGGTCTTCATCAGATTGCAAC
>CAYMQF010000146.1:0-4077 GCA_964392425.1 uncultured Phycisphaeraceae bacterium
ATTCAAGGGGCGATCTCTTCGTGCAGGCGGGCGCCTGTCAGATTTGATCCCCACGGCACTCGACATGATTGGTCTGGAAAAACCGGCAGAAATGACTGGCGAGAGCCTTTTGGAATAGCAGGGTCGGCGGGCGGTCGTTTGTTGGCGACTGTGTATCATTGGCGCCATGCCAAAGATCAATCTCAGTGGGAAACCGATTTGCATCACGGGCGCCAGCAGCGGCATTGGGCGCGCAACAGCGATCGCGTGCGCCCAAGCGGGGATGCCCGTGGTGTGTGCTGCTCGGCGAGAGGACAAGCTCAAGGAAGTGGTCGAAGAGATCCGCGCACAAGGCGGGCACGCTGAATACATCGTTGTTGATGTCGCTGATGCGGACGGGTGCAAGGCGATGATCGACTCGGCGGTTGAATCGTTCGGCTCGATCTATGCGGTCTTCGCCAACGCGGGGTATGGCGTCGAGCGCGCGGTCCATGAGATGACCGATGCTGAGCTGCGCGAAATGTTCGAGGTGAATCTCTTTGGAACGATGAACACGATCAGGCCCGCGATTCCGAGATTGATCGAGCAAGGCGCCGGTCATGTGCTGTTGTGCTCGTCGTGTTTGGCGAAGTTTTCGATGCCCTACTACGGTGTCTACTGCGCGACGAAGGCGGCGCAGAACCACATCGGTAGAGCGATGAAGCTGGAGCTTGCGCCGGTGGGTGTGCATGTTTCGACGGTTCACCCGGTCGGCACGAGGACGGAGTTTTCACAGGTCACTAAGAGCCGGAGCGGCGAATCACCGATCATGGACAGCACGCCTGACCGGTTCATGCAGTCGCCGGAGAAGGTGGCGCGGGCGATCGTCAAATGCCTGAAAAAGCCGCGCTCTGAAGTGTGGACGAGCCGACTGACTCTTTACAGCGCTGCGATCATGACCGCGTTTCCCCGTTCGGTCGATGTGATCGGCAAGAGTATGGTCAAACGTCGGCAGCGCGACCTTGCTTCAAGCGACGCGTCCTGACGAAACATATTTCGTTGGCGCTATCAGGTGGAGACGAGTTTGCACTTGTCGGGTGAGAAGCCGAACTCATCGAAGATGAACAGTTCGTTCTTGCCGTCCTCGTTGAGCCATTGCGGGAAGATCGGGATTGGTGTCAGTGGGCCGACTTTCTTTCCAGTTTCAAGCGATGTGAAGTATCGACCGGCGACGTGATCGTTGATGAGCAGGTGCCCCTTGGACAAGCCTGCTGCGACGAACGACACGGCGGGATCGTTTGGTGAAAGTTTGAATGAGCAGCGCCACCATGTTGGTGTTTCTTTTGTTTGAGAGGCAGATGATTTGGGAGTGGGGATGAAGTGTTCGCTTGCGGGGGGCGCGCATGGCGCGAACGACCATGGACGCTTGGCTGTGATCGAAGCGATTCCCTCGTAGAGCGTAAACGCTTTCGTATAGGCGCCCATGAGTTCTTTTGCATTGTCCATCGTGATGATTTCGAGCGTGTTGCCGCCTCTACGGAGCACGTCGGGGTCGAGCCGGAATGAAGTTGGGCCGCCCTGCGTGAGCCAGGCGATTGCGGTGTTGTTGAGCGTGATGAGGGCAGGCGCCGGGAGGTTGGTGATGGATGCGTAAAGGGGCGCCGTCCTGCGGTAGGTGAACGTCCAGGTGATGCGGTGCGCATCGGTCAGCTCATCGTCGTGCATATCCCAAACGCGCGAGGGGATCGCGGTGATGGGGGAGATGCGTTCGCTTGCGACGAGTTTGGGTTTACCGATTTTGTACGGCGCGATTTCCCAGAGTTCGCCTGACAGGCCGACCGCTTCACCCATCGCTGCTCCACCGGCGGGCCTGCCGAGTTGGTCGGCGAGGATGGTCAGCGCTTGTTCGCCTTTTATGAGGGGAAGTTTGACGATGGGCCCGTTGGCGCCTGCCCCAGAGCCGATGATTTCGAGTCGTTGCCCATCGAGATAGATGTGGGCGCGGGGGCGCAGCTCGAAGAAGCCGACCGTTGCAATGTGGGGCTTGGTTGTGCGCAGTTTGCAGTGGATCCAGACGGGGCCGATGGATGAGCCGAGCGCTGCGTTGGGCGCGATATTTTCGATTGGCTTGAGATGATCGGTGTCGCCCGTGATGAGTGCTTGCTGTGGCGCTTGCGCCCAGTTCAACAGCGATGGTCGTCGGCGGCTGGAGCTGGCAGGCTTCATCGCGATCTTGTCGACCTGACCAGTCTTGGAGATTCGGACACATGTCGGGAACTGTTTGTCGGGCAGTGGCTCACCTTGCTCGTCGAGCCCGGCTGTTCCTATGAAGATCGCATCGGGAGTCGCTATCGCAGCCTCGATCTGTTCGAGCGAGCAGATCACGACGGTCACGTCGGCGTGTGAAACAATGAGCGGCGATTTTCCACCTGGCACGGTTGCGTGAAGCTCGGCGTCATCGATGGAGAGCGACGCGCGCGAGCCAGCTTTGCCGAAGCACACGAAGACATCGCCGACGTTGGCAAATGCGCTGAGGTTGCAATAGTCGAGCGTGGCTCGCTGGCCGATGAGCGTGTTGGAGAGGAGCCAGACTGCCTGTTGGTCTGCGAGGGGAACGTCCAGCGCGCGTCCATCAGGGAGGGAGAGCGTGACGGTGGTCGCTTTACTCTGCTCCTGTGCGAAAATAAACGTGACATCACCTTGCGAGCCGGACAGGCCGACGACGGCTGGGCCGACGGATTTGTTGCTGGCGTCTGGCTGGAGTGTGACGCCTCGGCTTTGCGGATCGAGATTGGCAAGGACAAGCTCAAAGCTGGTGGCGAAGGTGGTGATTTCTTTGACGCGGGCATAGAGCTTCGTGCGCTGGCCGTCGATTGCGATTGGCGCAGCGGGCGCCCATGGTGAGGTCATGAAACGGTCAGCGTCTTGTGGGTCGCGCCCAGCCAGAAAGCCCGGCGTCAGTCCCGCGCACAGGGAATCGACGAATGGCTGGCCGCACGCTGCCAACGTGTGCGCCAGGGTGGTGACCACCTCGTCGGGGTTGAACGGTTTTGGCGCCGACTCACCCCAGGCGGGGGTGGATGCGAGTGGGATGTCCATCGCAAATGCGGGCGTGTCGGGGTGGACGGTTCGGAGCTGGAGGAGTGTTGAGTAGAGATCGCCGTCGGCGAGCCAGCCGTCCAGCTCGTTGGGGGACGAGGCGTAGAGATTGTTGGTGTTGATAATGGGGACGATGACGCCGACCTCGCGGAGGTATCGCGCGGTTTCGGTGAGATATTTCTCAGCGCCGAGCGGATCGCCGCGGAACCAAGCGTGTTCATTTTGGATGAGGATGATGGGGCCGCCCGCTCCCCGGGAGATGAGCTGGAGGTCATTCACCTGATCGAAGAGGCTGGAGAAGTATCGGCCGACCGCTTCCTTGAAGGCGGGGTCGCCGGTGCGGACGATTTCTGGATGGCTGTCGATGAGCCAGCCGGGCAGTCCGCCCGCATCCCAGTCGGCGCCGACGAAAGGCCCGGGGCGGAGGATGGCCAGCATTCCCTCCGCAGCGATGAGCTGGACAAAATGCCTGACATCGAGATGGCCGGTGAAGTCGAACTTGCCCTGCTCTGGCTCGTGCTGAGCCCAGGAGAGGCGGACAATGATCGTGTTGAACCCAGCTTGGCGGGCAGCACGGATGCGGTCGAGCCAATCGCAGCGGGGGAGTCTGCCCGGATCAATGACCGCCCCGACGAGCCAGCGTCGATGGCCGTTGATGGTGAAACTCTGACCGTCGTATGAGATAGAGGCCATAATGAGCGGAGTGTAAGAGGAATGGGGCTTCGTCGATAGGCGGCGGGCGAGTATTTTTCCTGAACGCGGTGCTGAGCCGACACATAGTGAGCGATCGACGCGGATCGCAACGCATTATCAAGACACGGGTACAGTCGCTGCTATGCCTATCAATCTGAATCATCATCGTGAGTGTGCTCACAGAGGGCGAGCCTTTGCGGGGCTGATCCTGACGTTGGCTCTCGGGGTTGGGGTGGCGTTGGTTTCGACGGGGTGTTCGCTGACCCGAACTGATCGCCGGGTCAACAGCCTGGTGTCGGACTATTCGCAGGAGCTTGACGGGGGCGC
>CAYMQF010000147.1:0-2327 GCA_964392425.1 uncultured Phycisphaeraceae bacterium
ATAATGTTGAAGACAATGTCCTCGGGAATGCAATAGTCGCGGCCTTCCATGACGGCGGTCGCGCGGGCAGCCTGGGCGAGTGCGAGCGTGCCTCGCGGGCTGAGGCCGATACGAAGCTCCTCGTGATTGCGCGTCGCAGTGGCGAGCCCGACGATGTAGTCAGCAAGAGTGCGATCCAGCGACACCGCGTCGGTGAGTTGTTGCAGTTCGAGAGCCTCCGCTTTGGAAAGCGCGGGTTTGAGCGTGTGCATCATCGTCGTGGAGGGGCGCAGGTCGAGCACGCGCGCTTCACTTTCTGCCGTTGGGTATCCAACGCTGATGCGCATGAGGAAGCGATCGAGTTGGCTTTCGGGGAGCGGGTAGGCGCCTTCAAAGTCGGACGGGTTCTGCGTCGCGACGACCATGAACGGCGGGTCGAGCCGATGAACATTCCCGTCGATCGAGACGGTTGCCTCATTCATCGCTTCGAGCAGTGCGGACTGTGTGCGGGGGGAGGCGCGGTTGATCTCGTCGGTCAGAACGATATTGGCGAAGATCGGGCCCGGCTTGAACTCAAACGCATCGGTCCGGCGGTTGTAGATCGAGACCCCCAGACAGTCGTTGGGGAGCAGGTCGGGAGTGAGCTGAATCCGATTGAAGGAGCAGTCGATGGACTTGGCCAGAGCGGTGGCCAGCAGAGTTTTGCCAACGCCTGGCACATCCTCGATCAGCACATGCCCGCGAGCGAGCAGGCAGCAAATGATCCGATCGACGGCTTCTGGATCCCCCAGAAAGACGCTGGAGATGTTGGAACGCAGTCTTTCAATAGTTTCAAGCATGGTCGGTTTCAGTATACGGCTGCACCGGCGGTCGGGTTCCACTTGGCTTGAAGCGGTAGACTTTTCCCTCGATGGTGGATTCGCACAATGAACCGGACGCCCGCGAGCCAGAGCTGACGCTTTGGCAAGGTGTCGTGCTCAGTGGATCGCTCCCCTGCATCAACTGCAACTATGAACTGCAGGGGCTGTCCGTTCGGGGCAACTGTCCCGAGTGTGGCGTGGCGATTCGGGCGACCATTCTGTATCGAGTCGATCCGCACGCTGACGCATTTCATCCGCTGCCGACGCGATGGATCACGTCATGGAGCGTGGCGCTGTGGCCGACTGGCGCTGCGCTGGCGGTCGTGTTTTCGTGGGCGCTTCGACTGAGTGATGCGATGTCGAGCCGAACCGGGACGCCATTGCCGATTGCGATCTCGTGGTTTGACTGGGCGGTGATCGTCGCGCTGGCGATATCAGGCGTCAGTGTGCTGGGGCTCATCCGCCCAACGAAAGAGACCGCTCCCAAATGGATATTCGCTGCAGTCATCGGACTGCTCGGCTATATCCCTCTGATCTGGTGCTGGTCGAGCATCATCTGGACGATCGATGCGCACGGCCCGCCGCCCTATTTTCAGGCAGCTCCCAACGCGCTGCGAATCATCCTTCGGCTCTGCATCGGGCTCAGTGCGCTGGGCATCCTGCTGTGCCTGCGCCACAACGCCAGGCAGCTCGTCGCCCGGTCGCTCG
The DNA here is from genome assembly GCA_964392425.1 of uncultured Phycisphaeraceae bacterium. GTDB lineage: Bacteria > Planctomycetota > Phycisphaerae > Phycisphaerales > UBA1924 > CAYMQF01. The sequence goes on from CAYMQF010000147.1 coordinate 1,548, forward strand.
TGCTTCGGACGGGGCGCGTAAATCGGCAGACGATCTACGCTACCGCAGCCGCCATCGGCGTTTCGATGGTTGGCGACCTCATGCGCCTGATCGCCTCTTCTCTTTCGCAAATGGATCGGCTGCTCTTGGACAGTGCTGGTTCTCTCTTGATTCTCATCGGCTCGCTGCTCGTGACGCTCGCGCTCGTCGGAGCCTCGATCGACGGCTGGCGAATCCGCCGAGCTCTCCTGACACCCAGCCCGTCGCTCGGTGAAGTGATCGAACTCCCTACCGATCCCGATGCTGATCCCGACGCCTGACCCCGCCGCTGCTCCCGCCTCCTGAGACTGCCAAGCTGGCAGTTGCCCGTCGCCCCCCGCCTTCGGATGTCAGCCCGGCCACGCTGCCCATGCTCAGCCAACACCTGTTGGACCCCCTCAAGCGTGATCCATCACACCGGCCTATTGCGGCGCGCCGCTTGCAGTTTCAACCCTTCGTCTATCTGTCCACGCCTCGATCGGTCACCGGGACCATCGGGCGGCAGGCGGGCAGATAGCCTCTGTGGCATTCACAACTTTCGCCTCGAAATACTCAACGGAGATCTTCTCAGATGGCATCCAAAGAACTGACCTTTGACACGGACGCCCGGCAGGCATTGCTCGCTGGCGTCGAAAAACTCGCAGCCGCCGTCAAGAGCACACTCGGGCCGCGCGGCCGAAACGCAGTCATCGACAAATCCTGGGGCGGGCCAACCGTCACCAAGGACGGCGTCACCGTCGCAGAGGAGATCGAACTCCGCAA
>CAYMQF010000147.1:2427-4028 GCA_964392425.1 uncultured Phycisphaeraceae bacterium
GGCAAGAACGACATCCGCAACGTCGCCTCCATCAGCGCCAACAACGATCCCGAGATTGGCAAGATCATGGCTGACGCTTTCGAGAAGGTCGGCAAGGATGGAGTCATCACCGTCGAAGAGGGCAAGAGCCTTGACACGACCGTCGAAGTCGTTGAAGGGATGCAGTTCGATCGCGGCTACCTCTCGCCCAACTTTGTCACCGACGCTGACGCGATGAAGGTCGAGTTTGAAAAGTGCCTCGTGCTCATCCACGAAGACAAGATCGACAACATCACCAAGTTCGTCCCCTTCCTCGAAAAGGTGATGGCGACGAAAAAGCCGTTGCTCATCATCGCTGAGGACATCACGGGCGAAGCCCTCTCGACGCTCGTCATCAACAAACTGCGAGGCACTCTGCAGGTCGTCGCGGTCAAGGCGCCCGGTTACGGCGATCGCCGAAAAGCAATGCTCGATGACATCGCCACGCTCACCGGAGCGGAGCCCATCATGAAAGACCTCGGCGTCGAGCTCGACAAGGTCACCGTCGCGCAGCTCGGCCTTGCGAAGAAAGTCGAAGTCACCAGCAGCGACACGATCATCCTCGAAGGGGCCGGCTCCACCAAGGACATCAAAGCCCGCGTCGAGCAGATCCGCCGGGAGATCGAAAACTCCACGAGCGATTACGACCGCGAAAAGCTGCAGGAGCGCCTTGCCAAGCTGGCCGGTGGAGTCGCGCAGATCAACGTCGGCGCCGCCTCTGAAACCGAACTCAAAGAGAAGAAAGCCCGCGTCGAGGACGCCCTCCACGCGACCCGCGCCGCCGTCGAGGAAGGCGTCGTCTCAGGGGGAGGCACCAGCTTCATCCGAGCCCGAGGCGCCATCGAAGCTCTCCGCGAGTGGAAAGCCGTCTTCGGCAAGAAGAACGACATCCACGCTGAGGACATCGGCCACGCGAAGTACGACATCGCTGCGGGGATGGAGACAGTGCGAGAAGCGCTCGCCGTCCCGATGCAGGCAATCGCCGACAACGCAGGAGTCAAGGGAACCGTCGTCGTGGCGAAAGTCGCTGAGTGCGACGAGCCCAACTTCGGGTTCAACGCGCTGACGCTCGAGTACGGCGATCTCGTCAAGGACGGAGTCATCACGCCCGCCAAGGTCGATGTGACCGCGCTGCAAAATGCCGCGAGTGTCGCGTCCATCCTGCTCACCGCTGACGTTCTGATCACAGAGAACAAGGACGACGACGCAGGCGGCGGCGCCCCGGGCGGCATGGACCCGATGGGTGGCATGGGCGGAATGGGCGGCGGAATGCCAGGTATGGGCGGCATGCCCGGCATGGGCGGAATGGGGTTCTAAAAAATGGCTGAAAAAATCAAAGCACCGCTGGGCGCCAATAGGACGCTTTTATCAGAAGATGAGGCAGGCGCGTTCTTGCAGTCATACGCAGGCACGGCCATGTGTTATTCACATGAGTCGGACATCAGTGAAAACGGCTCTGAGTTCAAGAGCCAACCGATTTTTGACAAGAACACCAACTGTTACAAACGGATATGGCTCAAGGACGGAACCTCGCATTGGGTTATCACATGGACAGACTCCGCTGAGTATCCGCTGTTAGTGAT
>CAYMQF010000148.1:0-3984 GCA_964392425.1 uncultured Phycisphaeraceae bacterium
GTTCATCCACAACACTCCGTGCAGGAGTTCATCATGTTGACGGTCGCGACGGTCGACAGTTGGCCGGCGCATCGCGCCAGTTCGTCATGGAGCGCTTTCTGGTAATGCGCAAGCCGGGAAGTTGGATTGTCGAGCGGGCCGCCAAACGTTCGGTCGGGATCGTTGTAGATCAGCTTGACAGGGATTTCAGTGATGCGCAGTTTCGCGGCAGCAGCTTGGACCCAGAACTGCATAGGGAAGGCGTATCCCTTCTCCGTGAGTTTCATTTTTCGCAATGCGGACACACGATGCGCCTTGAACCCACAGAAAGAATCGGTGAGCGCAAAGCCGAGGCGATTATTGATTTCGCGTGTGATCTGGAGATTGATCGCCTGGCGATCTTCTGGCGGGCTGTCGTCGCCGTCGTGAGTCGTGAGATAACGCGAGCCACTGATGATGTCCCACTGTCCGTTCTCAGCAGCCGCGACAAATCGCGGAATCGCGGCGGGCTCATGTTGTTCATCGCAGTCCATCGTGATGACCCAATCATATCCAAAAGCGTCCGCCCATCGAAACGCATCGCCAAGTGATCGGCCATACCCGCGGTTCTCCGCGTGGCGAATCACCTCGACGCGATGCTTGGGCAACATGCAAGGCGTCGGATCGGTCGACCCGTCATCAATCACCAACACATCGTCGGCGTACTCCAACACGCGCTCCAATACAGAGTCGACGTAGCGTTCTTCGTTGTAAACGGGAATGGCGATGAGTACGCGCATAGAAATCTCCAAGAAGTGGGGCGGCAGAACATATAGGCAGCTTTGGTACCGCTCACCATCCATCACGCTGCAGCAGCAGTGACCACCGAGCGAGGCAATGGTAGGCGCCTGGGAGTCGGTGCGATCAATGGACCGAAAAAGAGGTCAATCCGGTGCGGAAGCCGCCTGGGCGCCTCTCCATTCAACACGATCACTGATGAGGTCCCACCGCAATAGCTTGCCGACCAACGGAGTGGGCGTGCGCGAGTCGTACAGCGTGACGGTGTTGCTGGGCCAGGCGGTCAACTCCGCGTACCCGAGCGAATCGTCGTAGAGCAGGCGGTCAGCGATGACCTGCCGACGACCTTGCGCGACATAGACCGCCCCTTGCGCCTGCGCCCACATCAGATCGCCCATGTCTGTCAGACCAGCGCCTGGCGTTGAACCAGCGTCAAAGGCAAGCTCCAGACGTTCACTCTCAAGCTCCGTCACCTTCGCGGCGCCCAGCGGTCGATGCCTGACGCGCACGCGCCTGCGGAAGTCCGCTGAACCAACACGCTGCTTGAGCAGGAACGAACCATCCCACTGCACGAGCGTCGTGCCTCGCGATGCGGTCGGGTTGGAGGCGGAGCCATCATGGGCGGCGCTGCGGTTTTCAATCAAGAGTCGGCCGGCGGCAGGGACGCGCAGTTCGTCATGCTCTGCGTCAGCGATAATCGTCGGCCCATCGAGGTAGACCAGTCGCGTAAGCCGAAGACCCGTCTCTGTTGTTGCGTCCGGCTCGTATCGGCGCGATTCGATTTGCGCTGCGGAGCCGGGCTGATCGGGATTGTCGCCGCCGATGGCCACCGCGCGAAGGATCGGCATCTCACCGGCGCCAGCGCCGCGATGGGCATAAGGATGCGTATCAATCTCAATGCGCGAGGCGCGAACGACATCGCGCGCCAGTTCGGACTTGTCGGCGGTGAGTACGCAAAGCCCCTGAAAGACCGCATGGCCGATCAGGTCGTCGTACTTCATGGAGTCTTGCCATTGGAGTTTGAGCGTGTCGTAGCCGAGCCCTGTTTGGGCGCTGTTGCGTTCGAGGGCGCCGGCGCCGAACACGGTGAGAATTCGGGGTTTTTGTTCGATGCGCAGCGACGATCCCGTGACGACCGCGCCCGACGAACCAACGCTGGCTGGTTGACCTTCCAGATCGATCACGCCGGTGGCGGGAGTCGCCCGCAGGGAACTAGCCGTCGCCGTCACGCCGTCGTTTGTGTTGACGACGACGCCGAGGTTGGCGGTGAAGGAATCAACGACGAGCCTGCCAAGATCGTTTCGACGGAAGCGCGCTTCAGCGAGATCAGCGCGGAGGGTGGAGCCAGCCTGTGCTGCACGAACATCCCCCGCTGCTGTCGCCGTGGTCGGAACGGACCCGGCGGTATCGGTGAGATCAAACTCGATGTCGATGCGGTCGGCGGTGAGCAAACCCTCAGCCCCTGCGTCGGCGCGAGCGGAACCTGTAATGATCGCGCGGGAGATCGAAGTGTCATCGTTGACATCGAGCGCAAAGAAAGTTTGCAGTTGCTCGCCCGTCATGGTGACGGCGCCATCCGATGCTTCGGCGTCACCAGTAAAGAGCGCCCGCGTGAGCATGGGTTGAGCGGTGAAATCGACACCTTGTTCGGTTGAAGCAAGCACAATGTCGCTGCGCCGGCGCCAACTGATCTGACTTGGAGTGATCGGTCGATCGGGATCCACCGCGGATGGGTCCGCCGGGAAAGATCGGATCAAGCCGGGGCCGGGAAAAGTCGCGAGCCCGGCAGCGAGATCAAGCTCGATGCGACCACTGAGCGCCTCGAATGTGTCTTGAGCGCGAAGGATCACACCCTTGGGCCCGATCCCCGTCCACACCGCGATGCGCGACGCGACGGCGTAGGCAAAGCTCACACTCTGGGACGAAAATTTCGCATCCTCATCAGCAAGTTTGACGACGCCTCCCGATGGAGAGGCAAGCTGAACCAAGGCGTCTTCATCGAGCAGTTCGTCGGGCGTTTCTTCGAGCGGTTTGATGGTCAGGCCGTCCGTCCAGGTCAGCGTGATGACCTCCCCAGCGGGGCTTCTTGTGGGACTGATGGATGAAGTTGCGGACTCATCCGTGCGCGCCGATCCGGAGCTGGAAGAAAACGACACGGCGCGCAAGCCTGCGACCGTGCGAGGCGAAAACTGGTTGTCGAACAGCCGAGTCCACATGTCGAGTTGATCCGCCTGCGCGTGTCGATTGCCTGAAGCAAAGAGCACATCGCCAGTCACGACGGTGTGGTAGAGCGTTTCAAGAAGATCGGCGACCGCATCGGACTGTCCGGCTGCTGATGCCTGCGCATCATTGCCTGCTCGGCTCGATGACTCCATCGCATCTGGATCGAGCACTGCTTTGCCCGGCGAAAGAGATTCAAAGAGCGCGAGCCGTTGACGTGCCTCGTCGAACACGAGTGTAAAGCCCGTAAATGTGACGGCGATTCCGCGAGCGTGAATCTGCACCGGCTCGACGCTGCGCGCTTCACCCATGGTCGTGTCGAAGTTGAGCGCTTCAGTGGTGAACTCAAGGACAGGCTCATGTTCAGCGGTCGCGTTTGTCTTGCTGCGCGGATCGTTGTCGTAGACTTTGATGGTCACGCCGCCGGCAAATCGGCCGGACTCCGGCTCGCTTCTCCCTTGAGGCTGGAGCAAACTTCCCCGCGCCGCTTCGAGATGGGCGAGCGCTCCATTGGCGAGATGGAGCCATGCTTGGGGATGCGTCACTTCGACCCGGCCGCCTTCGCGAGGCTCAAGCCGATCGTAAAGCAGCTCGCGCACCACTTCGCCGCGTTCGTTGACGAACTCTAGGCGACCCTCTTCCGATTGGGAGAGCAAATCCTGCACATCGCCGGGCGACCGGGCTGGCTCGTTGATCCCAGCGATGGGGTTCATGTCTTCCGCGTTGAAGGTCGACTCGGGCGCCTGATTGCCTGCTGCCGTTGCTGCTCCGCCTGATCGGCTGGCGACGGTCGACCACACGATCAGCGCGATGGCGATCATCGTCAACCCCGCAACAGCCCACATAGCCAGTCGCTTGCCTGATGCGTGCTCGGGTTGTGATGACTTTGCCATGCGGAAGGTACGATACACCATCGCCCGTTTGGCAGGTGAAAAAAACCATCACCGACCCGCAAACCGGCTCAGTCCCGGACGACTTTCAGCGCGATCAGATCCTGAACATCGAGCA
>CAYMQF010000149.1:0-3954 GCA_964392425.1 uncultured Phycisphaeraceae bacterium
TCGTTGCAAAACGATCTAATGGGCCTGGTGGGACTCGAACCCACACTGAGGTTTCCCTCAAGCGGATTTTAAGTCCGCTGCGTCTGCCAATTCCGCCACAGGCCCAAGGTGTATCTGGTTCAGCGTCGTCAACGATCGGGCGCCAGTTGATAGATGACATCGGCGACCGTTTCGCCATCGAACCCTTTTCGCGCAAGATGATCGGCAAGGCGACGAATGAGCTTCTCCCTCGGCGTTGAAGTCGGCAGCGATTGCAGCTTCTTCCTGCCCAGCGTCATTGCATCTTCAAAAGCGTTGCGATCGGCGAAGGCTTCGTCCACCACTTGCTTTGCGATGTCATAGTCGACTCCGGCGTGGAGAAGTTTGGCGTGCATGGCTCGCGAGCCGATGGGAGCCTTGGCTAGCTCGTGCTCGACGGCGGTGCGCGACAGCGACTCATCATCAATCAGCCCGACTCGGCACAGGTCCGCAATGATCTGCTCAACGAGATCAGCCTTGCGCCATCGGCGAATCAGCGCTTCGGTCAGTCTGCGTTGGCTCCATGCTCGTCGGCTCAGTCGGCGCAACGCGTCGGTGCGGATCTTGTCCGGCGTGGCAGTCGAGGATGAAGTTCGCGTGGTCACGGTTTGTAATTATCTCTTAGAGACAGTTTTTTTTGCACGAGTGTTCTTGCGAGCTGACGACGGTCTTGAGTTTACCTTTTTTGCGTTGGAGCAGAAACGCTTGCAGATGGCGTCGGTTGAACAGCTGCCGCTTCGCGCTTTGCAGGCGGCTCGCCCGTGCGCGATGATGAGGTGGCTCAGATCGCCCCATGCTTCGCGGGGGAAGAGGGCGCAGAGCCGACGTTCCACCGCTGAGACGGTCGCTGCGTCAGGCGCCAGACCGAAACGCTTGGAAATGCGTTCGATGTGTGTGTCGACGACGAAGCCGACGTTGATGTGGTAGGCGTTGCCGAGGACGACGTTGGCGGTTTTTCGAGCGACGCCTCGCAGTGCGAGGAGCTCATCCATGGTGCGGGGGACTTGCCCATCGTGAAGCTCCGCGACATCGCGCATGGATTCGTAGATCGCGCGAGCCTTGTTTCGGAAGAACCCCAATGTGCGGACGTAAGGCTCGATCTTTGCGGCGCTCGCTTTGGCGTAATCAGCGGGAGTCGGGAACTTCTCGAAGAGCGCGGGGGTCGCCTTGTTGACGTTCACATCGGTGGTCTGCGCACTGAGGATGGTCGCGACGAGCAGTTCGTGGGGCGAGTTGTAGTGCAACGCGCATTTCGCATCGGGGTAGCGATCGCGCAGTGCTTTGAGAATGGTGCGCGCCCGGCGCTTTTCTGCAGCGGTCACGCTGGGCAGCGCAAAGGGAAGATCGCGCAAGCCCGGCGGGTTGGTTGGCGTAAGAACGTTCGAGTCAGTCGCGGGTGCTGTGCCTCGAGTTTTCTTCTTGACAGCAGGCATCAGGTTTCGCTCTCGCGGCGTCGGGTGATCGGCAAGCCAACTGAGATTGCGCTCAGCAGTGAGAGCAAGCCGATGGCGCCAAGCTCTTTGCTCGAAGTTGGATGGTCGGCGCCGAAAGCTTCGCGGAAGGTTTGTGCTGTTTCGGTGTCGTGATCTTGTGCTGCTGCGAGAAACGATGAGAAGTTGCCGTTCATGCGAGGGGTCAGAACCGCGCGATAGTGGATGTAGATCGCCATCGTCAGTGCGAGCAGGCCCACTCTGATGAACAGAGCGATCCGGTTCTTGGGCGCTTTGGCAATGCTGATAGAAATCATGAGGGCGAGCGCTGCGACGATCAGGGCGGCGCCTTCTATGGTCGCGGCGATGTTGAAGATGCGCGCCATGATGCTGCCTGCAGCGATGAGCCAATGATCGCTGACGCTTTCGAAGCTGGGCAGCGATGGGTCGAGATTGCGCATCATTGGGAACGCGACGGCTGCGGCGACTCCGGTGGTGAAGACGACACCGACGCACACACTGAGCGCGCTGGCTTGAACCAGGTCGAGGATTCGCAGTGCGGATCGCTTGGATGATTGGGTTGGTTGGGCGGCGGTGTTCATAGGCATTTTCAAAGAAATACTACGCGAAGTGGGGAAGGGCGATTCGTCGCAGGCGCCGAGTCCGCGTACAACGGTCTGCTGTGAATGAGCGAGCGGACACAATCTTGTCGCTGGGTGTGGCGATGGCGGGGCTGGGGCGCGAGCGGTCGCCTCGCCAGTTGATCCAATGGTCAGCCGATGTGGGGTTTCGCGGGATCGCTTTGGACGGGACAGCTCAGGGCATGAGATCGCGGGAGCTTGGCCGGAGCGCCCGGCGGGAGTTGGCGGCTCTTTTGCGTAGGAGTGAACTCGGCTTTGCCGGCGTCGATCTGTGGATTCCGCCGAGCCATTTACTGGAGGGGGAACATCAGGATCGGGCGGTGTCAGCGACGCTCGGTGCGATCAGTCTGGCTGGGGAGATCGGTCGGCTCAATGGCGATTCCCACCCGGTCGTCTCGATGACGCTGCCCAGCGAATCGGGTGCGGAGCCGATGGGGCAGATTGTCAGCGCTGCGATCGCTGAAGGTGTGACGATTGCGGATCATCAGTGGCCGTCGATGGAGCGGTCTGATTCTGCAGAGGCGAGCCATGCCATCGGCGTCGGGATCGATCCCGCGACGATTCTGCTGGCCGGCGACGACCCGGTCGAGCAACTGCTCATGCACAATCCACGCATCGCTTGTCTTCGGCTGAGTGACGCGGATCAGGCGGGGCGGACCGTGCTGGGCAGTGGTCGGCTTGATGTGCAGGCGTATTCATCCGCACTGCGGGCGGGCGGGTTTGCCATGCTGGCTCTGGTGGATGTGCGGGGGCTGGCTGAGCCGATGGTCGCAGCGGCTGAGGCCAAAGAGCGCATCGTCGGCGCCTCGTGATACATTGACCCGATGCCCACCAAGCGCAGCTATTACGAAGTCCTCGGCGTCACGAAAGGCGCCAGCGATGAGGAGATCAAGTCGGCGTATCGCAAGCTCGCGAGGCAGTTCCATCCCGACGTGAACAAGGCGGACGATGCTGCGGAGCGGTTCGGCGAAGTGCAAGAGGCGTACGAAACACTTAGCGATGAGAAGAAGCGTGCGATGTACGACCGCCTCGGACATGCAGCCTTTGTGCGGGGCGGCGGCGGTGGCGGGGCTGGCTCGCCGAGCGGGGGCGGTCAGACGTACACCTGGTCCAACGTCGGCGGCGGGGGGTTTGGAGGCGCCTCGGGCGGGTTCGACTTCTCCGATGTCAGTGACGTTTTCGGCGATATGTTTGGCCGACAAAAACCTTTCAGGAGTGGCGCCAGTGATGCTGGCGCGCGGGCGCGGTCCCGTCCAAGCAAAGGGCGCGACCTGACGGCTGAACGGCTGATCTCCTTTGACACTGCGGTGAAGGGCGGGAAAGAATCCGTCCACATCAGCCGAGGGGGATCGACGCAGAATATTGAAGTGAAGATTCCCAAAGGGGTCGCGCCGGGCGCTCGGCTGCGCGTGCGGGGAGGGGGAGAGCCCAGCAATTCGGGGGCGCCTCCGGGTGATCTCATCTTGACGATCCGGATCGGGAGCCATCCGCTGTTCACGCGCGACGGGCTTGATATTTCGCTTGAGCTGCCGATCACGATTGTTGAAGCGACGCTGGGCAGTGAGATCGAGATTCCAACGCCTGCAGGCGAACGTGTGCATCTCAAAGTGCCGGCAGGGTCCGCGAGCGGGACAAAGCTGAGACTGCGAGGCCGGGGAATCGAGACGGAGGACGGTCGACGGGGCGATATGTATGCGGTATTGAAGATCGTGCCGCCCGGTGAGTTGTCCGATGAGGACCGTTCAGCACTTGAGAAGATGGGGGAGCATCTGACTTCGCTTCGCACGGGCGACGAGTGGAAGTGAGCGTCACTTTGGGGTTGATGTTTTGACGACGATCGCGCCGTGGCCGAGCTGTTTGCTTGC
>CAYMQF010000150.1:0-1937 GCA_964392425.1 uncultured Phycisphaeraceae bacterium
CTGGCTAAGTTGGCCACAGCGAGGTCGAGGAACCCATCGCCATTGAGGTCGCCCATCGTGACTGAGCGCGGCTGAGATCCCGCTGCAAATGTCACCGGCGGCGCGAAGCTTCCTGCCCCATTGCCAAGCAGTATGGAGACGCTGTTGTTGGAGCCGTTGGACACAGCGAGATCGAGGAAGCCGTCGCCGTTGAGATCGCCCAGTGCGACTGAGCGCGGCTGAGCTCCCACGAAGAAAGACACTGGCGTCGAGAAACTTCCGAAGCCGTTGCCAAGCAGTATGGAGACGGTGTTGCTGAATAGGTTGGCCACAGCGATGTCGAGGAAGCCATTGTTGTTCAGATCACCCATCGCGACTGAGAAGGGCTGAGTTCCCACTGCAATTGTCCCCGGCGGCGCGAAACCTCCGCCCCCATCGCCAAACAGTCTGGAGACGGTGTTGTTGTTCTGGTTGGCCACAACGAGGTCGAGGGAGCCATTCCCGCTGACGTCGCCCAGAGCGACTGAGCGCGGCCCAGCTGCCACTGTAAATGTCACTTGCGGCGCGAAACCTCCTGCCCCATCACCAAACAGTCTGGAGACGCTGTTGCTTCCGCCGTTGGCCACAACGAGATCGAGGGCGCCGTCGCCGTTGAGGTCATCCAGCACGACTGAGTTGGGTGTGGAACCCACTGCAAAAGCCACCTCCGGCGCGAAGCCGGCAAATGGCACGGCCTGCGCGGATGGCGCCGGGATCGCCGCGATTGAAGCGACCACCAAGGCGCTTGGGAGTGTGATTCTAACTGTTGAGGCTTTCATATCAAGAAAATCCCCTCTAAAAGTGGTGGTAGAGGCCTGTGGCCTACGAACCGCCGAATAGTGTGATGCCTGTTGGCCAACATGGTCACGGCGTTCTCCCCACACTAACGGCATAGCACCCGTTTTTTACATAAAAAATCACGAAGAGGCGGTTATATAGGGAATGCGTACTATGCCACCATCGAGAGCGAAACACTGCCAACATGTCCTATAACAACGGGAACCCCTCACCATCCACTCACGCGCATGCAGCGCTCGGTGGCGCCACGACACCCCAATCCCCACATGGGAGCAGACGATGTTCGACCAGTTCAAGACGATGGGCGCCCTTGCGGGGCTCATGAAAAATCCGGATCGGCTCAAGCAGGCGGGCGACGATCTCAAACGTCAACTCGAAACGATTCGTGTGACAGGGGAGGCGGGGGCAGGCGCCGTCCGCGTCACCGCAGCGGGGGACATGACCATTGTCAATATCGAGTTGAGCCCGTCAGCTGGGGCTGCTCTGGGCGATGAATCTTCTGCGCAGATGCTCGAATCGCTCATCATGGAGGCATCCAACGCAGCACTCTCCCAGGCCCGCGTCCAGGCGCAGGCGGTGATCGCGCGATTGGCTGAAGAACTCGGCATTCCCAGCATTCCCGGGCTCGATCGTTTGCTCTCATCCTGATCACGGCGGCTCGACGCTACGATTGGTGTGATGACTGACGCTGCTTCGCATAAACCGACTCGCAAACCGACTCGCGCCAGGCAGGACGCCCCCCGTGCGGGCTCGCCCTATCCCGCTGCGGTCAACGAATTGATCGACCAGTTCGCCAAGCTGCCCGGCATCGGTCGGCGGACCGCGGAACGGCTCGCGTTTCACATTCTCAAATCCAGCAAGGACGATGCAGCAGGGCTCTCCCGCGCGATCGCTGAGGTCAAGCGCACTGTCAAGCATTGCTCCATTTGTTTCAACTTGACGGATTCGGACCCGTGCCCGATTTGCGATGATCCCCGCCGGGACCGATCGCTGGTGCTTGTTGTTGAACAGCCCAAGGACCTGATCGCGCTGGAGCAGATCCATCTTCATCGCGGCGTCTACCACGTCTTGATGGGGAACATCAGCCCGCTGGACGGCGTCGGCCCTGAAGACCTGACCAT
>CAYMQF010000150.1:2037-3880 GCA_964392425.1 uncultured Phycisphaeraceae bacterium
CTTTTCGCCGATATAAAAGTGCCGATAGCTGAGCCGATAGAGAACAGATGTTTCACCCAAGCAGATTTGCTGCTCGACCGTTCAAGACAGTGTGACGACCACCATGCGTTTCCAAACTTCCCAACAAATGCGACTCGGCCAGCACATGAAGCTGGCGCCTCGCGTGATCCAGTCGATGGAGATCCTGCAGTTGTCGTTGCCTGCGCTGGAGGAGCGCATCGAGGAGGAGCTGGAGTCCAACGTCGCGCTCGAAGCGTACGACACCGGGCCGGCCCAGACGCAAACGGATGCGCCCGCGGACGACGCTGGGGTCAATCTCGAACATGAGCTGGACGTGGGGGAAGGGTCGGGCGTCAATGATTTTGCCCGGCTCGACGCGATGGAGACCGCCCAGCCCGAAGCGTTCGACACGGAATACTCCGCCAGCCGAGCCAAACAAAATGAAGTGGAATACACGCCGACGTATCGCAAGTCGCACTACGCCGGCGAGCGCGACGCCAAGATGGACGCGATGGCCAACACCGCAGCGCGAGGCCCATCGATGGTCGAACAACTCGCGGAGCAATGGTCCTTCGCTGAGGTGGATGAAGAAACGCGCGCGATCGGTGATTTCATTCTCGAGTTCATCGACGGGGATGGCTACATCCGAACGGAGCTTGAGTCGATCGTTGAGCGGGCGCCCCGCGCGATTTCACCGTTGAGTAGTGAGCAACTTGAAACAACGCTCAATGTGATGCAGCGCTCCCTCGAACCGGTCGGCGTGGCGGCGCGCAATGTGCGGGAATGTCTGCTTCTTCAGATTGACGCGCTCCATGAGGCGCATCCCGGCGAAAATCTCGAGCACGTCAGGTTGTTGATCTGTGAACATCTTGACGACCTGACGCACAATCGTCTGCCTCGCGTCGAGCAGCTCAGCGGCCTGTCCATGGACGAAATCCGCAATGCGATGCAATGGATGCAGCGGCTGAGTTTGGCGCCCGCGCAGCAGCTTGTCGAGGAGACGCCTCAGATCATCGTTCCTGATGCGATGGTCGAATACGACGAAGAAAACGATCGCTACATCTCGTACATGATCGACGGCCGGCTCCCCAATCTGCGCATCAATCCGTCGTACCAGGAGATGTCCAAGGATCGGCAGGTCGAAAAGAAGACTCGCGACTTCATCAAGACCAATCTCTCCAACGCGAACTGGCTCATCGATGCGCTCAACCAGCGCAAGCAGACGCTCGGGCGCGTGCTCGCGGTCGTGCTGACGGCTCAGCGGGAGTTCTTTGATTTTGGCCCGTCTTCGATGAAGCCGCTACCGATGACGCAGGTTGCCGATCAGCTTGGGATTCACGTTGCGACGGTGAGCCGGGCGGTTTCAGGGAAATACATCCAGACGCCTCAAGGGATTTTTCCGCTTCGCAAGTTCTTCACCGGCGGGACGCAGACCGAGTCGGGCGAAGAAGTTTCGTGGGATGCGATCCGCGGGGCGCTGCAGGACATTGTCGACAGCGAGGACAAGTCCAAGCCGATGAGTGATGAGGCGCTCGTCGCAGCATTGAAAGAGCGCGGGATCGAAATCGCTCGGCGGACGGTCGCCAAGTATCGCGAGCAATTGGACATTCCTTCGTCGCGCATCCGCAAGAAGTATTAGAACTCGGCGCGAGCGTTCAGCGGTGGTTGTTCAGAGCCCCGACCGGCAGGGAGGGGAAGAGAAGCAACCTGAATTGTTGCTCGTTCAGAGCCAGCGTACACAAGCATGATTCTTACGACGCGCCCGCGAGTTTGCGCACGGTCTGGTCGAACGTGCGCACCATGCTGGTGTGCATGCTGTAGATGATGACGAGAAAGAGGAGCG
>CAYMQF010000151.1:0-3853 GCA_964392425.1 uncultured Phycisphaeraceae bacterium
GACAGGGTGACCGCGTCGGGCTTGTCGTGGCGGGCGATGACGCCGTGGCTTTGCCACCAGCGCCGGGGCGGGCGCACAGCGCTAGATTGATCGACGCTCTTTCTAGGGCTACTCCTGCGGGAAAAGAGGGGATTTCAGCAGGCGTATTGCGAGCGAGCCGACTGACTCCCAGCGCGGATCTGCTCATTGTTCTCAGCGATGCGCTCGAGCCAATCGACACCCTGTCAGCAGCGCTCTTGCATGTTTCAAGGATTAGGCGGGCGCCCGTGGAGTTGATGTTGATACAGACGCTGAGCAGTGATGAGTTGTCGCCGACGCCGATGCGCGCGCAGTTCGTTGATCCTGAAACGCGCTTCAAAGCGACGATGACTAGTCGTCGGGACACCGATCGCATCGGCCGAGCGATGGCTGGGCACGTCTCAAAGGTGCGACAGCTCGTGACGTCATCGCATGGCAGATACGCGCTGCACCTGACATCGCATTCGTGCTTGCAAACATTGTGGCGTTTGTTGAACTCATCAACGGCGCGGTGAAACGCGTCGGTTCACCCTGCTTTGGCGAGCGGAGCGCCATCGGGGATCGGGTCGCCGAAAATATACAGGCGGTTTCGCCCGAGCCGCTTCGCTTCGTAAAGTGCTTTGTCTACAGTTTCGAGCCACGCTGCAGGTTCAGCGGATTTCGAGGCTGGTCCGTCGCACACGCCAAACGATGCAGTGATTTGTCGCTCGGGATGTTTGGGCCAATGAGTCTCAGCAAGTGTCTCCCGCACCCGTTCGATCAACGGCCTTGCCTGTTCAGCGTCCGTTTCGCGGAGGATCAAGCCGAACTCCTCGCCGCCGTATCGACAGGCAATATCCGATCGGCGTAGCGTTTTCGTGAGTATGAGAGAAAATTTTTCAAGCACCGCGTCACCCGCTGGATGTCCATGCGTGTCGTTGAGGCTCTTGAAATGGTCCAGATCGCACAAGACAAGCGTAAACGGTCGGCCGGTGCGGACATGCCCCGCGACCTCCTCAGCCAGGCGGTCGTCAAAGTGTGCGCGGTTCCACAGGCCGGTCAGCCCGTCGATTTGCGCTTTCTGCGCCAGCATCTGCATGAGTTGTTGAACGCGCAGTGCCGAGCGGATGCGCGCACGCAGCTCAGGCATGTTGAACGGCTTGCAAACATAGTCAATCGCGCCAAACTCAAAGCCGGTCACTTTGTCGTCGGTGTCGTCGCTCCCCGAGATCACGATGACGGGGATGTCCATCGTGTCGGTGCTGTCTTTGAGGATACGTAGTGCTTCAAAGCCGTCCATCACCGGCATGTCGAGATCGAGCAAAATGAGCGAAGGCTTGCGCTCAGAAACGATGCGCAGCCCATCCATCGCGTTTGTTGCGGTGACAAGGTCGACGTTCTCGCTGCGCAGTCGAACCTGGAGCAGACGGAGAATTTCAACTGAATCGTCAATCAGCAGAACCATGGGTTGTTCGGATTCACTAGGCACGTCGACGCTTGCTCCCGTGTGATGGGTCGTGTGAAGGAACGGGCAAACCAAGTCAGATCGCTGCGCGTCGGCAGATGTCAACGAGCTTGTCGACCTCTTGAGTGATGGTCTCAAGATCCGCGTGGCTTTTCAGTGATGATTCGAGTTGTTCTGCGATGAGCGAGATCGGCTCGAAGCCATACCCGGCGCCTGAACCTTTCAATTGATGCGCCAAAGTCTGCAACTCAGTGAGACGCTGCACACGAAGACATTCGGACAGCGAGCTGATTCGATCAGGCATCTCGTTGACGAACATTTCGATGAGTTCAGTCATGTCGGAGTCGCTGGAAAACTCGCTGTGTATCGGGTTGGTTTGTGCGTCGGGATTGGACATCTTGGGCCTCCGGCTAGTGTGGGTGACACGACGGCGCGGTCGACCTCCTCCATTCGACCGCGCGCCGTGACTATCGTCTCATCGCTCATCGACCAACTGAAGACGAAACTCAACCAATCCGGTTGGTGTGCAGCCCAATCGAACGCATGAAAGAATAAAAAATGAAGGAACAGCTGCTTTTCGGACCTGTTCGATCCGGCGTTCAGCCTGAATCAGCGTTCAGCATCAGTGGCTTGCTGATCTTCGCTGATTTGGGAGGCGTGTTCGCTCTGGCCGAAGATGGCTGACCCGACGCGCACGACGTTGGCGCCGCACTCGATCGCCACTTCAAAGTCGTTGCTCATCCCCATCGAAAGAATGTTGAAGTGCCCCGCAGCGATGCGCGTCTTGCGGATGTCGTCGAACGCCTCTTTGCACCGCTGAAAAGACAGGCGGGCGTCTTCGGGGTTGTCGCATTTGGGCGCCATGGTCATCAGCCCCCGCAGGCGCAGGTTGACCATCGTGTCGAGTTGTTCAGCGACATGGACCGCAGCGGGGAGCGCGACGCCTCCTTTGGAGGTTTCGCCGGACGAGTTGATCTCCAAAAGCACATCAATGACTTTGTCGTTCCTCATTGCCGCAGCATGGATCTCTTCGCCGAGCCTGAGCGAATCGACGCTGTGCACGAGTCGGGCGTGTTCGATTGCTTTTTTCACTTTGTTGCGCTGGAGGTGGCCGATCATGTGCCAGCGGACCTCGTCAGGCAGCCGCAACGGCCCTCCATCGGGATCGCGCATGCCTTGGGAGATGTGGTGGGCTGCACTGACAGCGGGGAGCGTTCGCCGACGATCGAGCCATTCCTCCACCATGGACGCGCGCTGGGCGAGCTGCTGGACTCGGCTCTCACCGAAATCGACATGGCCAAGCTGGATCAGGTCAAGAATCTGCTCGGGCTCTGCATATTTCGTGACGATCACGAGCATGATGTCGCGTTCGCTGCGATCCACTCGCTCAGCGGCGCGAGCGATCCGCTCTTTCACCTCCGCACACCGATCTTTGAGTGACGAAATCGTCTGCATCCCGACTCCCGCGATTGTTTGTGCCCGATGAACTGGCGCACACCATGATGCAACGATCATAGCACACGAAGCGCCCGCGTGGCGCCAACACTCCCGGTCGCACGACGACGCCAGACTATGAGCGACATGGGCGCGTGCAAAGTAGGGGTAGAAATGTGGGAGAGTAGGGCGTCTCGGTTCTGCTATAATGCTGCGATCGCGCTCGTGACGAGCCGACCACTGAGGAGACATACCAATGAAGAATGACCACCTGACTCCAAGAGACACGCCGATCGCGGCAGGCGAGCCCGCCCCCGATTTCACGCTCTTCGATCAGGATCGCAACGAAGTTTCACTGTCTGACCTGACCGCCAACGGCGGCGACGTCGTGCTCAGCTTCTACCCGCTCGACTTCACCGGCGTCTGCACGGGCGAGATGGAGCAGTTCACACAAGAAAAATCAGAGTTTGAAGCCAAAGGCGCCACCGTCGTCGGGATCTCCTGCGATTCGTTCGCCTGCCACAAGGCGTTCGCCGAGGCGCACAACATCGACATCACCCTGCTCGCCGATATGCATCGGCAGGTGTGCAAGGCGTATGGCTTCTATTGGCCCGAAATGAACGTCGCCAGCCGAGGCACCGTCGTCATCAGCCCCAAAGGCGTCGTCAAGTGGGTCTCCGCAAGAGAACTCAAAGACCCGGTCAAGTGCGATCTCGTGCTGACGCAGGTGAGCTAACAATGCAGCCTTTTCTGACTCCCTCTCCCACCGGGAGAGGGTTGGGGAGAGGGGCGCTGAGTGTTTGTATGTGATTTGCTCGGACGCCGGACCTGAACATCGTGAAGGTCCGGGTGTTCATGTGTGCCTCTGCGTCAACCTCGACAAACCCCTCCCAGCCGGTCGGGGCTCTGATTCACCAGTGCCCAGGCTGTGCTCGGTCAATCAGTGGAACGAGCGCC
>CAYMQF010000152.1:0-3786 GCA_964392425.1 uncultured Phycisphaeraceae bacterium
CTGCCGATGGTGGCGCCGTCCATTTTGTCTGCGGATTTCGCACATATGGCGGATGAATGCCGAAGCATCCTTGACACAGCCAGCGGTGGCGACGCGGGGCCGGCCGGTGCAGATCTGCTGCATTTTGATGTGATGGATGGGCACTTTGTCCCCAACTTGACAATGGGCCCGGACATGTGTGCTGGGCTTCGGCGGGCGTTGCCTGACGTGATGCTCGATGTGCATGTGATGGTGACGGACCCGATGCAGTACGTCGAGCCGTTTGCTCAGGCGGGGGCGGACCATATGACGTTCCATGTCGAGCCTGCTCTTGGGATTTTTCGCAGCCGGGGCGAGGTCGAGGGGCCGGCCCGGTACGACCCTGCGGAGGTCATCGCTGCGATCCATGTCAACGGCATGACCGCGGGGATCGCCATCAACCCGCCGACTGATGTGGAGGCGATATCGCCTTGGCTCGACAGCGTGGAGCTGGTGCTGGTGATGAGCATCCATCCCGGCTTCAGCGGGCAGAAATTCATCGAAAGCACGCTCGAGACGGTCCGTACGATCCGTGGAAAACTGCGGGTTGAACAGCTTGTCGAGATGGATGGAGGCGTGAGCCCTGTGACCGCTGGCATTTGCCGGGAAGCGGGCTGCGACGTGATGGTGGCGGGTTCTGCGGTCTTCGGCCAGCCTGCAGAGGACCGAATCGGGGCGATTGCCCTGATTCGCGGCGACGCTGAGACTCGCTGATCCTGATCGAAAGAGTTGGATGAAACTCTTGGTTGGCTCCGTTAGCGGTGCTATGCTCCGTCTTCCGTTTTGACTCAGTATGGAGGCAATCCCGCCGTGGCCAAGAGCAGCGAAATCCAACTCATCCTCGTGCCAGGCGCCCGAAGTGAGTGGGACGATCTGGGTCGGCTGCAGGGGCAGGCGGATCTGCCGATGAGCGAGGTTGGAGCGGAGGCTGTCAAGGCTTTGGTCGATTCGCTCGCAGGTGATCCCGTCGAGCGAGTCCTGACGGCGCCTGACGAAGCGAGCGTCAAGACCGCCCGTGCGATCGCCCGGCAAAAGAGTTTGCGAGCGGTGAAAATCGAAGCGTGTAGCGAAGTCAGCCTGGGATTGTGGGAAGGGCTCGAAGAGTCAGTCGTGATGGAGCGGTATCCAAAGGTCTATCGTCAGTGGAGGACGGACCCGCTCAGTGTGGTGCCTCCCGAGGGCGAACCTCTCGAAGCTGCTGCACACCGGATCATCAAAGGTCTGTGCAAGTCGCTTGAGAAGAACGCAAAGTCGGTGGTGGCTGTCGTGCTTCGGCCCACCGCTTTTGCGATTGTGAACAGTTGGATGAGTGACGAGCCCATCGGGGAATATTGGCCGCCCGATGCGAATGGGGAGATCGTTCGCCGAATGTTGGTGCGCAAGAAACTTCAGGAGAGCCCGTCGCTTCGTGTGGCGGTGCGATCGTCATGACTCAGCGCGCGACCTATCTGAACATGAACCAAGCCCAAGCGATATTGAGTGCACTGTGAAACAACCAGCAGACGCAGCGCCCCACGGCGCTCAACCAACCAAAGCGACGGACACCATGGCGCCAATCACAAGCGACAAACCGATCGACGTTCGTGCCGTGCACAAAACCTCGATTCCCGAAGGGCTCTGGCTCCGCTGCCCGGACTGTCAGAAGATGCTCTTCCGCAAGGCGATGGAGGAGAACGGGCATGTGTGCCCAGAGTGCAACAGGCATTTCCGCATCAACTCTTCCGAGCGCATCAGGCAACTGTGCGATCCCAAGACGTTTGAGCTGCGCAGTAAGAATCTCAAAGGCGCCGACCCATTGGGATTTGTCGATCTCAAGTCCTACCCTGATCGACTTGCAAGTGAACAGAAAAAAACGGGTCAGGCTGAAGCGGTGCAAGCAGGAAAAGCCTTTATCAAAGGGCGCCCTGTGATTTTGTGCTGCCTGGATCTCACGTTCATGATGGGATCGATGGGCAGCGTGGTCGGCGAGACGATCACCCGTTCCATCGAGCTTGCGACCGACCGCGACTTGCCCCTCGTGATTGTCAGTTGTTCGGGCGGGGCGCGCATGCAGGAGGGCGCGCTGTCACTGATGCAGATGGCTAAAACGAGCGCTGCCCTGGCGCGCCTGGACGACGCGGGTGGATTGTTCATTTCTGTGTTGACCGATCCGACGACGGGAGGCGTGACGGCCAGCTTTGCGATGCTCGGCGATGTCATCCTTGCGGAGCCTGGCGCGCTCATCGGCTTTGCCGGCCCGCGCGTCATCAAACAAACCATCCGCGAGGATCTGCCGGAAGGCTTCCAGCGCGCGGAGCAACTTCTGGAGATCGGCATGGTCGATCGCGTCGTGCCTCGCCATGAACTGCGCAACGAGATCGCCCGCATTATCGATTACGCAGGAAAATGACACAACAAGATCATTTTGGAGCACGTCGCCACTCGTATTGGTTGTGGATCGGCGCCTTGCTGCTTACTGCGTGTGGCTCGTCATCCAACTCGGCCCCCAACGCGAACTCCACAGCAAGTGACTTGGGATCAATCACTGCGTCATCGACGGGGATCGTCGTCCTGCTTGGTCAGTGGGTTGACGCGGGAGAGAACGCTGACCGACAAATTGAACTGTTCGGCCGCCTGATTGATCTGTCGCTGCAGGCGGACTGGATGGACCAGCTTCGCGTCTATGAACTTTCCGAAGAGGAGTTCACCGCGCTTCCAACCAAGGAGCGGGACGAACTCAAGCAGGTGTATTACGACCGATCGATGGTGCTGAAATCTCTTGCTCGCGCAGCGTTAGAAGATGTGGGCGCCAGCCGGGCTGCTGGCGATCGGGCGTGGGCTGACCAACTTCGCATCGCCGTCGGGCGCGTCGCGCAGGCGAACGACACAGAGGACGGAGTCCTGCTCGGGCGCATCGTCGCGCAGGGGATCGCGCGGAGCGTCAATCCGAAGGGCTGAGCCGATTCGTATACTCGTTTTTCATGGGTCAACGCCGAGCCAACCGGGCTGTGTCATCGTTTCGATTTTCATTGGTGCTCGGGGCGGTGTACGCGCTGCTGTTTGCGCTTTCTCAGCCTCCCATTGGCGCGGGTCTGTTGGTTTTCGTTGCAGTGACGCCATTGATTGTGATTGCGATGAAGACGGAGCGACCAAGGCGGTCAGCCGCCGGTGTCTGGCTGGCGACGGTTCCGATGTGGCTCTACCTCGAACACTGGATCGCAGGCGTCACCTTTGCTGGGTACGTCCTGACCGGGATGTATCTGGCGCTCTATCCCGCAGCGTTCGTCATGGTCGGCGCCCACTGGCGAAAACACATTCGATCGCCTTGGCTTGCTTCGCTTATGTTCGCCACACTCTGGATCGGGTTGGAGGCATTGAAGGGGGAAGTGGTCTTCGACGGCTACGCGTGGTTCCTCATCGCCCACCCGCTCATCGACACGCCGATGGCGCAGCTCGCACAATGGGTCGGCGTGTATGGCGTGGGGTTCATCGTCATAGCGTCGCAGTCAATCGTTGTGATCGCATTGCTGCGGCGAAGGCATCGACGGGCACGGCTGGTATTGCTTGGCGCCGGTCTTGGGCAGGTCGTTGTCGCAATGGCGCTGGGGATGTTGTTATCGAGGCAGGCAGTTTCTGTCGCTGGAAATGAAGACGATTCTGAAGCGGTCGCAGGCGTGCGCATCGCGGTGGTTCAGACGAATGTGCCTCAGGACAACAAGATCGGCTGGCCGATTGAGCAACGGCTCAAAGACTTCGCCCGCTTCCGTGAGTTGACCATCGAGGCGGCGA
>CAYMQF010000153.1:0-3783 GCA_964392425.1 uncultured Phycisphaeraceae bacterium
AGGATCGACCGGGGATCGGCCACCATCGGATGGTTGGCGCTCGCGCGCAATCGCTGCTGTTCGTGAGCGACATATCGGCGGAGCGTCGAGGCTAAGCGGGTTCGCAGTTGCTCGGTTTGTTCGATCAGGGCGCTGGAGTCAGGCGAGAGGCGCATCGCTGCTTGCGTCGGTGTTGCAGCGCGTTCGTCGGCGACTAACTCGGCAACCGTGGTGTCCGTCTCGTGCCCGATCGCTGCGACGATGGGCAGCGGGCATTCATGGATCGCGCGGGCGACCGTTCGTTCGTTGAACGCCCAGAGATCTTCCATCGCCCCGCCTCCACGCGTGAGGATGATCGCGTCGATTCGGCGTTGCTCTTGACTGAGTTGGGCAATTCGGGCGATTGCTCCAGCGATTTGAGGCGCCGCACTGTCACCCTGCACGCGCACGTCGACGATGAGCAGATCGACAAAGGGCGCGCGCCTACGAAACGTGTCAATCACATCTTGTAGCGCAGCGCCGGTTTTGGAAGTGATGATTGCCACGCATTTGGGAAAGCGCGGGAGGGGCTTTTTCGACTCCGGATCGAACCAGCCGAGCCCTTTGAGTTCTAAGCAAAGCTCACGGAGTTGTTGCTCGAGCGCCCCAGCTCCGATCGGCTCGATCCGATCGACATACAACTGAGTTCGCCCCTGCTTGGCGTAATACTCGATGCGCCCGCGCGCGACCACTTCTTCGCCATCCCGCGGCGTGTACCCACCCGTTTTGCGCGCTGCCGAGGCAAACATCACACAATCAACGACGGCTCCCGAATCCTTCAAGCTAAAATACCAGTGAGTGCGATCGGTGAACCCACTGACCTCGCCCACAACGGACACCTTGGCGGGCAGCTCCGTCTTGAGCGCCGTGTCGATCATCGTCGCGAGCTGGGAGACGGTGACGCGTTCTACCGCGATCGCGGGTTTGGCAGATTTCGATTTCTTCGGTTTCGGCTCAGCGTCTTCGGCCTGCTCAAACAGCGAGGGCGACGGTCTCATTCGCGCCGGGTCAAACTTCGCTCGGCTGGATTTGCGTGGTTGTTTCCGTCCGCCGGTCATGGCGTATGATCCTGTTGATGTCGAGCACCATCGAACGCACGTTGATTCACCATGGCCGCCGGTTCGACTTTGAACTGGCCACCCAGACGGTAGCGGACGGCTCAACGATCCGCCGGGAGGTGGTTCGCCATCCGGGAGCCGTGGTCGTGTTGGCCGTGACCGCTGACAACCAGATCGTCCTGATCCGCAATTTTCGTGTGGCGGTCGAGGATTGGGTGTGGGAGCTTCCCGCGGGGACGATGGAGCCTCCCGAGCCGGCGATTGAATGCGCCAAGCGAGAGCTTGAGGAAGAAACCGGCTATCTCACCGGGGCCATCGAGCCTCTCAGCGAGTTTTTGACGACTCCAGGCATGACCGACGAACTGATGCGGGCGTTCTTCGCACGCGATCTTTCAAAAACTGAACAAAAACTGGAGCATGACGAGCGAATCGAAGTCCACCTGACGCCGGTAGAAGAAGCGCTGGAGATGATCGAATCGGGAGATCTCCGCGACGCCAAGAGCATGATCGCCATCCTGCTCGCACTTCGCACCGGACGGTTGAATATGAAGCCATCGCAATGACGCCGATCAAGAACCATTCCGAATATTCTGAGAGCGATTCGGCTGGTCGCTTTGGAGGCGTCCGCGCGGTGATCCGGCGAATCTTCGGCGACGCTGAACATCCGCTCACCTGGGCGATCCCGCTCTTTACGTTTTCGGGGATTCGTGTTCGGCTGCACATCCTCTTTCTCGTCTATGCGATCGCGCAGGTGTTGTGGTCGATCAGTTATGGATCATCTGGACCGGTGTACCTGTCGATCGCGATGGCGCTTCTCTTCGTCGTCGTGCTGGCTCACGAGTTCGGCCATTGCTTTGCCTGCCGACACATGGGCGGCGACGCGGACGAAATCATCATGTGGCCGTTAGGCGGGCTGGCGATGTGCCATCCCAACGATCACTGGCGCGATCACTTGGTGACGACGTTGGGCGGGCCTGCTGTGAATCTCGCGCTGCTCCCGCTGACGAGCGCAGCACTGTGGGCTGCGGGGAAGCCTGATCTGATTCTCTTTGATCCGCGCCTGTCCTCTGCGATTTTGTTTGAGCTGGGCACCTGGCCGATGGTGGCGCTGTGGATGCTCCATGCGATCAACCTGCTGGTGCTCGCTTTCAATGTCATTGTGCCGATGTATCCGCTGGATGGCGGGCGGGTGCTGCAGGCACTTCTTTGGAGAAGCCGAGGTCGACGGGCTTCGATGGAAACGGCCACGGTGATCGGGCTGGTCACCGCAGGGCTGCTGGGTGTGTTTGCGTTGGTCACCAATATGACACTGCTGCTAGGCATAGCGATCTTCAGCGCCCTTGTCTGCTGGAGCGAACGGCAACGGCTCAGTTCGGTGGACCTCATCGGCGGCGGGCCGGGAAGTTTCTCCGTCGAGCCCGACGATCTCGACGAGGAGCGAGTTGCTAATCTTGCCCAACGTCGGGCCGAGCGGGAATCGGCGGAACGAGCCGAGCTGGACAACATCCTCTCGAAGATCGCTGAGTCGGGGATGGAGAGCCTGTCCATGCGTGAAAAACGGATCCTCCGAAAGGCAACAAAGAGGCAGCAGCGGCGCATGGGTTGATCGAATTTCCTGATTCAGAGGTGAGAGGTAGCTGAACAACGATTCTGCCGCCAAGTTTGGCCTTGACAGGCGCACTGAGCCGACCTTTTCTAGCTATGGGCATATACGACCGCGAATACATCCGAGTGGGGCGCCAATCATCGAGTGGGTTTGGCGCTGTCCGCATGTGGTCGGCCAACACATGGATCATTGTGATTTCGGTGGCCGTCTTCGTCATCGACGCGATGCTCTACTCCAGCGGCGTCTCCGTTCAGGTGGTGACGGGGATCGACCATCTTCGTCTGGCCAATGGGTCGATCCTTGCCCAAAAGCACATGACGGCGATGCCTCCCCTGCAAGCGTACTTCCATTTTTCGACCGCCAAAGGATTCTTCGGGCTTGAAGTCTGGCGATTCATCGGCTTCCAGTTCCTGCACGCCAACGTCTCCCACATCTTCTTCAACATGCTGGGGCTCTACTTTTTCGGCGGGCTCGTCGAAAACTATCTCGGCGCCAAGCGGTACCTCGCCTTCTACCTGACGTGCGGCGTATTCGGCGGCGTCTCGTATCTGCTGCTCAACCTCCTGGGCAATCTCATTCCGATGAAAGTGCCGGGGCTGCTCATCAATGACATCTACACGCCGCTCATCGGCGCCTCGGCTGGCGTCTTTGGTGTGTTGATCGCGTCGGCGTTCATCGCCCCCAACGCGATCGTGCTGTTGTTCTTTGTCATCCCGATGAAGCTCTGGCAGCTTGCGTATGGATTTGTCTTTCTGGCAGCGTTCAACCTTTTCGTCAGCGGGAACAACGCCGGCGGCGATGCGGCCCATATCGGCGGCGCCATCGCCGGGTACTACTTCATCAGGCACACTCATCTGCTGCGCGATTTCTTCGACATCTTTTCACCACGATCTTCGTCAAAGAAATCTGGGAAAAAAATGAAGAAGGGGCGAGGCGATTTTTCCAACCGGCGAACCCCCAAAGAGAGCGAGATCGACCGACTGCTTGCCAAGATTGCGACGCAAGGGCTGCACAGCCTGACTCCAAGCGAAAAGCGAACTCTCCGGAGAGCGTCGGAGTCCAAGAAGCGGTGAGCGTGGGTCTGACCCCCTCTCCCCACGG
>CAYMQF010000154.1:0-3700 GCA_964392425.1 uncultured Phycisphaeraceae bacterium
CGGCGGGTTTTTACAAACTCCCCCTGGGCACTGACGAAGGAATCAAACAAAGGCGGCACTTCGCTCTCTTCCGATTCGTAGAGCATCTTGGGCATCGCCGGGGTGACCTGGATGATCCCCTTGCTTTCATAGATCGGCTTCATCCCCATGTAGCCAGCGAAGGCGCCAACGATCGCGAAGACGGAGCCCAGCGCCAGCGCGATGGGATACCGACCTCGGAGCAATCGATGAACGATCACAAAAGGGTTGTCGACGGGCGCCGACGTGCTCGCGGGTTCGATCCCGTGCGACACATCAAGCTCTGAATGTTGTGAATGATCAACCACGATTCACCCCTCCTGCTATCACACGGATCAGTGAGTCAATCGAACCCACAAACATACGTGCGAGCTCTTTCCGCTCCGCGTCATCAATATCGCTCCCACTCAGCAACTGGATCTGAGCGGCGCCAAGCCCGGCGGTCGCTTTGTTGCGTCCCGCTCGCACAAGAGCCTGATAGCTCGTGAGAAAGTCCGCGTCATCGCCTGGCAAGACGAAGAAACCCAACACGTTCATCCGCTGTTCAAATCCATCCACCGTGCGTCGGAAACTATAGTCATTGACCGGGATGACAGCCGAATCCGTCTCGATCGTCGTCTGGCGAGTGTCCAAAAGCTCCCATCCGCTGGCGGGATAGCAGTTCGGTGGCCAGTGCCCCTGCATGTCCCGTGCTTCTTCGGTGTGCACGACGAGGAGCGAAAAAGTCCGCCCGGTTCCAAGCTCGGTGTATCGGCGTTGGAGCAGAGCGTTGGGTCTGAGAATCTTCACCGCTGCGGGAGGCGCCGGGACGTCTTTGCCGTACCAATCGCCCACGCGATAGGGGATGTTGTCAACGAGCCGACGAATGTTCGCCTGATACTCGTCGATCTGTTCACCCGAGACCGACTCGACGCGCCCGGAGAACAGCATCGCAATGAGCGCCATCGCCGTCACGATTGGCGCCAGCGCCGCGATCCCTCGTTGTCGTTTTGCACCTCGCGCCACGATCACTCCTCTGCGACCGCATAGGGTGCGATCGGGATTTCAAGCCATCTGAGCAGGCCAAGCAAGGCCCATAACAAACCCAGGGCGACAAACAACATCAACCAACCACTGATATCGTGAAAAAGCACCGCGATGTTCACATCGGCGTACCCATATAACAACACCGTCGGAGTCAGCCGGAGCACATTGCACGCAATCGCAACGAGCGGACTCATTCCCAGCAGGAAAAATCGCACCCCCTGCCTCATCGGGACCGAAAATACAAAGGCGTACGTCACGATCGCAAGCGCAGCGACCATCCGCATCCCATTGCACGCCTCAGCGACGGCGACTTCGTTCCCGTTGATGACCAGCACGTTGCCAGTCCGAATAACCGGCGCGCCAAAAAGCTCCATCCCGAAGTGGGTGATCACCGCCGTCACTTCCTGCAAAGGAATCGCGATCTCCTGCCTGATCCGACCTGGCACAGGCATCAGGAAAAGCAGCGCCCCAAAGACCGGCAAGAACCTCCACACAAAGTTGAAGCCGAGGATCGTGAGCGCTGCACCAATGACTACGAACAGTTGGCCGAGTTGTTCAACAATGAGAAAGCCGTTGGAAAAACCAAAGACTCCCATCGCCCAGCCCACCGCCACAACCACGGTGCCCCCGAGGGACCATCGTGGTCGGATCCAGCGCAGCCGTTCCCGCCGAACCCAAAAGAGCCAGCCAGCGACAAACGGCGCCAGAAACACATGCGACTGTTCAGCGTTTCGCTGGGCCAGATGGAAGATGTCCATCCAGGTGCTTCGAGTGGCCGCGATCGCCAGTCCGACCAGCGCGACCAAAAGCATGCCATCTGTAAATCGCCACGAGCGACGGTCGCTCATTTGTTCGCCTCCTCGTGTGTTGCCATTCTAGACGCCACGGCGGGATCGCCCCGGACGACCTCATCGACGATCGCCGACCCAGCCGCCACATTCGCCCCGGGACAGACCAAAGATCGGACCACCACCGCCTCCGCCTCGATCATCGCGCCGGGCATCACGACCGACCCAACCGTCCTCGCTGACGGGTCCACCGTCGCCCGGGAGGACACGACGCTCCACCTTTCGGTCGGCATAAGCTCTTTCGACGCCACCACCGAGCGCTCGTCGGCGCCCTTCTCCCACTCTCCAGCCCGGCTCAGTCGCTGGGCCAAAGCAAGAAAATCTTTTCGAGTCCGCAAAAGGACGGCGCCCGGCTCAGCAAGCGTATGCACAAAGACTCGGCGCCCCGCATCGCGAAGACTCGTCAACCATTGCTCCTTGAGATCGATAAACCCCTTCGAGTTGACCGTATCAAACGCATCTTGGCGAGCGAGATACACACCCGCGGGCGAGCCATCTCCATGTCTTGCAATCGTCACATCGGCGTCGCGCTGCGCATGCTCTTCAAGCATCGGCGCCAAACCGGACATCAGCCAACGATTCGCCTCAGCAATCAGCACCGTCGTGTCATCCCCAAACGTCGACACCACATCGCGCACCACGCCAGCCGGCCCACGATACGCCGCCGACTCTCCTTCAAAAGTGAGCCGGACCGAGCCGCAGGAATGGCCGTCCTCGATAATGTCGCGCGAAGTGTCAAAGACCACACGAACCTCGATCTCCGATTGTTGTGTGAGAGCCGCTGTATGCAGTTCATTCAACCGAACAATCCAGTTGTCGAGCACCGAACAATCCGCCTTGGGGAACAGCCGCAGCGCAGGCATCCCGGCGCCCGCCGCCAACGGCGAAGGACGAAGCCCACCCGCCAGCAATACACACCGCAGTTCACCCATAGATCGGACGGCCCGCTTCACAGATTGACTCTCTCTCCGCCTCATTTAGCCTGATTGTGCCTCATTCACCCGTGCCGAACAGACCACGGGAAACCGACCGCCGCGTCATAGCTGAGCCGTTCTTCGTCAGGATTGGCCGGGTCGTACGCATGCGTGACGTAATAAAGAAGCCCCGCAGGAACACTCCCGACCGTTGCAGCGCCATGCCACAAGCCCGGCGGAATCACCAGCACGGCAGGCGACATCTCGCCCAGCACCGCCAACCATGCCCACGATTCGCCATCGCGCCACACGCCCGCCTTGATGTGCCCATGCACGCCCATCCAAAAGTCGGTCTGCAGTTTGTGACGATGCCACGCCTTGACCACACCAGGATGCTGGCATGAAAAGTTGATCTGCCCCGCAGGCGTCATCACGCCTTGCAATTGATTCATCAGCGACCAGCCGCGATCATCAGCAAAGACCGAGATCGGGCACAGCACCGGTTCGCCCAACTCCTGCGCCATCGTGTTGGCGCGCTCGGCGCCTTCCGTGCAGACGGTCGGCTTGCGAATCTCCATTGTCATTTGCAACCTTTCAATAGACCAACGTCACAGTGGGACGGGCGTCTCGCCCATCGTGTATCCCCAGCAGGCACAGCCTAGTTCAATCGCAGACCAAGCTTCGCCAACTCATCGAGAACCATCTCAGCCTTCGCATCCCATGTCTCCCGCTCAACACGAGCGCGCATCGAACTTGCGTCAACTTCCTCGCCAAGAGCCGAGCGAATGTGCTGAGCAAACGCGGTCGGCTCGTCAGCAATGCGCACCAACCCCTCATATCGCTTGAGCTCATAAAACGGCGTCGTCACGACGGGCCGACCCACCGCGAGATATT
>CAYMQF010000155.1:0-3670 GCA_964392425.1 uncultured Phycisphaeraceae bacterium
ATCGGCTGGCCCAGCAGGAATTCATCCCCGAGATGGGACGACTGATGAAACACCCGTGCGCGAGCCGACCATGCCCCGCTGCGGAAACTCAGCGGAACACCGAAGGAGTAATCGGCGTTGAGCAGATCGTTCGACAGAAAGTCGGTTTTTTGTGCGCAAACGGCGATTTGGCCTGTAGTCAGAAAATAATCAACATTTTATTTGGTCATGGGGAATAAAACCTAGCCCAGCATGGTTCTCCTTTTGAGCGTGCACACTCAAGAATTCTTGGATGGGTGGTAAACCCTCCAAATCAGACCCCTCGAAGCCCGGCGCCCCCTCCCCTTAGCGCCGGGCTTCTTTTTTTTGACGCCGAGCCGCGACAAGATCGCGCAGCAATAGCCAACTCAGGGCGAGATCCCTTGTGGTTCTCGTTCATCAAATCAATCAAAAGAATGATTATTCAAAGTGCAAGACAGTGTCGTCGGGCAACGGCTTCACGCTCACGGCGTACACATTCACCGGCGAGCCTGCTTCGTTGTATTCCACCTCAAACGAAAGCTCGATCGTCTGCCCGATGCTCAGCCCGCTCACACTCAGCCCCGCCTCAAGCGGGAATGGCATCTGCATGGATTTCATGCCGACCACCTCGCCGCCCATCATGTAAGACGGCACCGGCTCGTGGCGCACCATCAACTCCGAAGCAGGGCGATCATCAGCAGGCAACTGCATGACAACGCCTCGCACGGTGTATTTGATGATGTTGGGGTTCGGCTCTTCGCTCTTGTCGCCTGCGCAACTGGTGTCCATAATTGCCACGCTGGCTGCAAGCAGCCCAACGAGCAGGAGCGCAAAACGTCTATGAGCAAGCCTCATTGTGTTGTCGAGTCGTCGTGGTGTCAGGCGGACTTGATGTCGAGAAAGTCAGCGACGCTTTTGAGATCGTTTGCCAAGTGCGGGAAGTAGGGCATCGTCCAGCTGTTGCCGACCTCGACTTTGGCGATCAAAGTTCGGCGGAGACGGTTCGACCACGGTCGGCCGGCGCGCGTCTTCACCACGGTCACGCGTCGGCGGTGCGCCTGCGTGCGTCTGAGAGCCTTCTTGATCTCATCGTCCTGGCGCATCAATCGCGCGATGGTTTGCCGCGCGTCTTGGCGTCGGGGCACGCTCTTGATCGTGACGTTGATTATCTGAGCGGGTTTGAGGTCTGAAAGCATCGCCGAAACTCCTGGATTCTCACCGGTCTGGAACTATGGGAAGCCGCGTAGCATAGCGTCAACCCGACGGCGCCGTCCACCCGGGGCCAGCATGGCGGTTCGAGATTGGGTACGGGGCGGCAATCGACTGGCAATCGGCCGTTCGCCCAGACTCAGCCCGTCTGAGCCGATAGACTGCAATCATGTCAAACGAACCCACCGATCCGTCGTCTCAGTCCCCTGAGCCTGAAAAGCAACAGACCTTCGACCCCGACGCTGCCCACCAGCAGGCGCCCAAGCTCCGCCCCGTCCGCGGGTTCCCCGCCCAGCATGACGAGCAAACGTACATGGCTCTGGCGGACGCTCAGCAGGTCTCCGATCGGGTGGTCTTCACGACGCCCGCTGCCCAAGTGGTCCTGCCACACCTCGACGGCGTGAACGATCTCGATGCGATTGTCGAGAAAGTCGGCCACGGGTTGACCCGCCAATGGCTCGAAGATTTCATCGCCCAGTTGGACGGCGCCGGTCTTATTGAAGGGCCGACCTTTGACGAGATGCTCGTCGAGATGAGGCAAGTGTTCGACTCCAAGGATGTCCTGCCGCCTGCGTCGACTGCGGCGCTCGCTGACATGCTCGTGGAGCACATGAAAGAAGGCGAAGCGACTGACGAGGAAAAAGCTGAGCTTGGCGCCCAGGCATTGCGCGATCAACTCGATCAGTGGATCGATGCGTCGCTCAAAGATGTTGACGATCCCAGCTTTGAAAAACTTCCCAAAGCGGTGATGGCGCCTCACATTGATTACGCGCGAGGGTTTATGAACTACGCGCACACCTACGGGCGAATGCGCGTTGTCGATCGGCCCGCGCGCATCATCATTCTTGGCACCAATCATTTCGGCTTCTCCACCGGAGTCACCGGGTGTGACAAGGGATATGAAACGCCGTTGGGCGTGTGCCCGCTGGATGCTCAGTTCAAAGAGTTGCTCTGCAAAACATTGGGCGACGACGACAGCGTCAAGCTTTTCGAGAACCGTTTCGATCATGAGCGCGAACATTCGATCGAACTGCAGATTCCGTGGATTCAGCATGTGTTTGGCGCCGACGAGGCGGGGAACTATCCGCCGATCTTTGCTGCCCTCGTTCACGACCCCGCGCGCAACAGCGGCGAAAGCTACGACGGTGAGGGGCTCGGCCTGCTCCCGTTTGTTGAAGCAATCAAGCAGGCGATCGAGCAGGCGCCCGGCGAGACGTTGATCGTGTGTTCAGCGGATCTGAGCCACGTCGGGCCTCAGTTCGGCGACAATGTGCAACTCGCGGATCTGGAAAACGAGCAAGCCAAAGAATTTCGGGAGAAGGTCATGCAGACCGACCGAGAAATGCTCCAGCTCGCCCTCGACCGCAAGCCCGAAGAGTTGGTCGCGTCGATGGCGTGGATGCAAAACCCGACGCGATGGTGCAGTGTCGGCGCGATCGTCGCGACGCTGAAAATCACGGAGCCTGAATCGGTCAGGCTGTTGAACTATGCCGCGGCGCTCGATCAGCAGGGGCTCGGCATGGTCAGCTCCAGTGCTGCAGTGATGTGTTGATCGAATCGTGATTGGCGGATTCACCCCTCTTGAGATGGCGCGCCTGGTCGCAGCTGGTGCAGTTGCGATGGGGGGGTTGGTTGCGTTGATCTTGGCGCGCCGGAAGGGTGATTCATCGCTGCGGAATATGCGAGGCGTGCGCGTTTTGAGTGAGCCGACGCTTGCAGTCATCGCAGTGAGCTGCGCAATCGCCGCCCACCAAATCGCGGCGCCCGTCTTCCACTGGCCCGGTGTGCGTGGACCGATGGGAGCGCTGGCTGCGCTGGCATTGATCGCCGCAGCAGGCTCCGTCTATCTCGATGTGAAACATCACAAATCCGAGATGAACTCTGACATGGATGATGAATCGTGATCGCCGTGGTGCAGCGAGTTTCAAGCGCGAGCGTCGTCGCACAGCTCCATGAGGGCGGTGTTCACGAAGCGACGATCGGTCCCGGCTTGGTCGCGCTGGTGTGCGCTGTTCAGCATGACACCGAAGCTGAAGCGCAGTGGATCGCGAACAAAATCGCATCGCTGCGCATCTTCAGCGATGAAGCGGGAAAGATGAACCGGTCCGCTGTGGATGAACGCGCCAGCGTGCTCGTGGTCAGCCAGTTCACGCTGGCGGGCGAGCTAAAAAAAGGAACCCGCCCCAGTTTTACACGGGCAGCGGCGCCTGACGTTGCGCAGCCACTCGTTGATTATGTCGCAGAGAGACTCGCCACCGAGCACGGTTTGACTGTTGAGACAGGTGTGTTTGGCGCGTCAATGCAGGTGGAGCTGATCAATGACGGGCCGGTGACGATTATTTTGGAACGGCCGCCGAAGACTGAGTGAGAAGTGCCACCGGGAGCGCATTCACTCGTGGCGCCAGCGCTGGGCTATGGGGAATCGTCGTCCCGAGCCAAACGCGACGGAAGTGATTTTCAG
>CAYMQF010000156.1:0-3560 GCA_964392425.1 uncultured Phycisphaeraceae bacterium
CACGTCGGCGTCCGCTTCGCTCCACGTTTTGCCCGCTTCGCGGATCATCACACCCGCCAGTTCATCGCGCCGGCGGCGCATGATCGCAGCAGCGCCGGTCAGCACACGCGCGCGTTTGGCTGGCGCGGTGTCGCGCCACTTCGGGAAATAGCTGGAGGCAACATCCACCGCACGCTTCGCATCGTCGGGAGTTCGATCGCTGGAAACCTTGGGAACTACAGCAGAATCGACCGCTATTGCAAATAACTCCCGCTCTTCCGCCTGACTGAAGTCGCGCAGCGATTCATTGAAGAAGGGGCGCCCATCGCCGACACCATCTACTGCTGGCGAGAGAGCATGGCGGAGCGATGGGTCAACGCTGACGGGCGAGACGCCCATCCCACTGTTGCTTTGCATATGTGGGCTTTTGAGCAACTCTGCATCGCTGGCGTTGTCGAGGAAGCCCGCCTTGAGCCACGACTCGTTGGACGTGTTTTCCAGGAGTCGGCGGACGAGGTACGCCATCCCGGGGATCATTTCGCCCACCGGGAGATACTCGCGCACGCGCAACCCCATCTTCAACGCTGCGTCTTTGAGCGTTTCGCCCATGCCATGCAGCATCTGAAGTTCGATCGCTTCGCGCGGGAGGTTGCGCTGTTCCAGCCCAGCAAGCGCCGCTGCGATCGAACGAACATTGTGGGAGCCGAGCGCGAGTTTGACGCCCGCTTCGCCCGCGCTACGAGGCGCTGCATCTAGGAGAATGTCGGTCATGCGCTCAAAGCAAGCGTCGGTGTCGCGCTTGACACTCCAGACGGGGCAGGGCCAGCCCATTTCCTCCGCGTGGATCGTTTCGTAATCCCAGTAGGCGCCTTTGACCAGGCGAACCGTCACCGTGCGACCCGTTCGTTTGGCCCACTGGCAGACTCGGCGGGCGTCATCCTCGCCGCTGCGCAAATATGCCTGGAGCGCGAGCCCCGCGGTGAAGTCGATCTCCTCACAGCAGCGCTCAAAGAGTGTCAGCGTCAGGTCTTTGAGCTCGAACTGCTCCATATCAAAGTTGATGAGCACATTCTTTTCACGCGCGCGTTCGAGGATCGGCTTCAATCTCGCCATGATTCGTTCGATCGAGCCGGCCGTGTCGATCGGGTTGCACTTGGCTGCGAGCGAGCTGATCTTGATCGAAACATTGACGCGAGGCACGACGCCGATCTGGTCGCGTTCGAGTCGATCATCATTCGGCCAGGCTGCGACCGCAGCAGGAAGATTGGTGACGAGATCGAGATATTTGTCGCGGTAGTGGTCCGCCTCTTCATCGCTAACGCACGCTTCTCCCAGAAGGTCAACAGAAAACGCGACGCCCGATTTCCACAGGGTTTGCAACGTCGGCAAGGCTGAGTGCGCATCGGTCCCAGCGATGAAGCGGGACGCCATGCCTTTGATCTGCTTTGAGATTTGGTTGGCGAAGATCGTTCGCGCAGCGCCTCCCGCTTTCAACCCCAGCGCAAAGCCGGGCGGTGGCGTGACGCCCTCCTGCGACATCGAATCCACCAAATGGTCGTGCACGATCTCAGGCGTCGTCAGCATCGGAAACGCATCGACAAAACGAAAAAGTTCGACCTTGAACGCGTGGTCCTTCATCGACCAGTCCATGAGTTTGTCCGACCAAAATTGGCGCGACAGAAGCCCCGCTTTGGTGCTGCGCGCCAGCGTGAGCATCTCGACACCGATGGCGTAGAGCCTGTCTTCGTCCGACTGGTTCGGCGCCGACAAAGGTGGTTCGACCGACACCGGGCGCGTTGGCGCCTTTCTCGAAAATATCGCCATTGAGAAATCCTTTCACGGGCAGTCGATGGCGCCGAACCTGGCCGCCTGACTGTGGGCGACATTCTAGCGGTCGGGGAGGCGCCCTTCACACGGCAGATCCGAGGGCAGCTTCAGGTGACCGGAGTGTGAAAAGTGTCGCTCTCGATGAGGCCATCGCGCAGGCGGATCAGTCGCTCGCAGCGGTCAGCGATGCGAACATCGTGCGTCACCATGATGATCGTCATACCCTCCGCATGGAGGTCGTCGATCATCTTGAGGATGGATTCGCCGGTGGTGGAGTCGAGGTTTCCCGTGGGTTCGTCAGCCATGAGGATGACGGGATCGCTGACGAGCGCCCGGGCGACGGCGACGCGCTGCTGCTGACCGCCTGACAGTTCGCTGGGCCGATGGCCGAGCCGATCGCCCAATCCAACGAGATCAAGTTTTTCAATCGCCCTCCGTCGGCGTTCGTGTTTGTGCACACCCTGATAGAGCAAAGGCGTTTCGACGTTTTCCTCAATCGTCAACTGGCTGATCAAGTTGAACGACTGAAAGACAAAGCCGATGGTTCGCCCGCGAAAATGGCTCAGCGACTCATCATCCATCGTCGAAACATCCTGATTGTCCAGCAGAAAGACGCCGTTGGTGGGGCGGTCCAGACAGCCGAGGATGTTCATCAGCGTCGACTTGCCCGAGCCGGAGGCGCCCATGATCGCGGTGTATTGGCCACGCGTGATGGAGAGGTCCATGCTTTTGAGCGCTTCGACCAGCACCGAGCCGTCCGGCTTGTAGTAAACCTTGCTCACCTGGTGAAGCTCAGCGACGTTCTCCGCAAGCGACTGGGCAGTTGGATGTGATTGCAGCGTCGTCACAGTTGAAGTCTACCGGCCGGTGTCGGTCTGGTCGCGTTGGCCGCCGATCAAGAGGGCGCCTTTCTGGAATGACTCGACGGCTTGCAGATGCACCGCTCGCCCGGCGTCTCCGCTTGCGCGCGAAGCGAGGTGATGGATCGCCTTGTCTGGCCCGTAGATAATGAGTGTTTCGCCAGCGTGGACCAAGGTGTCGCCTCGAGGTGATCCTTCAAAGGCGCCGTCGGGTTTTTGCACGGCAAGAACGTTGACGCCTTCGTCTCGGAGCTTCGCCCCAGCGAGTGTTTCGCCGTCAAGCCAACTGTCTTTTTCGATCGCGACTTCGGAAACACTGAACCCATGATGAACACCCAGCAGGCGTTCATAATCAAGAGCGCGGACGGCGCCCGTGTGCTCCAGCGCGTACCGCACCGACTTGTCGATGATCAGAGTGACAATATGGAACCGGCCCAGAACGAAGAGCGCGATGAGGACACCCGCGACGATACCGAGCCGCAAGCCGAGATCGTCCGAATGCGTATTGGCGATGAGCGCTACGGCGGAGGTGATGATCGAGAAAAGGCCGATGTTTCCGATGACGATGAGGTCGCGGATGATTCGCCGTCGCACGGGGTGGGAGACGACAAACTCGGATTCGCTCGTGGTGAAGCCGGCGCCAAAGAAAGCCGACAGCGATTGGAAACGAGCGGCATCCCTGGAAAGCCCGGTGAGCTCGAGCGCCTGTGCAGCGGTTCGGATGACGAAGTACGCCACGACCGCCAGCGATAGGAGTGCGATGACCCAACCCATGGCGATGAGTATAGAGACACTGCGATCCGTTTGTCACTCAGTCTAAACAGTCCAGTTCAGCTCAATCGTCGATCGGTTCGCGGTCGAGCTGGAGCGAAGCGATCGCGGTCGCGGGGTCCG
>CAYMQF010000157.1:0-1393 GCA_964392425.1 uncultured Phycisphaeraceae bacterium
CCCATGGAGAGAGGGCTGGGGAGAGGGATTCTGAGTTGTGCTTGGAGAACACACTCAGCGCATCCATCAACAAAAACCCACGGATTCAAATCCGTGGGCTTCGTCACAATCATTTTTTTATCTTTGATCCATCGCGACTCTCACGGATTTACCGCGAAGCGCGGATCAGGTCGAGAAACTCGCCGCTCTGGAGGTTGAGCGCCCCCATCAGTGCAGCAGCGGCCGTCGCTGTCTGTGTGTCAGCATCAGTCGCCAACTCGACAAGGTTTTTGATCTGCCGAGGCTGGAGCTGGTCGCCAAACAGTTTGACCGATCGCTCGACTGTCTCGATCATCGCCACACGGTCGGGCTCAGATGATTTCAATGCTGCATCCATGATCGCCACTTGCGCCCGCCCCTGACTGACATGCGAGAGAATCATCGCGATCTGCAGGCGGTCGCCCGCGCCAACCGTATCAAGAGCTGCGATCAATGAAGCGGAAGCATCCTCCACGTTGAATGCGGCGCTTCCCGTCATGGCAAGATCGGACAACACCGACAGTGCCTGCGATGTGTATCGAGCGGTGTCGCCCGCGCCCATCGGCGGCCCCGCAGCGGCA
The DNA here is from genome assembly GCA_964392425.1 of uncultured Phycisphaeraceae bacterium. Taxonomy (GTDB): domain Bacteria; phylum Planctomycetota; class Phycisphaerae; order Phycisphaerales; family UBA1924; genus CAYMQF01. Next base: position 600 of record CAYMQF010000157.1, read on the forward strand.
CGAACCAACTGCTTTACAGATTCGAGCAACTCACCGTCGTTGATCCCTTCCCGACGAAGCTCCGTCAGCGGATCGTTGTCATACCGGGTGCGCAGTTGAGCCCAGCCGCTGGCTGGCAACAACATCAGGATCGGCGTCGCAACCAAACGCGAGCTTGACCGTGCATCTTCAATCAGGTCCTCTGCCGAGTTGGTCAACAGGTCGGCGACGATGACATCCACACCGGGCGCCTCAGCGATCGCCGAACCAATCTCCATAAGTGACGAGCCAGGCGACAACACCGTGTAGCCCATTGCCTGCAGCAACGTCGCAAGCTCTTGCTGACGTTTGACATCCTGCGAAACAACGACGGCAAACAAGTCTTCACCATTGCGAATCGCACTGGCAAGCAACGGAACCACCTGATCGGCGCCGGGGAACGAACTCGCCGGATTGGCGGCTCCCAGCGCGAGGGCAGCCTCATACTGCACACGTCGATCGGGGTAGGAGAGTGCGTCAAGCAACGGCTTGCCACCGCTGAACCCCGCCTGAAGAGCGGCGCCCCCGGCGCTTCGTCGCAGCGCGCCAATCACCCGCCGAGCCAGCGGCGTATTGTGATCGGACATCGCTCGCGCGAGCACTTCCTGAGTGACGGCTGGACCTGCTGCGACTGCGTAATACAGAGCATTGCGATTATTGGATGGGTAGATCGGGTTGTCGTATCCCTCGGGGCGGTCGATCTCGCGCTCGAAGTTGGCGCCGACCCAAAGCATCTCAGCTCGAAGGTTCGTTGGATCCAGCTTGAGCGCTTTTTC
>CAYMQF010000157.1:1493-3290 GCA_964392425.1 uncultured Phycisphaeraceae bacterium
GCGTCCTCATCGGTCGTGGTGGCAAGCTCGTACAACGGGGCGAGCGCTGCGGGATGCTGGGTGGCGCCGAGGATTCGTGCAAGCTGTTCCTGCACGACGTGGTCCACCTTGAGCAGAGCCGCAGAGAGCGGGGCGACGACGTCCGCACCCATGCTGATCAGCAGTTTTTCCACTTCGGCTTCGAGCACGGGATTGGTTTTCGCCAGAAGCACCTGCAGCAGTTGAGGCGCCGAATATTCCCCAGCAAAGCGAAGGCGGTTGGTCGCGAGGATTCGACCTCGTTGGCTGCCTGCCAGCAATGAAATATTCTGTGCGATTTCGTCGGGATTGCGAGCCTTGTCCCGCCGACCCTGCTCATAGAGTTGTTCGAGTTGGGAGGCGACGAGTTCAACGCTGTCGATGAAGACACCTTTGCGGATTGCTTGCTCGAAGCCATCGACGCCAAAGCGGGAGTCTTCGACGAGCCCGACGAACTCCTCAGCAGTCAGCCCGTGCGACAGGAGTGCCGTGGCGGCCGCCTGTGCGAGTTCATCTTGCCGAGTGATTACATAGTGACGAAAATCGTCGAGGAGTTCACTGTTGGTCGGTTGCCGGTCCTGCGCCATCGCTCGTCCCACTGGCAGCAGCGAAACGACCAAGACTAGGCCAAGAACAAGAGATCGATTCAGGCTCGGCACGGTCACATTCCTTCACAATCAGTTTGGGGTATCAAGCGGGCCAGCAAGGCGCCTCCCTGAAACCCAAAAACAGGTTCATTCACGAGACAAGTAGAGCGACACCGACACCGTCCGACGCCGGGGCTTCAGAGTTGTATACGGCTCAATCGGGTCGGCGGATCCCGTCAAACCGCGAGTCAGGCACTGTACCTGTGGATTCGGGATCTCGCCAATCAGGGCGGCCCTCCATCAACACCGGATTCAATACCGGACCAGATACCGGACCAAAAGATCGCCGCTACCCCTTATAGGAGTGGTTCCAGGCTGGATACACACAGTCCGACGGGCGCCGAACCTGCCATTGCCCTCAGCAGATTGCCCGACTCAATCGCGTCGGGAAAACCCCCAAGATCTGCATAACGCGTCCCAATAGCTGGATTTGTGCGCAGAGCATCAACGCACCCTTCAGCCGCCCGCATGATCCGCCGATTCGTCACAGGCACGCACAGGCGCCATTGGAGTTGGCGTTGAGAGGAAATGGGAGGAGATCCATGCAGCACGAAAAAGAAGTTCTCACGACCGGCGAAGTCGCCAAGATCTGCAACGTTGCCCCGCGCACCGTCAGCAAATGGTTCGATTCAGGCCAACTCACAGGCTATCGGATCCCCGGCTCGAAAGACCGCCGAATCCCGCTCCAGCAGCTCGTCCGTTTTATGAAAGAGCACCACATCCCGCTCGACGGGCTGAACACCGGGCAAATCCGTGTGCTCATCATCGACGAAGACGCCGACATTCTCTCAACGCTCGATTCGCTGCTGCAGGAACAGACCAGCTACCAGGTTCAAACAGCCCACGACGGCTTCAGCGCCGGGCTCTACTGCCAAAAGCTCAAGCCCCACGTCATCCTTCTAGACCTCCATCTGGAAAGCGGCAGTGCTGAGAAAATCACCAAGCTGATCCGATCCTGCGACGACCTGCAGTTGACGCGCATCATCGCGATGTCCAATCGCCTGACGGACGGCCAGATCGGCCAACTCCGCAATCAAGGATTCGACAGCGTGCTGAAAAAGCCGTTCCAACTCCGGCAAGTCGTCGAGGCCATCGAAAAAGCAACCTCACTGATTCACTGATCGCGCCAGAG
>CAYMQF010000158.1:0-3227 GCA_964392425.1 uncultured Phycisphaeraceae bacterium
GATCCGCGCGTTGACACGACGCAAAAAGAGTATGAAGAACAGTTTGCGTTGCTTGTGCAAATCAACGACACGCTCTCTGATGCGCACCGTGCGGTCAACGACATTCGATCCATCCGTAAGCAGATCAACCAATCCATGAAGCAAGCCAAGGCAGCGGACCTTGCGGATGAGTTGAAGTCTGCAAGTACGAAACTGCTCGACAAACTCAAAGCGATCGAAGAAGTCATCATTCAGACAAAGTCGAAGTCGCCGCAAGATCCCCTCAATTATCCGATCAAAATCAATGATCGAGTCGGCGCCTTGGCGTACTCCGTTGATGGGGATTTCCCGCCGACCGAGCAATCGCAAAAGGTGTATTGGCGCCTGTCGCGGCTCCTGCAAGCTCAACTGGACCTGCTTGACGAGATCCAGCGCGACGATCTGCCTGAGTTCAATCGCATCGTGGAGAAGCTGCGTATTCCTGCGGTGGTGACTCCATCGGAGAAAGCGGGCGCCAAGCAGGTGCTGTGAGCGGCGCCGTGTGCGGTTGAAAGAACTGGTACGATTTGGCCATCTGTGATTGACGACACCACCACCGAACTTTTCTTGTTCACACCATCTGTTCACACCATCGAGGAGGCAGCGATGCGCCGACCCGAAGTTTCCGTTCTACACACAATGGTTCTTGTGTCTCTCTGCATTGGTCTTTTCAGTTGCGCTTCAGCGGTCGCGCAGCCAACTCGTACGATCGCGCCTCTCCGCGCGGTTGCGGCTGCGGTGCAGGGGGTCGCTCCTGACAACGCGTCGGGCAATCCTTTCGACTACTTCGGCGGGCTCGAATACGACCCGACCATTCCATCTCCCAAATCGTGGCTGGGCTGGACGATCGGAACGCGATTCACTCAGCATGCTGATGTTATTGGGTATCTCTACGCCGTCGCTGAGGCGTCCGATCGTGTCAATGCGGCGATGTACGGGCGGACGAATGAGGGCCGATCGCTGCACTATCTGACTGTTTCGTCGCCGAAGAATCTGGAACGCCTCGATGAGATTCTCGCAGCCAATCTTGAGTTGACGGATCCATCGACGAGCGATTCGCGGGCGCGTAAAATCGCCCAGAACAACCCAGCCATCGTCTGGTTTTCGTACAACGTCCATGGCAACGAGGCGTCCAGCAGTGAAGCTGCGATGCAGGTGGTCTTCACGATGGCCAGTGCGCGCAACGCTGAAGTGCGCGACATCCTCGACAAAGTGGTGCTGATCGTCGATCCGATGATCAATCCCGACGGGCGCGATCGGTATGTCAACTGGTATCGAGGCGTGGTCGGGCAGACTCCCAACCCGAGAGTTGAGGCGGCGGAGCACAGCGAACCGTGGCCGGGCGGTCGCACGAACCATTATTACTTTGATCTGAACCGTGATTGGTTGTGGATGGCGCAGCCTGAGTCCCGGGCGCGCATCGCGCTGTTCACGACGATCAAGCCTCAGTTGCACATTGATTATCACGAGCAGGGGTATCGCTCGCCTTACTTCTTTGGGGCTGGCGAAGACCCGTACAACGTCAACGTTCCCGCGGAGACGCGCGAGTGGATCGCTCTCTACGGCGACGCCAATGCTGAAGTCTTCGACCGAAACGGTCTGCCCTATGCGACCCGCGAGCGTTTTGATTATCTCTATCCCGGCTATGGGAAGGTGATGCCTGTGTATCACGGCGCCGTGGGCATGTTGTGTGAGCAGGCGGGGCATGGACGGGCCGGTCTGGCGATTGAACTCGACGATCACAACACGCTGACGCTGACCGATCGGGTGCGAAATCATTTTCTGACGAGCATGTCTTACCTGGAGACGACCGCTGACCATCGGCAAGGGCAACTCGAGCGATTTCGCCGGTTCTACACGGAGTCGATGACTCCCGACGACAGCACCGGGCGGTTCTTTTTTCTGATGGCTGACAATGATCCTGCGATGCTCGAGCGTGTGTGGGATCTGTGCACGCCTCACGGCATCGAGATTTATGAGCTGACGAAAGAGAGCAAGGCGCCTGGCTTGTCCTCCTATCGAACGGGTGAAGCGGCAGAGATCGCGACGCTCCCCGCTGGCACATGGGTGATCCCCGCAGCGCAGCCGATGGGGCGTTTGGCGCGGGCTATTTTCGAACGGCGAACCGTTGTGACAGACATCGAAACGTACGACATATCAGGCTGGAGCGTGCCGATTTCATTTGGAATGGAAGGGGCGTACACGCTGGAAGAGTTCAACCCGCCGATGCGTCGGCTCAAGAACTGGAAACGCGCTGCAGCAAGCGTGTCGGGCCAAGGCGAAGTTGCGATCATCATTGACGCTGCGCAGCACGATTTTCCGGCGGCGGTGGGAGTCGCGGTCAAGCACGACATCATCGCTCGGCGGACGGGCGATGCGATCGCAATCGACGATCTCCAATTCTCAATGGGCAGCATGATTGTGTACGCGATGCGCAATGGGCACGCCGACCTGGAGGCGTTCGTTTCTGACTTGCTCGATGCGAGAATCAATGTCCACAAGACGGGCAGCAGCATGACGACGGCGGGCCATGTGCTCGGCGCCAATGACAACGGCCATTGGGAGATGCCGAGCGTGATGATTCTTCGCGGCGAGCCGATGTCGTCGTATTCGTTTGGACAGATGTGGCACTATCTCGACGTGCAATATCCCATCGCGCACACTGCAGTCAATGTCGACGATCTTGGGCGCGCGCTGCAAGAGGATTACAACGTTCTGGTTGTGCCTCAAGCGCGCGGGCTTGGGAGCGCGATCAGCGATGGCACGCTCAAGGAACTGAAGAAGTGGGTGCGAGGTGGCGGAACGGTGGTCGCTATCGGTCGAAGCTCCGAGTGGGCGTATGAGAATCTTGTCAAGAGCGACGACGATGAAGAAGAGGCTAAGGGGGACGAGGATGAGCGCGCCAAACCTAATGAATTGTCCTATGAAGAGCGAAAGGACCGCAATGCTGAGGACAACATCCCCGGCGCGATGTTCAAAGCAACGATCGATTCGACGCATCCGCTGGCGGCTGGGGCAGGCGACTGGACGGGCGTTCTCAAGTTCGGCGATCGGACTCTGTCGTTCGGCGATGACTCATACATCGTGGCGAGGTTCGACGAAGCTCCCTTCGTTGGTGGATATGCGTCGCAGCGCAACATCGAGCGCGTGGCGGGGACACCCTTCATGGCGCACAGCCGGGTCGGCCGGGGCAACGTCATCACCTTCAG
>CAYMQF010000159.1:0-3191 GCA_964392425.1 uncultured Phycisphaeraceae bacterium
GTCGTCGATCTTGTCAGTGCTTGGTGCTGAAACAACATTCGCCGGTTCGGAATGGGCTGCGCTCGAATCGCCAGCCCATCGCACCACTCGTTCAGGCTCGAAGGCGCGCACAAACTTGGCGATTTGCTCAAGAGATTCTGCAGACCCGTCGTAGATCAACACCGGGAACCGAACTTGAAGGGACCAGTGCCCGATCGCGTCGAGATAGCTTGCAGCGTCGGGCACCACAACGACGATCGGCGCCACGGGCAACCGTCGACGTGTGACTTCAACACGCACACCCAGACGAATCTCAGGCGGGAGATCAGCGAGGTTGATGGCTGCATTGGGTTTGGTGTCAGGGGCCGAGATGTCTTGCGCTTGCGAAGGTGTGCCGGCGACAGCGAGGAAGAACAGCACTGCCATCGTGAGTCCGCGCCAACTGACTCGTGCCGAAGAACCGATGTCGTCGCCGATCCAAGTTTGGTTCAATCGCGCTGTCTTCAACGGTGCTCCTCGCAAGCGTCAGTCAGAAAGGTCGTTGCGACGGGTTGGGGACCATGTTGTCGCGCCCGAGAACAAGCTGGTCGGCGATCTCGACAGCCTCCATGAGTGACGCTTTGGCAAGGTCGACGTTGGCGCACGACGGCAGCACTTTGCCTTGTTCGAGATGCTCGACAGTCGGGATCGCGTCGCCGCAGATCACGGTGGTGGACGCGGGAGAGCTAACGATCAGCCCGCACAAGCCGTGCGTGACGCCGGGCAGTGGGAAGAGGTCGATATCCTTCGCCAGTTGGTCCGGTGCTGGTGTACAGCGTTTGAGAATGGCGATGTCTTTGCTGAACATGTCGACGAGCGATTGATCTTCAGCGTCGTTGGCGTGTTTGAGTTGGGCGATCAGGAATGCACCGACCGCTTCGCGCTCAGGCTCGTGAATCAGCCATGCAGCATCGGCGAACGCCTCGACCCCGCGCCATACGTCAGGCCGAAACGAAGTGAGAAACACATGCGTGATGTCTTTGGGCGCGATCCCCGCGCGCTCGCTCAGTCGGGCAGCGATGATGTCGCCGGGCAGCCCCGGGTCAACAAGGATCACCGCGTCGTCTTGGCGCAGCAGCGTCGTGGTCGCATGCCCGGTACGGACTGGGGCGCGCTCATTCCACAGGGGGTGAGCAGGCAAGGCGCCGATACTGATGATGCGCAGCTCCGTCATTCGTGATCGATCAGGCGGCGGAGCGCAGCCGGCTGTTCCTGTTTCTTGAGGCGCAGTTGTTCAATCACAAGAGCCGGGCACATCGAAGAGAGCACCGACAGGTCCTTGCCCATCGCGGTGATCTGTTTGATCAGGCTTGACGACGTGTACGCGAAGTTCTGCCCTGCGACGACGAAGACCGTCTCAAGCCCGGCGACTTCGCGGTTGGTGATCGCCTGCTGAACTTCGTTTTGGAGGTCGGACATATTGCGGATGCCTCGCAAAATAGCTGAGGCGTGGACCTCGCCAGCAAAGTCCACCGTCAATCCGGAAAACGAACGAACCTCGATGGGGGCGCCTGGGGGTTCGTCGCGCACTAACTGCGAGACCAATGATTCGAGCATTGAAACGCGCTCGTCGGCAGTGAAGAGTTGATCCTTGCCGGGGTGATGTCCGACTGCGACGATCACTTTGTCAAAGAGCCGACGCCCGCGCGCAATGACATCGAGATGGCCGAGCGTCGGCGGATCGAACGAACCGGGATACATCGCCACGTGCGTCGAGCTGTCAGCGGTGTCAACCATGGGCGAAGTGTATGCGGACAGCCGATCGGGCGGGGATCAGTCGATCTTGGGCGGCTCAGGGAAGTCCACCACCGTCTCGTTGACGTGGTTGAGATAGTTGGTGAATGTCGCAAGGGCGTAGTGGGCGACGATCTCGACGATGTGAGAATCGGAGTAGCCTGCACTGCGGATTTTGTTGAGATCATCGTCGCTGACGAAGCCTTTTTTCTCATGCATCGCGACGGCGAAGCGGGCGATAGCGTCGAGCTTTGGATCGCCTTCGATTCGGCCTTGGCGGGCGCCGATGGCTTGCTCTGTGGTGAGCCCCGCCTTGGTTCCAGCCATGGTGTGGGCAGCGGTGCAATAGCCGCACCCGTTCGCCTCGCCGACGGCGAGTTGAATAACCTCAGCCTCTGCCTTGGTCAGTTCGCCGCTTTTGAGGGCGCCTGACATGGCGAGGTACATTTGCAGTGCTGCGGGGGAGTTGGCGATCCCCTTGAAAATGTTGAGGTGCTTCCCTTTGAGCGGGCCGTCGAATATCTCTTTGACCTTGCCGGTGGAGGCTGCGGGGTCGACAACAGTGAGCCTAGGCATCTCGATCTCCTTGTTTGTGCACAATGTGGATAGGCATGACCAACGATGGACGCCAATCTGATGGAATCGAGTCTAGGCGCGAGGTGACGTGCCGGGTCGATCTGCACGCGCACACACGGTTCAGCAGCAAAGGGGCGACGCGATGGCTCGATGCGCTGGGGTTTCCTGAGTGTTGCTCTGAGCCTGAAGAGGTTCACGATCTTGCTTTGGCGCGGGGGATGGACCTCGTTGCAATCACCGATCACAACACGATTTGTGGCGCGTGGGGGCTCATCGAGCGGGGGTTTGATCGGGTGATCGTTGGGGAGGAGATTTCCACGGTTTTGTGTCAAACACAGTGCCCGCTGCACATTCTTGTGTGGAAGCTGACGCCTGTGCTGCACGAGGAGATCGCCCGGTTCGGGCTCCGCAAAGACGCCGAGGCTCTTGCGGGCTGGCTTCGCGAGCACAACTTGCCTCATGCAGTCGCCCACCCGCTTTTTGATCTGGGGGGCAAGCTGACGATCGAGACGTTCCACCATTGTGCCTTGCTCTTTGGTGGCTTTGAGATCATCAACGCGGGGCATTCGACGAGGCGACATCGACTCGCGTTTACGCGGTTTCTTGAATCGCTCTCAGCTGAGAAAGTGAAGCAGTTGGAGCGCGAGTTGGGGATCAAACAACATTGGGCTGCGCGATGGCTCACAGCAGGCAGCGACGACCATGCACTGCTCAACCTGACGCGGGCATGGACCGCAGCAGACGGCGTCTGCGATGCAAGCGCATTCTTTGCATCGCTTATGCAAGGGGACAGCCGGGTCGGCGGGGACGATGCGACAACTCAATCGCTCGCGCATCAGTTCGTAGGCGCGGCCTCAGCGATC
>CAYMQF010000160.1:0-3165 GCA_964392425.1 uncultured Phycisphaeraceae bacterium
ACCCTACCGCGTGACCGTCCCGCTGACGGGTTTGCGTCTGAGCCCGACGGGGCAATCGGATGCAGCAGCCCTCGCAATTGATGGCTTCACCGGCGAACTGCTGCTCGACAACGATGGATTGCGCATCGATGACGCAGGCGCCACCGCTGGCGAAAGCCCGATTCATTTTTCACTGACATCTCTCAATGAAAGCACATCTCCCATTGATATTTCGGTGTGGAGCGAATCGTTCCGCATCGAAGAGCCAATCGAAAAATTGATCAACGCATTTGATTCCCAAACCGCTGATTGGCTCAGAAACACGCACAGCAACTTCCCAATCACCGGCCGCCTCGTCTTAGCTGGGCGAATCTCCATCAGCGATGACGAGCCCAGCTACACGTTTGAGTTGGCGCCCGCCAGCGATCTCACGGTCGGCTCAGCAGATAACAAATCTACGCTCACACCTATGCAAGGCCGAGTGATCGTCGAGCCCGAACGGATCGTTCTCGATGATCTTTCCTTTGAGGTACGCACACTCAACTCACCCTCGCCGGGCCTGCTCTCCGCTGCGGGCGATTTCTCATTCACAGGCAGCGACGGAACACTCTCCGTCAACACCACCAACCTTCCCATTGGCTCGAGTGTTGTCGCCGCCGCCCTCTCGCGATTCGCCCCCGCCGCCTCGATGCGCTTTGATAATGCGAACCCGCGCGGACGTGTGGATGCTTCCCTTTCACTGCAGCTTTCAGCAGGAAAATGGCATTTTACCGATGGATTCGCCCGCCCGCGCTCGTTGAGCTTTGATCGTCTGGGCGCCCGGGTCGCTTTGGACTTCGAGTCGGGTGAAATCACGATCGGCCCCGAGGGCGGCGCCATAAACAACTGGCGCACACGCGCAGCGCACTGGTCGATCAACGCGGACGGCCGATGGTTCGCCGGCGCCACGCCCGGTGTCGATGTGCAGTTCACCGTCGAAGGCGACCAACTCACAGACGATCTCGTCGCGCTACTTCCCGCAGAGGTCGCTCACTTTGCGCGAAGATTCGATGTGGGCGTCGACGAAGGTTTTTCGCTCAACAACGCAACGCTCTCCATCAACGCTCCATCCGCAGGCGCCGACGTGGGCGCGGGTTTTCGAGATGGCGTCCGCTTCGAGGGCGACTTGCAGCTCAAAGGCGCGCGGATCGACGCAGGAACATCGTTCACCAACGCCGACGGCGACATCCACCTGGTCGCCAACCGCCCGCCTCGCGTCTCGGCAATCTCCATTGACGCAGACCTTCGCTTCGACGGTCTCCTCGCAGCAGGATTGATGGTCAGCGATGTCGCTGCGAGTGTTCGTTCTTCCAATCAAAATCTCCGCACGCTGGACATCGACCTGGTCGGCGAATCGCATGGCGGGCGAATCTGGGCGCAAGGCGCCATCGAAGACATCAACTCCTCCACCCAATCGCCGGGGCATTACGAGTTTGACGTCCGAGCCGTGGGTATCGATCTTGCTTTGGCGATGCAGGATTTCACGAGTGAAGGAACTCATCAAGAGCCACCCCCACAAGGGCGGCGAGGGCACATCGATGGGTCAATGGTTTTCGGCGGCGACCTCTCCTCGTCAAGCGCCGTCCAAGGAGCAGGCGACATACGCATCCTCGGCGGGGAGCTTGCCCGGCTCCCCCTCGTGATGAAGCTCCTCGAAATCGGAAACCTCATCCCATCTGCAAGTGAATCGCTCGACTACGCGCGAGCCAGCTTCACCATGACCGGCGACACACTCACCTTCGATCGAATCCTCGCGGTGTCCCCGACGTTGTCCGTCATCGGCGTCGGAACGGTGACCACCCCTGACATGGCGCTCGATCTCCGCTTCAGCACCACGGGCAACCGCCGACTCCCCGTGCTCAGCATCCTCTTTGACGCTCTCCGCAATGAACTGCTGACCACGCGCGTCCGGGGAACGCTCGCAAGCCCGCGCTTCAGCGCTGTGCAGCTTTCATCCCCCCGCCGATGGCTCTCCCGACTGCTCGGGCTCAACAACGATCGACAGCCTTCCAAAAGAACGACGCCCCCTACTGGTGAGCCTGATTGATCTTCCTGCGCTCGATGACCGATCTAGGTGTGAGAACTACCCATGAGCAAATCTGAACCCAACCAGCCGCCTCGCCTGTCCATCAAGGACCCCGCCATCTCCGGGCCGGTGGACGCCTTGATCGCCCAAGCGGGCGGCGATCCAAACGACTCCGACTCCCGGTTCATCCGCGAGATGATTCTCGCCTCCCTCAAGCTCCTTCAAGACGGGCGCGATCGCGGCGAGCTCAAGCTGATGGCTTCAACGATGAAGGAGCTGCGCCATGCGTTTCGCGTCTTCGCGCGCTATCCCCTCGTGCGAAAGATCAGCATTTTCGGCTCAGCACGAACCCCCGAAGACCATCCCGATTACAAAGCAGCCGTGGAGTTCTCCAGCCTGATGGCGCTGCGCGACTGGGCCGTCATCACGGGAGCAGGCGACGGCATCATGAAAGCAGGGCACGTCGGCCCGGGGCGGGAATCTTCCTTCGGGCTGGCCATCCGCCTTCCCTTTGAGACCACCGCCAACACCGTCATCGCGGGCGACTCCAAACTCATCACGTTTCGATATTTCTTCACGCGCAAGTTGATGTTCGTCAGCCAGGCAAACGCCGTCGCCGTCTTCCCAGGCGGATTCGGCACCATGGACGAAACATTCGAAGTGCTCACACTCATCCAAACCGGCAAGTCGTCCATGATCCCCGTCGTCCTCCTCGAAGGGAAGGACGGCACATACTGGAAAAAATGGAAAGAACTCGTCAAAGGCGCCCTGCTCGAAGGGGAGTTTGTCAGCGAAGACGATCTCAACTTGTTGTACATCGCGTCAAGCCCCGCAGACGCTGCTGACCATGTGCAGCGCTTCTACCGCAACTTCCACTCGTCGCGATATGTGCGGGACGATTTTGTGATTCGCATCCGTCAACGCGTCCGCGATGAAGCCGTCAGTCGGCTCAATGATGAGTTCAGCGAATTGGTCCGTGAAGGAAAGATTGTTCAGCGGGACGCACTGCCCGAAGAAGAAGACCATCTCGAACTGCCTCGCATTGTCTTCACGCACACGCGCTGGCATTATGGGATGGTGCGGAAGCTGATCGACCGGATCAACGAGCTGGAGCCGGACGC
>CAYMQF010000161.1:0-3018 GCA_964392425.1 uncultured Phycisphaeraceae bacterium
CAAAACATCTGGCTCCGCGAGCAAGGATGGGTCCTCAAAGTTCGCACGCATGTGAACCCGCGATATCAATACGACCGCGAGTTGGCTTCCACTCAGGTCAATCCTCGCGCCACGATCCGCCTGCACCGCGATGAGTCCGCCCCGACGTTCCCCTCACGGATGCGCGTCGACAACAGCACCGATCGAATCTGGCGCCCCTTCACCGCAGGACAAACCCGTGTGACGCGAGTCATCGAACCTGCTTCCACAACGACACAGCTCACTCAAGTATCGAGCGAAAAATGATCGGCGCCGATGTGTTGACCCGGCCCCAAGTTTGTCAGTTGACCGGCCCGAGATAGTGACACCGACTGGTGCACGTCTCATGCACGATGATCTCTGCGAGCAATGGAAGTTGCTCACAGAGCTTTTCCCAGAGCCACAACGCAATCATCTCGCTCGTCGGATTGTCGAGCCCGTCGATGTCATTGAGCAGCCGATGATCGAGCAGGTCGCAGATGGGATTGACCGCGCGTTTGATCTCGCCGTAATCAACGAGGTAGCCCTTCTCGGGATCGACTTCCCCCGCAACAATCACTTCAACTTTGAAAGAGTGCCCGTGCAGCCGTCTACACTTGTGCCCCTCTGGAAACGTAGGCAGAAAGTGAGCCGCCTCGAAAGTGAACGACTTGGACAGGCGTGCTCGCATGGCGCCATTGTAGAGGCTCTCGCGGGTCACTACACGCCGCGCGCCGTCGGCGACCAGATGAACTTATGAATCTGAGGCTGCAGCCGGACGCGCAGCCCATCCTCCAAAATCCACGAAGCCAATTCCGCGAGCTCCAGCCCTTCAGCTCCCGCGATGTCGTCCCCTTTGCTCTGCTCAAAAACAGGCGACATCAGCACCGCTGCGACCCTCGCAACAAGATCATGATCGACAATCACACCCGTCGCCCACTCATAATCCGCGCGATCAGTGATGACAAATTTCACTTCATCCTGTGCAGCGAGTTTGTCCATGTTCGACCAATCCATCCGGTCCGCCTCGCCCGAGCCGGGCGTTTTGACATCGACGATGCGCACAACGCGCCGATCGCACTCGCCAATATCACAGGCGCCGCTGGTTTCAAGCAAAACCGTCTTTCCCAAATCGCACAACCGCGACATCAACCCGTGAACGCGCTTCTGCAGCAACGGCTCACCGCCCGTGATCTCAACACAATCGCACGGGTGCGAACACACTTCCTCGATGATTTCGTCAACAGTCCGCGTTCCGCCTTCATGGAACGCATACGCTGTGTCGCAGTACGCACAGCGCAGGTGACACCCCGCAAGGCGCACAAAAACACAAGGCTCGCCAGCCCGCGTCGACTCCCCCTGGATCGAATAAAAAATCTCGTTGATTCGCAGCGTGTCGTCCATCACAGCGCCGAGTATAGGCGCCGGCGATCCACACGCTGCATGTTTACTTGGAAGCCAACCTTTTCAGGACAGCCCCAGCTCGGTCATCGCCCAGTTCATCCGCTTTTTTCGCATACATCAGCGCTTGGGCGCGTTCATCGAGACGTTCATGCCAGAGAGCCGCCTCGTAGTTGAGCTGGGCAAAGGTTTTTCGATCGGGATGCCCAATCGCGACGGCACGGTCGTACAGCGCGACCGCCTGATCCTGCCGACCAAGCAGACCCATGCACAGCGCCTGCTCGCGAAGGATCATCGGATCCGGGTTGTCCAGTTCTTCGGTCATCGCTTCGAGGATGATCGCCGCCTGCTCGGGCTGCCCCAGGCGCCGAAGGATTCTCGCCTGCAAAAGTCGCCACGCCGGCGAAGCAGGCTCCAGCTCGAGCGCCTTGTCGAGATAGTGCTGCGCCATACTGAGTTTGTTGTCTGCGAAATCCATATCCGCCAGCGCGCCCCACGCAATCGCCAGCTCAGGCTCCAGCGCCGCTGCCCGGATCAGGCTGGCTCGCGCCGCATCAACGCGCCCCAGCTTGCGTTCGATCTGCCCGAGATACAAAGGATATTTCGGATTGGCGCGGTCCAGTATCTGCGCCATCTTGTAATGCTGCTCCGCTCGCTCAAACAGACCCGCAACGCTCGCGACAGTCCCCGTGGCAAAGTGCAACTCCGCGCTGTCCTTCGTCAGACCGATCGCCTGGTTGTATTGCTTGTACGCCTCGGTGGGTTGGTCCAGCTTCAGCAGCGTTTCCCCCAGCGCCACGCGAAGGTCCGGGTCCGATGAATGGCTCTTGATCGCATCGCGAAGCACTGCCTCCGCTTGTGCTGGCCGATTCTCCAGACTGAGTTTGCGAGCCTTGTAGATCGCGTCGTCAACCTCCTGCTGATACTGAACAGCCGACTCCACCGTCGAGGCGCCCGACTCAGTCGGCCCCGCCCCCGTAAACGCACGCACCACGAGAACAGCGATCAACGCCAATGTCACAACAGGCGCTGCCGTCAAAAGCAGCAGTTGAATCGTTCGAGATCGTGGCGGCGTGTTTGGCATATTCACCATTTGGTATCGACAGGGTAGACTGCTGACTCTATGACCACGACCAGCAAGAGAAAACAGCCAAACCCCGATCAGCCCGAGGCGGGGCTTCCAAAGGCCTATAACCCCGCGGACCATGAAGAACGGATCCGCCTACGGTGGGAATCCGCAGACGCTTTCCATGCGAACCCCAAACGGGTCCGATCTAAGGACAATCCCGCGGGCAAGCCGCCCTACTGCGTGCTCATTCCGCCCCCCAACGTGACGGGCGCCCTGCACCTGGGCCACGCTCTCAACAACACGCTGCAGGACATCCTCGTGCGCATGCACCGGATGAAAGGGCATGAAACGCTGTGGATGCCAGGCTTCGACCACGCGGGCATCGCCACGCAAACCGTCGTCGAAAAACGCATCCTCGCGCAAGGCGGCAAGCCCCGCATCCAATGGGACCGAGATGAGTTCATCGCGCGCGTTCAAGAATGGAAAGATGAATACCAGGCACGCATCACCAACCAACTCATGCTCATGGGAAGTTCGTGCGACTGGAGCCG
>CAYMQF010000162.1:0-2945 GCA_964392425.1 uncultured Phycisphaeraceae bacterium
TTCATTCGCTGGACGTATCATTTCATCAACCATGAGTCACACAATTGCGCGATTATTCCTGCCCCTCTTCATGTGCTCCGCCGTCGGCGCCGTCGCTCAGCCTGCGATCGCAGAAGACACCATCGACCTCACGCCGCGGTACGTCGTCGATGAGCCGATGCGATATGGGCACGAACTGACGATGACGCAGAAGCAGCGGTACAACTCTTTCGACGAAGGGGTCGTGTCGCTGCAGATGTTCACGGAGCTTCGCTTCAACGTCACTCGGCTGTTGCCCAACGGCGGCGCCGAGCTTGACATCAGTTTTGACCGCATCACCGTTGACGCGATTCCTGCAAAGAGCGAACGGTTTTCCTATGACACCGAGCGGGACGCGGGGCTGCCCGATGACAAATTTTTCATTCGCGCGATCAGGCGTGTCGCGGAATCGGTGGTGACGGTCCGGCTGACCAGCGCCGGACAGGTGTCATCCATCGTCGGCGGGCGGGAGATCCAACGACTCGTCGAAGACACGCCCGGCTTTGAACTCATCGCAGGAGTATGGAACGAACAGTGGTTTCGCAGTGTCGCGCAAGATGTTTTCAGCGGAGGCTCGAACATTCCCGTGCGAAGCGTCGGCGACACATGGAACACAATCTTGCCGTTGACTCTTGGCGGCATTGGCGGCGCCCACACGAAGATCCATTGGGAACTCAAGACAATCAACGACACCTCCGCGGTCATCAAAGGCAAAGGAGACACGCATCCGCCCGCAGGGAGCAATTCGAACGTGGGGGGTGTTGCCCAAAAAGTCACCGGCCAATATTCCGAGTTCACCATCCTCTGGGATCGCAAACTCGGTCGGGCGAAGTTGGTGGAGTCCTCCGAAGCGATGAACATTTCGTACCAGGCGGAAGACTACGTCGTCGGGACTGTTTCGCTGGGGACGCATTCGCTGTTGAAGTCCCTCGCTCGCTAACTTTGGCCAAACTCGTGCGGGCGCTGAGCCGATAAACCGGCGCTGGTCGAGCCGGCCCATGCGGGCGTAGACTTGTGGAAGTGAGCGACAGAGGGTGTGGCGCTCTGGCGTCATCCAGCAGAGGAGGCACTGAAGATGCGTTTTCGTTTTGTCCGACACCGATTGCTTGCCCTTGCAGTGTGCATGTGTGTGAGTTTGTTCACCGTGGCTCAGGCTCGCGCGATCGACCCGCCCCCGAGTGAATACCCACAGCCGGGCCGAATCGTCGTCGTCGCAAACATTCTTGGAGAGTTCGACCTCTTCATGGAAGTGCTGCGCAATGCGAACTTGGTCGACAACAAAAACAACTGGATCGGCGGCAAAGCCCACCTCGTCATCCTCGGCAACTTTGTCGGGTTCGGGGAAGGCGTGCGCCAGATCATTGACACCATCCGAAGCCTGGAAAAACAGGCGAGCGAGGCGAACGGAATGGTGCACACCATTTTGGGCGTCAATGAAATCAACATGCTGCACCGCGACATCGCGCACATCAACCCGGTCAACTACGAAGACCTCGCCACCGAAGACAGCCCCGCAAAAATCGATCAGATGATCGAGCGAGGCGCCTTGGAGATGATCGCAAGACTGCCCAGCGATCGGTCGCCGGAATCGTCACGCAGTGAATACCGCAATTACGCAGGTCGTTTTTTGATGCCCGGCTCTGTCGAATTTCTCGAAATGATTGCGCCCGGCGCCGAGCTGGGAGACTGGCTGCGAAGCCGAAACATCGTCATACGTATCGGTGATTACCTGTTCAGTTCTGGTGGGCTGAACCTCCAGTATGCGCAGAAACCTCTCGATGAAATCAACACCGCGGAGCGCGCATCGCTGGCGACCGAATCGCTGCTCCTCAAGGGCGACATGATCACCACCCACCCCGTTTGGTGGAGATACTTCGTATCCCGCGGCGGTGGGGACATGCAGGCAATCATCGACGCCACGCTGTACATCGCCAACGCGCGCACACAGGTCGTTGGCTTGACCAGCAACGCAAGCCCGACGCACATGGGTTTCCACGGCAGAGTTTTCTTTGTGGATTCGGGGATGCAGGCATACCAACTTGGCGCCGTCAACCGCGTGCTCAGCGCGCTGGACATCGTTGGCAGAGAGTTCACGCTCATCTATGACAAGCAGCGGATCCAGTCGATGACTCCGCCGCCGCCGCCACCTGCGCCGACCGCGAAGGACCTCAGGCATTTTGCACGAGATTGATCGCAGCATCGAGCACGCTTGCCAGTTCGATGCGGTCGATTCGGCAGCGCTCAACGTGGTCCTCAGCCATCTCGCATTCGGGCAGTGTTGGATCAGCGACGAGAACCGTCTCGCGATCAAAGGGAATCGTCGTCCATCTTGGATCGGTCGGCCCGAAGAGCGTGACGACGGGCGTGCCAAACGCTGCAGCGATGTGCCGGGGACCCGTGTCGTTGGTCACGAGCAGTGAAGCCTTGTTGAGCACGCCTTTGAGCGAGCCGAGCGACAAACCCAACGTCGGCAGCGCGCGCTCGGTCGGCAGCGACGCGTCACGGGCGATCGTCTCGGCCAGTTCGCGCTCGCCCGGCGACCCTGCGATGAGGACGCGCAAGCGGTGGTCGTTTTCGATCGTGCGCGCCAGTACAGCGAATCGATCCGCGGGCCAGCGTTTGGCGATGTTGTTCCCGCCGGGATTGAGCACGATGTACGAATCGCCGTCACCAACACCGGCTCGGCCAAGGAGCGCCGTGGCGTCGTGCCGTTGCGCCTCGCTGAGCGCAAGCTCCATGGGTTCAAGCGCGATGGTTTCATCGTTGAGCAGCCGTTTGGCCAAGCCAAGATAGTGCCCGCACGCAGGGTTGGGCGCCCACGCTCGCTGGCTCGTCGATTGAGAAAAAGGCTCGGTGCTTGATCGGCGAGGCGCCTGGAGACTTTCGGTCAGCAACATCGAACGACCATCCCTCCCATAGCCGATGCG
>CAYMQF010000163.1:0-2866 GCA_964392425.1 uncultured Phycisphaeraceae bacterium
GCCAGCGAGGCGAATCGAATGGTCGGCTGCATCGTTCGGCAGATCGACCACCACCGCGTCCATGACGAGAGTTGGAATCGGCGCTGGCGATTCACCTTCAGCATCCCTCTTGCCCGTCCACCATCGGCGCGAGTTGGAGAGCCAGACATTGGGATCGTTTTGCGTCGAGGCGGAGAGTCGGTGCAGCTCCGCTTTCAGGCGCCGACCGTCCTCCAACTCAACACGCACATCTCTTCCCGCAGGGTCCGGCCCAGCGACCGAAGCGACCGGGATCACCAAAGGCTCGCCCGCGACAGCGATAATCTGAGTCTCCCGAACACGCAGTTCAGTCTCCGGGGCGACTGTCCCGCTGGGGGGTTTCGACGAGGCGCAGCTGGATAGAAGGGCGAGCAACAATGGCGCGCACCCCAGCAATTTCAGTGATGCTCGGCACGGAGACTGTGAGTATTGGGTTGATCGAAAAAAGAAACGATCCATTCGTCCGGTTCGTCCTAACAACCTCACCCGATCGGCCGATGAACTGGCCAAGGCGCCACCCGCACAGGGAGTGGCTCCGGCTGGGTCGATTCGTGATTTCAAGAGAGAGTGAGGGGTCATGCTGACGGTGCTGCCATCAGGTGAAGTGAAGTTCGAGATTGTGCTGTCCGGCGCCCGATCCGTCGAGCTGCTCGGTGATTTTACCCAGTGGGAAAGCAAGCCGATCTCGATGACGCTTGGCGACAACGGGCAATGGAGCGCCCAACTCCGAATCAACCCCGGCGAGCATCTGTTCAAATACCGGATCGACGGCTGGCACTGGCTTGCTGACTTCGCTGCCCACGGCGTTGAAATGAACGACTTTGACTCGTGGAACTCGCAATTGTTCATTCCTCAGCGATCCACGCTGGACGCGCCGAGCCTCAGCTTGGCAAAGGCAGCGTGACGACACACGGTTGCTCGCCGAACGTTCGCGCTGCTGCTTCGACTCCGTTGAGGCGCAGTTCTGAGAATTGCTGCGATGCAGTTCGCGCTCAGACGTGCCCCTGATCGAGCATCGCGTCACCGAGTTTGATGAAGCCGGCGATGTTGGCGCCCGCTGCAAAGTTGTTCTTGAACCCATACTCGTTTGCAGCCTCGGCGCACTGTCGATAGATGCTGCTCATGATGGTTCTGAGTCGATCTTCGACTTCCGTTCGCGACCACGACAGCCTCATGCTGTTCTGCGCCATTTCCAGCGCGGAGACCGCGACGCCTCCCGCGTTGGCCGCTTTGCCCGGGCCGAACAGCACGCCGCTCTCGATCATGTGATGCACAGCTTCAGCGGTGCAAGGCATGTTGGCGCCTTCACTGACGACCTTGACTCCCGTTTTGATCAGTGCACGGGCGTCGTTTTCATTGAGTTCATTTTGCGTCGCGCACGGGAAGGCGCAGTCAGCCTGCTGTGCCCACAACGGGTTGTGATCCTGCGAACGGTCGATCTCATGGTACGTCGCGCTCTTGAATTTGTCTGCGTATTCGTGAATCCTGCCTCGCCGTTCGAGTTTTAGTTCTTTGACCCACGCGAGTTTGCCGTTGTCAATCCCGTCGGGGTCGACGATGAACCCGCCCGAGTCGGAGAGCGTCACGGGCTTGGCGCCCAGATGGTTGAGCTCTTCGACGGCATGGAGTGCGACGTTGCCCGAGCCGGAGACCAGGCATTGCTTGCCTTTCAGGCTGTCACCGACGGCGCCGAGCATTTCATCAGCGAAGAAGACGACGCCGTAGCCCGTCGCTTCAGTTCGGATCAGGCTTCCACCCCAACTGAGCCCCTTGCCGGTGAGCACGCCGGTGAACTCATTGCGCAGTCGTTTGTAATGACCGAACAGGTAGCCGATCTCGCGCGCCCCGACGCCAATGTCTCCCGCGGGCACGTCGGTGTCAGGCCCGATGTGTCGTTGCAGTTCAGTCATGAAAGATTTGCAGAAGCGCATCACTTCATTGTTGCTTCGACCCTTGGGGTCAAACTCGGAACCGCCCTTGGCGCCGCCGATGGGAAGGCCGGTCAAACTGTTCTTGAAGATCTGTTCAAAGGCGAGGAACTTGAGCACACTGATGTTGACGGTCGGGTGGAAGCGCAAGCCGCCTTTGTACGGGCCAAGCGTGCTGGACGCCTGGATGCGATAGCCACGGTTGACATGGATCTCTCCGGTGTCGTCCGTCCAAGGCACGCGGAACATGATCACGCGTTCAGGCTCAACGATCCGTTCGAGAATCTTCGCCTTTCGGTAGTCCGCTCGTTTTTCGAGAACAGGCTCGACCGAAGTCACGACCTCGTGCACCGCCTGGAGAAATTCAGGCTGGCTGGGATTCTTCTCCTCGACGGACGCGATGAACTCATCAACAAAACCGGACATGGGCGAAATCCTCCATTTGAAGTAGTCCGAGAGTGTAGAGGATCGTGAGCCGTCCTTGGAGGGCAGGGGGTTTTCGCTCCCCAAAGCGGTTTCGCTGACGAGTTGTCATAGAAGAGCACCCGTTTGATCGACAGAGAGAGAGTGGCAAAGCCTGTGGAGATGTTTTTTGAGAATATTTGTGAGAGGTATTGACATCGAAGTCCGTTAGTGCTAACTTACTTGTAGTTGCCAGCCTGAGAGGAGCCCCCAATGGACGAACTCTCCAAACTCGAGCAGTCAATAGAACGTCTCGCCAAGCGAGTCGAACAGCTTGAGAGTCAGCTTGCTGACCGATCAGCAGCAAGGTCGGTTGAATCTACGCCCGCTGCTCCTCCCGCTCTCAGCGAACTCTTGCAATCTAAGAAACGGCGTGAGGCTGACGAGGCCCAACTCAAGCAATCACAAAGCCCCGCAGAAGCTGGCGAGTCTGCTGCGCCCGATGAGTCGGTCACGCT
>CAYMQF010000164.1:0-2858 GCA_964392425.1 uncultured Phycisphaeraceae bacterium
GATGCGCACCTACGGTTTCTTCGCAAGGTCAATCTCGTCGGACTGCTGCAACGGCTGGACACGGCGACAATGCTCGCAAGTGTGGAAGGGCGCACGCCTTTTGCAGATGTGCGCGTTGCAGAGCTTGCGGAGTCCATGCCGATCGAAACGAAGTTCGATGCGGGCGGGCTTGGCGATGACGATCCCATCGGTGGTGTCACGACGGCGACGCAAGTGCAAACAAAAATCGCTCTTCGGCAGGCGTTTGCAGCACGCATCCCACAAGTAGCGGTGGAAAGGCCCAAAGCGAGTTTTCCATTGCCGTTTCAAGAGTGGGTCGCGGATGGCGCCGGGGCGCTCAGGCAGTCGGAGTTTGCACGAGTGATACTGAGTGATGATGCCATTGAGATGGTCGCGTCGGAGCCGACCCGACATTGGAGATTCGCCTGGCCGATGATCAACTTGGCGATGTGGGGCGATGCGCAGTGGGAATGACGAGGGATGAAGCGCAAGATCCCAAGCCCACGGATTTGAATCCGCGGGTTCTTGAAACAGGCGCGCAAAATATCAAATGCTTCTCAGTCAAGTTCGATTGATAGCGCCGGTTGAATCTCTGCGACAACTCCATCCGATGTGCGGAGTGGTTCGCCGGTTTCGATGTGTGAAGTTTTCACTTGCGCAAAGCAGATCGGCAAGCCGTTGAGCATCGGGCTGGCGATTGAGCTTGTGACAACGCCGACCGAAGTGTTTTTCTCTGTGTTTGCAGGAAAAAGATCGGCGCCGAGGGCGGGCGGTTCGCCGCTTTCAAATTTCAGCGCGACCAACTGTTGTTTGGGTTTGCCAAGGGCCTGCGTCCGCGCGACGATCTCCTGCCCGAGGTAGCACCCCTTGGTGAAGGAGACGCGCTGGTCGAGCACGCCGGTTTCATGGGGGAGTGAGCGGGCGCCAAAGTCGATGAGATAGGCGGGCGAGCCTCCCTCGATGCGCGCGATGTTGCAGGCGGTCCAGCCGACAGCACGAAACGGCGTCGTGTCAGCGCCAGCCATCGCATGACCCGCTTCGAGCAGTTGTTGATAGACATCGAACGCTGCGTCGGTCGGCACGAAGAGTTCAAGGGAGAGCATGCCGATGGAGTCGGCGCGATCGACGACGACCTCGACGCCTGCGATTTCGACGAGTGCAACAGAGCCTGCTGTCAGATCGTCGAGCGGAGCGCCAGCTATGTGTTTGCTCGCAGCGGCCAGCAGCGACGCCGCGCCCGGGCCGAGCAGCGCCAGTCGATGCGACACTTCTGAATCATCGCGCAGTTCAACATCGTCGGCAATGATGTATCGCTCCAGCGTCTCCTGCGCAGCAGTCGCAACGGAAGCATCGAGCGAGACAAGTGTTCGGTCGGCAAGCTGCACAATCCTGAGCTCCGCTGCGATTCTTCCCGTTCGATCCAGCAGCAACGCGGGCGTGCTGCGCCACTTGTCGCCCGGGGTGATCTGCTGCGTGACCAAGCGATTGAAAAACTCGTCACGGTCGGCGCCCGTCGCGGTATAAGAGGTTTGAGCCGGGAGATCGAGCAGGCCGACTCCACTGCGGATCGCCTCATATTCAGCATTGACATCGCCAAAAGTGGCGACCATCTCGGTCGGCGGCAAATCGCCCGCATGATCCGAGTCAGTCGGCGGAAACGGCGTGAATGTCGCCTCGGCGAGTCGGTGAAGTTTGCCAAGCGGGCTGATTGAACTCATTGTGTTCCTCCGTGCATGTGAACGAATCATAGGGATGTTTGGCGCCGGGCTGCATTCCATCAACGCAGGGAAGAGGAGACCGCTCATGAATATTGATCTACTGAAGCAGTTGTGCGAGACGCCAGGCGTGCCTGGGCGCGAGGAACGCGTCCGCGCGTTCATCGAAAACGAAATAGTTGGCCTCTTCGACGAAGTGCGGACCGACGCGATGGGTTCGCTCATTTGCACCCGGCATCCAAGAGTCAAGGGCAAGCCAACGCCGAGCGATGACGCGACAAAGATTCTTCTCCTGTGCCACATGGACGAGATCGGCTTCTACATCAGGCACATCGACGACAACGGCTTCCTCCGCGTCAACCCCGCGGGTGGCTTCGACACGCGCAACCTATTCAGTCGGAGAGTGCTCGTCTGCACGCGGGACAACGGCGATCTGCCCGGCGTCATGAACCCCGGCGGCAAACCCATCCATATCGCATCGCCCGAAGATCGGAAGAAAGTCCCCGAGATAGGCGAGTTTTTCATTGATCTCGGTTTTTCGGCTGAGCGAGTGCGCGAGATGGTGACGATCGGCGACATGGTTGTGCTCAATGAGCCGTTCATGGTGGCGGGCGAGAAGGTGGTGTCCAAGGCGCTCGACAACCGCATCGCGTGTTGGCTCGGGATCGAGAGTGTTCGCGCGATTGAGAAGGTGGGCGCGGACTGTGCTGCGTCGATCATCGTTGCGTTCACTGTGCAGGAAGAGGTCGGCTTGCGAGGCGCCAAGACGGCGAGTTTCGGCGTCAACGCGGACATCGGCATCGGGCTCGATGTGACACTCGCGTGCGACACGCCAGGCGTTCCCGAGGAGGACCGCGTGACCAAGCAGGGGGCCGGCGCCGGTCTGCACATCATGGACGCTTCGATCATCAGCGATTACCGATTGGTTGATGAATTGGAAGCGGTCGCCAAAGCAAAGGGGATTGATGTTCAGCGGACGATCCTGCCACGCGGCGGTCAGGACGGCGCAGCAGTACAACAAGTGGCAAGTGGCGCGCGGGCGATGGGGCTCGTGGTCGGCACGCGGTACATCCACACCGTCACAGAGATGGCTGACCAACACGACATCACTGCAGCGTGCGATCTGCTTGCTGCGTGGATGCC
>CAYMQF010000165.1:0-2826 GCA_964392425.1 uncultured Phycisphaeraceae bacterium
GGAGAGGGTTGGTTCCTATATCTCTCTGTTCTGACCCCCTCTCCCCCCGGGAGAGGGCTGGGGTGAGGGGTCTGAGTTTGTGATTATTCGGGCGCTCAACGCACAGCTCGGAGAGCTGTGCCACCTATGAGAAGAGAGGCGCCCGTCGATACGATCCAATCGTGACACACTCAGCCACGCCTACAATCTGGCGCCTGACCGGCTCGCGTTCGCTCCCTCTCGATCGCGCACGCCTCCTTGGGATACTCAATATCACGCCCGACAGTTTTTCCGATGGTGGCGTGATCCAAACCCCCGATCAAGCGGTCATCGCTGCCCACACCATGATCGAGTCAGGCGCCGACGCGCTGGACATAGGAGGTGAGTCAACGCGCCCAGGCGCCGAGCCGGTGAGCGATGCTGAGCAGATCCGCCGAGTCGTCCCCGTGATCGCTGCGATTCGCGCTGCGAAGATCGACGTGCCGATCACCATTGACACAACGCGCAACGCCGTCGCTCTCGCCGCTCTCGAAGCAGGCGCCGACGCGGTCAACGATGTCTCCGCCGGGCTTGACGACCCCGCCATGCTCCCCCTCATCGCCCAACAGCAGGCTGGCGTGATTCTCATGCACCGCCTGCACCGCCCACACAATGACCGGTACTCCCACCAGCACACGACCGACCCTGACTACGGCTCCATCGGCGTCGTCGCTGCGGTCCGTCAAGCACTCGCCGACCGAGCCGACGCAGCAATCCAAGCCGGCGTTGATCCGAGCCGAATCGCTCTCGATCCCGGCCTTGGGTTTGGCAAGTCCGTCAAGCAGAACTTTGAGCTCATCCGCCGAAGCAGCGAGATCGTCTCACTGGGCTTTCCCGTCGTCGGCGGGGCGAGCCGAAAGAGCTTTCTCGGCGCCGTCACAGGAGTCGAACAGCCTTCTGACCGAATCGCCTCTTCGGTCGCAGCGAGCGTGATTCAACGGCTGGCGGGAGTGACAATCTTTCGTATCCACGATGTCTCAAGCCACCGTGAGGCGCTTGCAGTCGCCGACGCTGCACTTTCTCAATGAACCCAGTTGATTCGACCCCAGCACCCACGCTACGATCTCTGACCACGCAACGATGCGTCACCCCCCATAGACGGAGATACCCTATGCCCAGCGATAAACTCATCGAGTTCACCGACAGCAACTTTGACGCCGAGGTCCTCAGTTCGGACATCCCGGTTCTGGTGGACTTCTGGGCTGAATGGTGCATGCCCTGCAAGATGCTCACGCCGACGATCGAGCAGATCGCTGAACAGTTCGAAGGCAAAGTGAAGGTCGGCAAGGTCGACACCGACGCCAACCGCGACGTCAGCGTCAAGTTCGGGATTCAGGCGATCCCCACCGTCATGCTCTTCCAGAATGGCGAAGTCACCAAAAAATTCGTCGGCCTCAAAAACAAAACCGAGTTTGAAGAAGCCCTCAACGCCATCGTCTGATTTTCAATCACCGGCATTTGCTTCGTGTTGACTCGACCGGCGCCAACCGCCGATGGGCTGCTGCTTGCTGCGCGTCACGATCAACATGAGCCCGACCACACCAATCAGCACCATCGCTGCGCTGAGCCATTGCCCGCGCGACAAGCCAAGGATCGTCTTGACGACAAGGTTGTCATCAGGCAGGCGCCAATGCTCCGTCGCAATGCGCAGCACGCCGTAGACAATCAGGAACCACGAGCCGACCACGCCGGGCCGTCTCGGCTTGCTCCAGACAATGCACAAAGCCGCCAGCAGGATCGGCCCCTCCGCAAACGCCTGGTAGAGCTGCGATGGATGCCTTGCCGAGAGCAACGGCGCCAACTCCTTGGCATAATCGCCGACGCCGCTCTGCACCGAGTCAATCATGTTCGCAACAGCGTGCTGATAGCCTTTATCACCAAGCGTGCTCCAGCCCGGCATAGCGCGATCCAACAGCGCCGAAAGTTTCGCCCACTGCTCAGACGTCAACTGCGGCGCGTAACCGCTGAGCAGTTCCTGCGGGAAGCGAACGCTCCACCACGGCCCCGGCTCGCCAGGCGCTGCGACAATCCGCCCAAGCAGTTCACCATTGATGAAGTTCGCCATCCTGCCGAAAAATAAACCAATAGGCGCCGCGATCGCGACCATGTCCAAAATGTGCAGTGGCGAAGTCTTCGTCCGCCGAGCAATCCAGATGCATGCGATGAGCACGCCGACCATGCCCCCATGGCTCGCCATCCCTCCCCGGTTGAGCGCGAGCAGCCCCCACCAAGGCGGCGACGCCGAAAACGAAACGAAGAGCCCCGGGTCGTAGATCAGCGCGTAGCCCAGCCGTCCGCCAAGAAACACGCCGAGCACCAGCGTCAGCATCGCATCGCCGACCTGTTCGGGGGTGAGCAGGATGAGCCGACGCCGGGCGAGCGTTCGCAGGATCCACCACCCCATCGCAAACCCCGCGAGATACGCCAAGCCGTACCACCGCACGCCGAGATTCTGTGAGAATCGGATCACGAAGGGGTCGATCGTGTGCAGCCATGCAGCGTCGGTCATCAACTCCAACCGTAGCACAGCCGATCGCGCGACGCGATCAGGACCGTACACTTCGACGCAATGGTTGATGTCACAGCTTGGTCCATCCTTCTGGCAGGCGCCTCAGCATTGGTGTTGTGCGCGATCGTTGCCGCGGGTTGGCTCCGTGCTGCGGAGACGCCGGGCGGCTGGCCTGCTGCTGGGATACTCGGGGGAGTCGCTGCGGGGTTGGTGCTGGGCGCGACGCTGCTGGGACGACTGGCGCCAACGCTCTACGAACAGGTCTATCCAGCAGGCGCCGAGCAAGGTCGCCAACTCGA
>CAYMQF010000166.1:0-2819 GCA_964392425.1 uncultured Phycisphaeraceae bacterium
GCAAGCCCGCTGACCTGGTACGGCCGAAGCAGCCCGACAAACGCTTTGGGCTGAGTCACCTGCTCAAGTCGCAACTCCTGTTCACCCTCATTGAACAGGCTCGCCGCCCACCCCTGCGCGTGGACGCCTTGAATATGCAGCCCCGTTTCTTCGGGGTCCACTCCAAACGCCAGCCGAAGCGCGGAGCCCAGCGACGTGGAACCGCCCGGGTTTTCCTTGAGAAAACGACGCGCCGACAAGACATCCTCCGGGCGCAGCTCAACCCACCGCCCGCTGATGCGAACCAACGGCGAGCCCAGTTGTGTCAGCTCCTCGAACTGTTCGGTTGTCAGAGCGGTGTCGCCCAACGACAGGCGCCAGTGATAATCCACGAGCGCTTCAAGCCCGAGCCGCGTCTGTTCAGACGAAGTGGAAGCAGCCTGCGATTCGACACCATCGGGGTCGCGGAAGCGATCCTCCATGTCATCGCTCTCGCGCGGCTGGTCACCGCTGATAAGTTCGAGCGACACGCCGAGCCTTGCTGACGGCGCATCCCACCACGATGGAACGTGCACAACGAACCCCTGTTGAATCAACAAAGATCGGATTTCACGGAGGAAGTCGTACGCCTGCGAAGTCGTCAGTTGCAGTTCGGCTGGCTCCGGCGCGTTCAAAGCACGGTCGATCAACGGGTACAGCCGGGCAGCCCGCGCCAGCTCGGCAAGCAGCAAATCGTGAGGCGATTCAATGTGCAAACCGCCGATCCTCGCTGCATCGGCTGGCCCGTCCCACACTGTCTTGGCGTCGACGGAAACTTCTGGATGCTCGACCGATTGAAGCTCGAAACTTAGGCGCCATCGCGTATCCTTGCCCGGCGCCCCAAACTCGGGAACAGCAGCTTCTTCGTCAGGCTCGATCAATCGCAAACCCAAACGCCATTCGCTGTCGAGCCCGCGCTCGTCGAGGCGAGACACCCACGCGCGAACGCCTCGCACCAGCTTCAATCGCATTGCTTCATCAGCTTCGACGTGCGATGCGCGATCCAATAGGCCGCTGAGCCAGGCGACGTGCGCATCATCGGACACCGATCGCCCTTCGATCGCGTCGATCATTCCTTCGCGCGTCAAACCTTCTCGACACAGCGCGTCAGTGACGGCGCCGAGGAAGTCCTGCACGATGAGCCATGCGTCATTGGAGAACGCATCCTGCGCCGCTCGCGCCGCAGCGGGCATGGCCGGCGTCAACTCGCTGAGCATGCGCAGCGTTTCGTCGTCTCCGATCCAAGGCCGCCACACTGCCGTCAGCTTGCCCGACTGATCTTCAAGAAGATTGGGAACAAACCGTTGCTCTGCGACGAGCTTGCGCGCACACCGAACAAGGACCGCGTAATACCGTGTTGACTCTGAAAGTTTCAGCCCTTCTTCGTTGTCCAGGTCCATGAGCCAGGTGATCGCATCGCTCGGCGACAGTGCGAGAGTAGGCGTCCTCCATGGGGACAACCGCGCGTCTGATACATCAGCAGGCAGGCCGGCTGCGTGCGCAATGTGCGGGCTGGGAACGGGTCGCCCGTCACACGTCGGCAAGAGAAGTTCGACTTCCCCATCGCGCAGCGTGATCTCATCGATCGGCGTCGCGCCTGCGACAATCTCTTGCAACTGTTGACAAGAGTGCGCAAAGGGATGGACCGGCGCCGGGGTAGTCTCGGACGTCAATGCCGCCGAGACCAACTCCTTCGTCGGTAGCCGTTCACTCCAAATATGCAGCCGACCGCCCGTCCAGACGCAATGCACAACCCGCATCGTCCCTCCTGACCAATGTCGCCCGGCGCGATCCATCACGCCGGAGTCTCACCATGAACTTCACAAACCAAGTGGGGGTGGCGGGATTCGAACCCACGACCAGCGGCTTAAAAGGCCGATGCTCTACCAACTGAGCTACACCCCCGTTTGCCCCAACCAGCAGCAAATGAGCGATCCGGAATCATATCCGACACTTCGTCATCCGTCATTGCGGGCGATCCTCCACCCCGGCGGCTGGCGGTTTTGCCCCGCGTGAGCGAAACTGCTTCCCTGTGACAGACCTCTCGAAAATGATCGACGCTCGCCTGGCTGGCGCCCTCTCGGCGATCTCATCGCTGCGGGATCAGTCCAGCGATCTCCTCTCCATCATCAGCGCCGTCCAAAGCGCCCTCGCAGCAGGCGGCACGATCTACACCTGCGGCAATGGTGGATCCGCCGCTGAAGCCCTCCACCTCGCTGAAGAACTCATCGGACGCTACCGATCAGACCGGGCGCCGCTGCCTGCCGTCTGCCTCAACGCGGACCCAACCGCGATGACCTGCATCGGCAATGACTTCGGCTTTGATGAAATCTTCGCCCGCCCCATCGCCGCACTCGCCCGCCATAATGATGCGCTCATCGTCTTTTCGACCAGCGGGCATAGCAAAAACATCAGCCGCGCACTGGAGGCTGGTCGATCCAAAGGCGCGACAACCATCGGCCTGCTCGGCAAAGGTGGCGGCGACGCTTTGGAAAAGTGCGACTGCGCACTCGTCGTCCAATCCGATGACACCGCCCATATTCAGGAAGCCCACCAAGTGGTGCTCCACCTGATTCTCGAAGCGATCGAAAGCGAGCCGGGCAAACCCTGACTCCGCTTTGAACGACGTCGAGTCAAGCTTCAAACGAGCCAGCCAGAGACGCCGAACTGCACAGTGTTCATTGCTCGTGAGCAGAAATCGACTGGCGCCCGTTCTTTCTGACCGGCTTGAAGCATAAGAAACTGACCCTATTTCCAAAGGGGTCACAAACTCTTCCCATCCGAAAACTGACCAAAATCCG
>CAYMQF010000167.1:0-2801 GCA_964392425.1 uncultured Phycisphaeraceae bacterium
GGGATGTGAATCTCCGGGCTTTTCTATTGGATGCATAAACCTATCGGAGTGTTTGTCTGCATCGTCGATACGGAAGCCTCAGAGACGGAGATTCAGAAAAAATCGCCATTGTGGCGCTTTGAAGCCATGCGAAGTCAAGAATACTTGACATTATGTCGAGTATGCCATACTCTCTCCCGTGCGTCCGTTGATCCCACTCAGAGCCTGTCAGGAGAACCCCGAATGAACACGCCACACACCGATCCCATCAACTTTCACGAGAAGAGCGCCTGGGCGGTGCTCATTTCCACAGTCGTCATTTACGGCGCGTACTTCGTCGCAGTGTTTGCGATGCCCGCTGCAGAAGTCGGTGCGCCCATCACTCTCTTTTTTCTGCTGGTAGGCGCCGTCGTCGCGCAAATCATCGCGCTGACGGTCAGTCACATCCTCTTTGCAGTTCGCGAGGCTCCCGAGGCTGAGGATGAACGCGACCGCCTCATCGATCTCAAGTCTGACCGAGTCGGCGCGTGGGTGCTTGCTGCTGGGGCGATGTTGATTGTTCTCGCTCTCATTGCGGGTGGCACTATCGGCGCCGCATCGGACTCGTCATGGAACATCCCTGGGCCTTTCATCATGGGCAACCTGCTGCTGCTCGTCTTTGTTCTGTCCGAAATTGTCAAGCGTGTGTCGCAAGTCGTCCACTACCGCAAAGGCGTCTGATTGCGAGGTCGACCATGAAGAAGACACGCATTACGAATACGATTCGACGCCTGCGATTCGAGCATGACGAGATGACGCAGCAAGCCCTTGCTCGCCGCGTTGGCGTCTCGCGCCAAACCATCGTGGCAATCGAAGGGGCGAAGTATTCGCCGACACTCGAGCTCGCCTTCCAAATCGCGGCTGTCTTCGAGACGCAGCTCGATGAGGTGTTTGCGTACGCACCGACGCCGGCGGATTAGCGGTTCGCGGTCGAGCTTCAGGAGCTGGAATGCTTACCGTCGGGCAGCTTTGTTGGTTCGGCTTGCGGAGCCGCGATGGCCGTTGGTTGAGGTCTTTCGCGCTCCGCCGGAGGTGTTCGAGTTTCGGGATCGGCCCGCGGCGTTTGTCTTGCGCTTGCGACCCGGGCCGGCGCCGTTGGATGGACGATCGTTGCTCGAGGATGAATTTCGCCCGCCGGAGCGACCGCTGTCGGCGCCGTTGCTGTTGGTGCTTGCTTTGCGCGAAGCTCGGCTCGGCTTTGACTTGCGGGAACTTTTGTTCCCATTGGAATCGCCACGGTCATCGCGCGCGCGGTATTTCGTCGAGCGAGGCTTGCCTGAGCCGGACCGCCGAGCTGCGTGGCGCGATGGTTTTTCACGAGGCGATGTTGCCGGCGCGTGGTACACGAGGTCGGGCATATCGTCGGCGACTTCGAGTTGAATCTGCGTGCGTCGTTCGATGGCGCGGAGCGTGCTGATCTCATCGCGATCGCAGAATGACACGGCTACGCCGGAGGCGCCTGCCCGCGCGGTTCGGCCGATGCGGTGGACGTAGGTGTCGGGATCGACGGGCATGTCGTAGTTGACGACGTGTGTGATTTCGTCGACATCGATGCCTCGCGAGGCGATGTCCGTCGCGACGAGGACGGGGGTTGAGCCCGCTTTGAACGCCTTCATCGCGCGCGTTCGGGCGTTTTGCGTTTTGTTGCCGTGGATTGCTTCAGCATGGATGCGAGCGCGGCGGAGGAGTTTGACCAGCTTGTCGGCGCCATACTTGGTGCGCGTGAAGACGAGTGTTCGTTCGACTTCGTCTTGCCCAAGGAGGAGCTGGAGCAGTTCCCCCTTGTTCCTTCGCTCGACCATGTAGACACGCTGCGAGATCGCTTCGACGGTCATCGTTTCGGGGGTCGTTTCCACATTGACGGGCTTGGTGAGGATGGAGTCCGCGAGCCGACGGATTTCGCGCGACATCGTGGCGGAAAAGAAGAGCGTCTGGCGTTCTTCGGGCAGCATCTTGACGACCTTGCGGATGTCGTTGATGAAGCCCATGTCGAGCATGCGGTCGGCTTCGTCGAGGACGAGGACTTCGATCGCACGCAGGTCGATGTGACCTTGGTTGATGAGGTCGAGGAGTCGGCCGGGCGTTGCGACGAGGATGTCGACGCCGTCGCGAAGTGTGCGGACTTGTCGGACCTGGCTGACGCCGCCGAAGACGACGGTGTGGCGGAGTGGCACGTTGCGGCCGTACGCGACGAAGCTTTCGAAGATTTGCACTGCGAGTTCGCGAGTGGGGGCGAGGATGAGTGCGCGGGGGGCTCGGCCTCGGGAGCCTCGGTTCGAATGTTTGTCTTGCGCATCGGTTGCAGCGGTCAGACGATGAAGGATTGGCAGTGCAAAGGCGCACGTCTTACCCGTTCCGGTTTGTGCGCAGCCGAGGATGTCGCGGCCGGCGAGCGCTTCGGGGATCGACTGGGATTGAATCGGTGTTGGGGTGGAGTAGCCTTGGGCGGCCACTGCGCGGACGATGGGGTCGGACAGCTGAAGATTTTGGAAGCTCATGCAGGTGGATCTCTGATTCCGGTGGTTGCAGGCGGTTGGGCCTGTTGAAACCGGAATGTCTCCGGACGCGAAAGTGCGTCCTCGTAAAGCCACCGGCGTCGATTGAGTTGTGCCGAGGGCCGGATCGCCCTTGGGTCGGAAGAGAGTAGGGAGGTTGAGGCAAGAAGTCCAGAAGGGCCGAAATCGGGGGGGGCCGCCAGAGTTTCAGTGCTCGAGGAGGCGGTGTCTCAGATCCGACCTCTTTTGAGAGGAACCGGGCATGGCGAATGCCCGTACACTCCCATA
>CAYMQF010000168.1:0-2738 GCA_964392425.1 uncultured Phycisphaeraceae bacterium
ATAAACACGGAGACCTCCCCATGACCATCGACACGCAAACCATCGACCGCCTGACCGCCCGCCTGACCAGCGCCGACGATCCATCGCCTCTGACCGAGGAAGAACGCTCGCTTCTATCCGCTGCTCTCACTCAACTCGCTGCGAGCCAGGCGATCATCGCCGGGCAGGATCGGCTCCTCCAGCTCCACGGCGAAATGAAAAGCCAGATCGATTCGATCGCACAGTCGGCCCTCAGTTCTCTCAGTACCCAACTTCAGGGGCCGAGCCCGCTCGATGCGTACGACGCCGACGCCGCCCAAGCTGCCCGCCGCCAGTTGCTCGCGGAGATCGAATCGGCCAACACCAGCCGAGCCTCCCTCGCCGCCGTTTTTCGCTTCGTCCGCGCCTTTGGAGGGCTTGCTGGTTGAATGCCCTTTATCAAGCGATCCCGCTCATGTCCGACCTGATCGTGCGCCGATGCCTATGGTGTTCTTGACTGACCCGCCCCTGCGCGATGGCCATTGACCGAGATTCCGATGCCTGAAGGAAACAGCCCAAACTTGTGTTCACACGTCGTGCTGCTTGGCGCCGGGGGAATGCTCGGCCAAAGCTGGCAATCGAATCTGACCGATCAGCCGATCTTCTCCAAATGTTGCGCGGCGCTGTCACGAAACGAATGCGACATCACCAAGCTGGCGGACCTTGAATGTGCGCTCAAGCTTGGCGTCGATCTCGTCATCAACTGCGCTTCCTACACCGATGTGGACGGCGCTGAGAAAAACGAAGACCTCGCAACGCGAGTCAACGGCGACGCGGTCGGCATGTTGGCCCAGCGCTGCAAAACCATAGGCGCCACGCTCGTCCATTACAGCACCGACTATGTGTTCGATGGCAACGCTGTCTCGCCATACCCGACGGATCAGGCGCGCGACCCCGTCAACGCTTACGGCCGGAGCAAAGCGCGCGGCGAAGAGTTGCTCGAACATTCAGGCGCCGACTTCCTCCTCCTGCGGACAAGCTGGCTCTATTCGCCTGCGGGAAAAAACTTCGTCACCACCATCGCGCGCCTGTGCAAGGACAAACCTTCGCTCAAGGTCGTCGACGATCAGTTCGGCCGACCCACTTCAGCAGCCCAGTTAGTCCAGACGACATGCCGACTCCTCCAAGCAGGCGTTCGCGGCATCCACCACGCGTGCGACAGTGGGCAGTGCTCCTGGTTCGAGTTCGCCCAGGAAATCGCAGCGAAAGTCGGTCCGCAGTGCACTATTGAGCCATGCTCGTCTGCCGCGTTCCCACGCCCCGCGGTCAGACCGGCCTACAGCGTGCTCGATTTGACGAAAACCATCGACGCGATCGGGCCGATCCCAGAGTGGCGCCAGTCGCTGGAGTCCACCTTGAATCACCTGCCGGCGCCATCGACCGCTTGATACACTGGTCGTCGCTTTGAGGGGAGAATAAGCATGTCGAGAAAAGTATTTGTCACCGGCGGGGCCGGGTTCATCGGGTCCAACTTTGTTCGCTTTGTTCGGCGCCAACGACCGGACTGGTCGATCATCAACTTTGATTCGCTGACGTATTCGGGCAATCTCGAAAACCTCGCTGATCTCGAATCGGACGATCTGCATACGTTCGTCAAAGGCGACATCTGCGAGCCTGATGCAGTTCGGCGCCATCTTGATGGATGTGACGCGGTGATCCACTTTGCTGCGGAGAGCCACGTCGATCGCTCCATCCACGATTCCACGCCCTTCATTCGCACCAACATCATGGGAACGCAAGTGCTCCTCGATGCGGCGCGCGAAGTCGGCGTCGATCGCTTCGTCCACGTCAGCACCGACGAAGTCTACGGCTCATTGTCGCTCGACAACCCGGAGATCCAGTTCACCGAAGATTCCGCCATCGCGCCCAACAGCCCCTATGCAGCGAGCAAAGCGGCAAGCGACCTGCTCGTCCGCGCAGCGTTTCACACCTTCGGCTTGCCCACGCTCATCACGCGTTGCTCGAACAACTTCGGGCCGTACCAGTTTCCCGAAAAAGTCATTCCGCTTTTCGTCAGCAACCTGATCGAAGATGAACAAGTGCCTCTCTATGGCGATGGAAAAAACATCCGCGATTGGCTGCATGTCGACGACCATTGCGAAGCGCTTCTGGCGGTTCTTGAGAAAGGCGAAGTCGGCGAGGTCTACAACGTCGGCGGCGACAACGAACAATCCAACCTCGAACTCACTCACGAAATCCTCCGCCTGATGAATAAGGGCAAAGAGATGATCCGCCCCGTCGAGGATCGGCTCGGGCACGACCGCCGATACGCGATTGATTCATCAAAGCTTCAGCGAGAGCTTGGTTGGACGCCGACGCGCAGCGCCTGGCCCGCAGCCCTCGAAGAGACCGTGCGCTGGTATCAGGACAACGAAACGTGGTGGCGGCGTGTCAAGAGCGGCGCCTACCGCGAGTACTACAAACGGCAATACCAGGGAACGGCCTGACTCTTCGCCTGACTCCAAGAGGCATTGACGAAATCCAAAATAGAAAAACGGACGCAGCCCCGCGCTGCGCCCGCAAATCAAAATCTATTTAGGAACCCACTTATCGAAAACCATCGGTCGGTTCAGGATCGGCGCCTGCGACGGAGTCCAGCAACTCCCGCCAGCCCGGCGACACCCATTGCCAGCGGTGTCGGGAGTGGAACCACCGTCGTATTGGGATGATCGTGGTCCTCTTCAACTTCCTTGGCGATGAACAGGAAATCCTGCGTGTCA
>CAYMQF010000169.1:0-2663 GCA_964392425.1 uncultured Phycisphaeraceae bacterium
ATATTTAGCTGAAGTAGGAGCTTCTGCGTGGGATATTTCCTCACCCATTGGTTATTTTGGTTTTGTCATTGGGCAATCAATGACGATCGAAGCTGCTAACGAGTCGCCGAGAAACGGGGACGGTTGATCTTGGCGCCAGCAACCACAAAGTTCGCTCACTCTCCGAATGCGGCGGCGAGGATGGCATCGGGCGAGTCCAGCGTTGGTTCGCGTTCGATCGCGCGGGCGACGAGGCGTTCCGCGTCATTTCGGCTTTGCCCCAGTCGTTCCAGAGCGGCGATCGCCTGATCCGCTGCTGCGGGGAGCGTGACGACGGCTGACTGAGGCGCCGACGCATCGCAGAACTCGTCGACCTTGCCGTGCAGTTCGACGATGATCGTCTCGGCGAGTCGTTTGCCGATCTCGGGGAGCGTCTGCAAAAAGCGTGCGTCTTTGCTGGTGATCGCTGAGGCGATTCGGCTGGCCGGTTCGCGCATCGCTCGCAGCGCCCGCTTGGCGCCCAGCCCTTTGACGCGCGTCAATCGCAGGAAAAACTCGCGTTCGCGCCGTGTCTGAAAGCCGATGAGTCTTGGGATGAAGGAGGCGCCTTGCGCTTGTGGTTCGAGGAACTGGTGCGTGTGCAGCGTGATCGGCTGGCCAACGGTGGGCGTCAGTGTGATCGCCAGGTGAGCGGGCAGGAGCACTTCGTAGGCAAGCCCCGCGTCGGTCGCGACCAGAGCCGTCGACCCAGCTATATCTTCGAGAACACCACTGATGCGCGCAAGCATGGATCAAGAGTAGCGGAAAAGATTGGGATGATGCGCCGGGCGTGCGTATCAGTGGTCGTCGGGGTGGCTGTCCGGGCCGATGGGGCGCCCGGTGAGTGGGCAGGTGCGCAACCCGAAGATTCGATAGGCGGGGCAGAAACCGAAGATCCCGGTGAGCACGAGGATGGCGCCGAGCGCTGCGACGATGATTCCGAGGACATTGCCGTCGGCCAGATGCAGCGCGAACCACGCGGCGGCAATCGCACCGACGCCCAAGATGACACGCACCCCGCGATCGATGGTTCCTTCATTCGCTTTCATGGTAGAGGCCTCCTTCTGATGTTCGTGTGAAACGGTCGAAGCAGGGGATTCATTCTACACCGTCGGGCAGCGGACGAGTTTGGCGAAGAGTTGCCCGGAGAGTACGAATCAGGTCATGTCGCACAATCCCCAGCTGGAGAGAAGTATCGCGAGGTCGGCGCTGTCGACTGTGCCATCTCCGTTGAGGTCGCCGGGGAGGCCGATGGCTCCCCAGTTCGCCAGCAGGACAGCGAGATCGGCACTGTTGACGACGCCATCTCCGTTGAGGTCAGCTGGGCAGGGGATGAATACGCCGATGCGGAAGTTGGCGAAGAAATAATCGTCGGGCGCGAACGCTGGATTGGTGGGATCGTCGAGCCCCGTGCCGTACTGGATTCCATCGAACGCCGTTGCACCCAGCGGCGGCGACTGGCCGAACGGGCCGGTGTTAGGGGAGGGGACTCCGGTCACATCGGCGCCCAATCCGATTCCCTCAATGATCGCAGGCGTCGCGGGATTGTCAGGAAAACCGGGATAAATGTTGATCCAGCCGACGGGGTTCATGTCGCTTGCGGGGATGACGCCTGACGCCAATCGTGGGTCGATGAATGGAGGAATCGAAGTGATCGTGTCCTGTGTTTTGATCCACAGGCTGTAGCCGAGCGTTCCGCCAGCGTCGGCGCTGAAGTGGGCCATGAGTGTGAACCACTGGTTGACGGGAGGCGGGAAGTTGGGGTGCTGAGCTGATGCATACATCGCTGAGGGTGTGAATCCCGGCGTTGGGCCGATGCTGATAAATCGATCGAGGATTCCAGCGGCGTTCGTGGCAAATGCTTGGCTCCCTTGCAGGTTTGTGCCGCCGTAAAAGACGCGGTCGAGAATCTGGCTCGTGGAGAATTGGACGGGGCTCCACCAAAGATGGGTGCGGGGTTGGTTGTCGATGCTGGATAGATAGATGTCCTGCGACACGACGCCGGGCGCCCCTACGGCAGGCGCCAGAGGGGCCACCTGATAGCTCGCAAGCAGACTGGTGATCGAGTTGTAAACATCGCCTCCGGTTGACCGGGCGGCAGCGGCGAAGTTGACGATCGGGCCAAACGCAGGAGAGACACCGGACGGGTGCGCAGCTCCGGCGGCCTGCATGGTTGCCAGTGAGGCGGCGCCGAACCAACTGTTGTTTGCGCCACCGGCCCACGCAAATCCTGCAGGGTTTATCTGGCCGATGAGCGGGACCAGGCTCAACGGCACGTTCGTGTAATCCGTCGGGAGGTACGTCGAGTAATCGTCTGAGAAGTTCAGGTGAACAGCTCCAGGCAATGTCGTTGACGCCGATTGCACGCGCGCGCCCGGCAGGATGAATGTCGGCTCAGTTTGAGTTTGCGACTCGGCGGGAAAGATCGAGGTCGACGGAGACTGAGCAAAGGTTGGTGCTGGAAGTCCTGCAGCTGCGAGCACGGTGACTGCACAAAAACGGAGAGAGGGAGAGGTCATGACAGCTTCCTTTCAGATTCGAGTCTGTGTTTGAGCCCATCTATCACCTTGCATATTCGATGGATGCGGGCGATCGGTTGCCGAAAAAGCCGTTTTGGATCAGTTATTTTCGATCCGATCGATCCG
>CAYMQF010000170.1:0-2638 GCA_964392425.1 uncultured Phycisphaeraceae bacterium
CCGCATTGCCCGTATTTTGCAACATCACGAACCGCTTGCCATCGGACATGATGTCGATGCGCGTGTAAAAGAAGTCGCCGTCCGGCCCGGGCGCAAACAATTCCTTGGGTCGGCCAACACTAAATGCCTCGCTCTCAGTGACAACCGGGACAGACATGACCTTTCTGTCGTCCAGATAGAAGATCTCGGTTCCATCGGGCGCCCAGACCGGATGGCCGCCGCCAGCGGTTGAGACCTGCCACCGTCCGCCGGGCCCTGGGAAGGCGCGGACATACACCTCGTACTGCCCTGACTCGTTCGACGCATAGGCGATCCACTTTCCATTGGGGGAAAACGCCGCATGCAACTCATTGAAGGGCGTTTCGAAGAGGGTTCTTGTTGCCGGTGGATCCTGAGTCATGTCCAACACCGCGAGATCCCACCCCTTGCCCTTTTGTTCATGAAAAAGAACAAAATCGCCATCGGGCGACCAGTCGGTGGGGAACTGTGCAAAATTGTTCGTTGTCAGCCTTGTTGGCTGATCGGAGCCGTCTGCATTTTGTATGAATAGATTGGGCGCCGAGGCGGCGTTGGTTGATGTGTAGACGATTCGCTGGCCATCAGGGCTCCAGACGGGCTGCATCTCGTCAGCCTCGCCGAACGTGAGGCGCGAAAGCACTTGACGCTCGATCTCGTAGGTCCAGATGTCGTCCGAAGTTTGCCCTTCAGGCAAGATCTGGAGCGCCAAACGGGCGCCGTCCGGCGAGATCGAAACAACCGAGATATCACGCTCGATCGTGTCGATGGGCGTGGTTGTTCCATCGCGGTCAGCCCACACAAGAAGTTTGTTCTGCGCAAAGGCTTCTTCCGAGTTGAAAATGAGTGTCCCATCGCGGGAGATCGCCATGTGCACGCCCCCATTGGAAGGCTCGAAGAGAACACCTTCTATGACGGGCCCCGGCTGGCCGGACATCGTCAGGCTCTTGGAATCAAAGGGCGCTGCGTACAGGGTTCCTTTGGAGCCGAAGAGGATGTGCCCCGACGATGTGTAGTGCGGGCTGCTGCCGCCTTGTTGCAGCACGGTGCGTTGGTTCGTCCTGAGATCCAACACTTCGATGCTGGCCACGTCAAAATTTGTGCCTTGCAGCTGGGAAGTGAACAGAACCGCCTGCGATCCGGGGAGCACCTCCGGCCAGCGGTGCGATCGCTCCTTGGCGTCACGGTCGGGTTGAGTGAGCGACTCGGGCTCGCCTCCCGAATCACGGACTCGGCTGAGTCCGACTGTCGTGCTTGGAGCAAAGACGATCATGCCGTCGTCTCCCCACGAGGCGCCGCGCGGGTCATTGGCTGTGGCGCACAAGGTGAGCGGTGCTCCGCCGGAGATCGAAACTTTCTTCATACTTCCATTGGCAAAGAATCCGATCCACTTACTATCGGGAGAAAAGAAAGGCTGCATGGCGTTCGCGGTGCCCGAGAGAGGGGTTGCCTCGAGTTGATCGAGTGAACGCAGGAAGAGCGATGGAGTGTCGCCTTCTGCTCCGGCGCGGAATGCAAGCAGATTTCCATCGGGCGAAATTGCGAACTGGGCGCCTGCTTGTCCTCGCAGCGGCTCCTCCGACCCGACGGCGACAAGCAGACGCTTTGGGGTAGGGCGAAGCTCCGGTTTGAACCACGCGCTCCATGCAGCATAGACGCCGCCAACTGCGAGGAGCGCCGCGACCGTCCAAGGCAAGATTGCGCGTTTGCGCTTTGGTTTGCGTTCGACCTGAGAGAGCGCGGCGCCAGCCAGACTAAGACTCGTCGCGCTGGGGTTGAGCAGCGTCTCTTCCAGCTCGACGCGGGCGTCACCGATGTCGCGCAGCCGACGCGATGAATCCTTCGCCAGGCAGCGTTTGAGCAGCAGCTGGATGATCGCGGGAGTCGAGGGCGGCAGCAGCGACCAATCGGGCTCCATGTGCAGGATGGCGCCGATGGAGTCGGTCGAAGTCTCACCCTGAAATGGCGACGCCCCCGTCAAACATTCAAAGAGAACGCAGCCGAAACTCCAGATGTCCGTGCGTTTGTCGAGTGTCTTGCCTCGCGCTTGTTCGGGAGAGAGATACGCAGCGGTTCCCATGATCTGCCCCTCAGCGGTGAGGTGCGAGGGCGGGGTCGCAATCGAAACGGTCGGTGAGTGTGAGAGATCAAGATTGGTGTTCTTCGGCTCGACTTCCTTCGCGAGGCCGAAATCGAGCACCTTGGCTTTGCCTTCGGGCGTGACGACGATGTTGCCGGGCTTGAGATCACGATGGATCACGCCTGATTCGTGCGCCGCTTCGAGCCCCGCGGCGACCTGCGCACAGATCTGCAGCGTTTCTTCAACAGCGATCGGCGCTCGCGAAATGATCTGTCCAAGGGTCTCCCCTTCGACGTATTCCATGATGAGATACTGCGCGCCGTCGTGCTCTTCCAAACCGTACACGCCGGCGATGTTGGGATGTGTAAGCGATGCGAGCAGTTTTGCTTCGCGCTCGAAGCGCGCCAGTCGATCGGGGTCGCTTGCAAAATGCTCGGGCAGCGCCTTGATCGCAATGGGCCGATCGAGCTTTGTGTCGCGACCGAGGTAGACGACGCCCATGCCGCCCCGGCCGAGCTCACGGTCGATTGCGTACGGACCGAT
>CAYMQF010000171.1:0-2520 GCA_964392425.1 uncultured Phycisphaeraceae bacterium
GCGAGCCCGCGTTCGATGACTCGTCCGACCATGGCTGGGTCGATGTTGCCGCCGGACAAAATGATGGTGACGCACTTGCCGCGCAGGTCGGGGAGCGACCCCGCAAGCAATCCTTCTTCCGGTTCTGACAGCAGCGCCGCCAATCCCGCAGCGCCGGCCCCTTCCACCACTGATTTTTCAAACTCCATGAGCCGAAGAACCGCCAGGGAGATCGCCGCTTCGCTCACCATGACGAGTCCGTCGATGAGCGGGTCGGCGGTTTCAAAAGCATTGGCGCCAACGTCGGGCGTCGCCAAGCCGTCCGCGAGTGTCTTGCCGACATCAACATGCACCGGATGGTTCGCGTCGTGTGCTGCATGAAACGTCGCTGCCCTTTCCGGCTCAACGCCGAAGATCAACGTCTGTGGCGAGATATGTTTGACTGCAGCGGAGATGCCCGCGATCAGTCCGCCTCCGCCGATGGGGACGATGATCGCATCGGGCGGCGAGCCATGCGCCGCTTGCACTTGCTCGATGATTTCAAGCCCAGCGACTCCCTGCCCCGCGATGATGGCTGGGTCATCGTATCCATGCACATATTGAAGCCCGTCCTGCTTTGATCGGCGCGTTGCTTCCTCAAAGGCGTCGCAGAACGTCTGCCCTTGAAGAATGACCGTCGCGCCAAGCTGGATGCATGTTCGACGTTTGACGATCGGCGCCGACTCCGGCATCACCACGGTGACGGGGATATTGAGAAGTTTGCCGTGGTGCGCCAAGCCGAGCGCGTGGTTGCCTGCTGACGCCGCGATGACGCCGATCTTCTTTTGTTTGTTGGAAAGCTGGAGCAGCGCGTTGCGGGCGCCTCGCTCTTTGAACGACCCCGTCCGGAAGAGGTTGTCCATCTTCACATAGAGATCGCAGCCGAGCAGCTCAGAGAGCGGCGAAGATCGCAGGCAAGGCGTCACCGGCGTCCCCTCCCGGATTCGCTCCCTTGCTGCGAGCACGTCTTCGTAGGTGATACGCATGGGAACACTGTACCGCGCGGGTCTACCGCGATCCTGCGTACAATGTGTGTCGATGAAAACGCCCCCCTCTATTCCGCCGCCGCCTGCCCCGATCGGTTTGATCGCGGGCGCCGGTCAGTTGCCGTTGCTCGTGGCGCGTGGGCTGCGCGATCAGGGTCGCCCGGTTCATGCGATCGGGTTTGCCGGGCAATATGAGGAGGGGCTGCCCAAATTGTGCGATCGGTTCCACCCGGTGGGGCTGTTTCGGCTTGGGCAGTGGGCTCGCAAGCTGCGGGCGATGGATGTCCAGCAGGCGATCATGGTCGGCGGCGTCGACAAAGCCAAACTCATGCACGACCCGCTCAGGCTCATCCGCCGAATCCCCGACGGACGCACGCTGCTAGTCTGGAGGCGAAAACTTCGGCATGACCATCGTTCACCGGCGATTCTCAGCGCGCTCGCTGATGAACTGGCGCGGTGCGGAGTGACGCTCATCGACTCGACGACATCCATTCAAGAACATCTCGCCAGCCCCGGCGTCATGACGCGCAAAGAGCCGACGGCTTTGCAGCGAGCCGACATCGACTTTGCATGGGAGATTTTGCTCACGTCAGCCAAGCTCGGCGTGGGGCAGGCGATCGCGGTCCGCGAGAAAGATGTTGTCGCGGTTGAAGCGTCAGAGGGAACGACAGCGATGATCCACCGGGCGGGGGAGTTGTGCTCGCGCAGAAGCTGGACGCT
Organism: uncultured Phycisphaeraceae bacterium; assembly: GCA_964392425.1. GTDB lineage: Bacteria > Planctomycetota > Phycisphaerae > Phycisphaerales > UBA1924 > CAYMQF01. The sequence continues at coordinate 1,725 of CAYMQF010000171.1, forward strand.
GCTCAAAGGGGCCGGTCCCGAGCACGACCGCCGATCCGACGTGCCGACCATCGGGTGCGACACGATTCGCGCACTGAGCGAAGCAGGCGCCGGGTGTCTTGCGCTTGAAGCAGGGGGCGTCATCATGCTCGATAAGGAACACACGATCGCGCTGGCCGACCAACTCGGCATCGCGGTGATCGGCGTGTGATGGATCGCGCATGAGCAGACCGCGCAAAGATATTGAACATCCCTATGTCGGCAGGGGCGGACTCAAACTCGCCCACGCGCTCGATGCGTTTGACTTGGATCCAACGGGTTTGGTGTGCGCGGACTTTGGTTGCAACGTGGGGGGGTTCACGGATTGCCTATTGCAGGCGGGCGCCGAGCGGGTCTATGCGCTGGACACGGGATATGGCGCCCTGGACTACCGATTGCGGATCGACCCACGTGTCGTGGTGATGGAGCGGACTAATGCGCTGGATATTGAACCGGTTGAATCAGGCGTAGATCTGGTGGTGATCGATCTTGCGTGGACGCCTCAACGGCGGGCGCTTCCAGCAGCGCTGCGATGGTTGGCGCCGACGGGCAACGCGCGCATTCTTTCGCTCATCAAGCCTCATTACGAAGCGTCGAGCCTGGGGCGCGAGGAGCTGCTCGAACAGGGTGTCCTCAATGAGCGCGACGCCCTCGATGTCTTGTCCTCGACTCTTGATGAGATGCCGACGTATGGAGCTATGCCGATCGCGGTGACGCGCTCGCCGATCATTGGCGGGGCGAGCCGAAAACGAAAAACCGGCAACATCGAATGGCTCGC
>CAYMQF010000172.1:0-2494 GCA_964392425.1 uncultured Phycisphaeraceae bacterium
CCTGCCGGGGTGGTCAATGTGGTGCAGGGGGCGGTCGAGCCTGCGGTTCGGCTCGTCAATCACGATGATATTGATGGGATTCTCTTTACTGGTTCGTGGGCGGTGGGGAAACGGATTCTCGAAGCGAATCTCGATCGGCCGGGCCGGATCGTGGCGCTGGAGTTGGGCGGCAACAATCCTGCGATTGTCATGGACGATGCGAATCTTCGTCAGGCGGTTCTCGAATGCGCCCGTGCGGCGTTCAATACGACCGGGCAGCGGTGCACCAGCACTCGGCGAATCCTTGTGCATGAAAAAATCGCGGATCAGTTTATTGATGCGCTGGTCAAGACGGCGAGTTCACTAAAAATCGGTGCGCCTGACGCGGAGCCAGCGGTTTTTCTTGGGCCGATTATTGACGAGGACGCACGACAGGCGACGCTGCGCTTTGTTGATGATCTGAAAAAGGCGGGCGGCGAAGTGTTGCTGGCGCCGAGGGCGATTGATGATGTCCCCAATGGCGCGGGCGGGCATTTTGTTTCACCGGGCGTGGTGCGCGTGGATCGGTTTACACGGAAGAATGATGAAGCCCCTCTCCCCGGCCCTCTCCCGGTGGGAGAGGGAGTCAGAAGCAGAACCGGAGCCCCTCTCCCCAGCCCTCTCCCGGGGGGAGAGGGAGACAGCAGCGATGCGGGGTGCGATGTCGAAGTGTTCGGCCCGGTGGTTCGCGTTGCGGTCGTGTCGAGCTATGACGACGCGATCGAGCAGGCCAACGCGACGCGGTATGGCTTGTCGGCGTCGATCTTCACGCAGCGCGCCGATCTCATCGAACGGTTCCTTGTCGAGTCCAAGGCAGGGTGCGTGAACGTCAACACGGGAACCGCGGGCGCGTCGGGCAAGATGCCTTTTGGCGGCGTCGGGATTTCGGGGAACCACCGCCCCGCGGGCTCGTTCAGCGTGGATTATTGTGCGTACCCCGTCGCGAGCATGGTCGAGCAATCGGCAGCGGCGACGCCGAGCGTGGGCATGCCTTTCGAGGATTCCTGGGTTTCGTGACAGGGGCGTCTGTTCCCGCGGCCTAGCTGCGCGGTAGACTGCGCTTATGTCCAAACGCCAGACGATTCTTCCCGATGCGAGACAGTTTCCACGCTTTGCCGGCGTGTCCACGTTCTGCCGATACCCACTGCTGAGTGATGTCGCTGAGGCGAACAAGCCCGTTGACTGGGCGATTTACGGCGTGCCTTACGACGGCGGTGTGACGTATCGGCCGGGCGCCCGGTTCGGCCCACGTGCGATCCGTGATGCGTCGCAATATGTCAAGCCTTTCCATCTCGAGCATCGCCTTACGTTGACGGAGGTGATGAGCATTGCTGACGCGGGGGATGCGCCGGTGAAGCCTTACTCGTGTCAGGGAACGCAGGAGGCTGCGTGCGAATTTGCGATGAAGCTGGGCGATCCGGCGCAGACGAAGCTCATGGCGGTCGGCGGGGATCACTCGATTGCGCTGGCGAACATTCGCGCGACATGGCGGCGGCGAGGCGAGCCTCAGGGCGGGCTTGCGTTGATTCATTTCGATAGTCACATCGACACGGTGGACACGATCTGGGGCGAAAAATATACGCATGGATCGGTCTTTCGCCGGGCGTTTGAGGAGGGGTACATCGATCCTCAGCGGATGCTTTCGATCGGCGTCAAGGGCCCGTTGAATCGGTCGGACGATCTGGATTATGCGATGGGGCATGGCGTTCGCATTTTGACGTATCCGGAATGGCGCCGGGAGGGAAGGGTGCGGATCGAAGATTTTCTCAGCGAAATCGCTGCTGAGGAGACGTATCTGACTTTCGATATTGACGCGGTGGACCCCGCTTTTGCGCCGGGGACGGGGACGCCGAGCGTGGGCGGGTTTACGTCGGCGGAGGTTCTGGAGCTGTTGCGATCGTTGGCGGGGGTGAACATCGTGGGGGCGGATGTCGTCGAGGTGTTGCCTGAGCGGGACCCCGCGGGGGTGACGGCTCTTCTGGCGTCTCACATCATGTTCGAGATTCTGTGCTTGAGTGCGATGTCGGCGCCTGACAACTCCTGAAAGAGAGTCGTTGCGATTCCGAAATAGCCATCGGGACAGTGCTCAAATAAAGGATGATCTCATGACACTTTCATTGATTGGGTGGACCAGGCGACCTTTGGCTGGGTTGGCTGCATCGCTGGTGCTGGCTGGCTCATTGTCGGGCTGTGTCATCAATTTGGCGCCGATGCACGAGGAGACTCGCTCGCTCGATGCTGACTATATCGACGGCATGGGGATCGAAGTGGAGTCGAACAACGGGTCGATTTCGGTGACGCAAGAGGGAACCGAAGCGGTCTATATCACCGCGCGGATCCGGGCGAGTTCGGAGGATCGACTGGCTGCGACGCGCATTATTGCTGAGCGCGATCCGGTTGGCGATTTGGTGATTCGCGCGTTGTGGCCTGACGGCAAGCGACACAGCCGGGAAGGGTGCTCGTTTGAGATCGTCAC
>CAYMQF010000173.1:0-2462 GCA_964392425.1 uncultured Phycisphaeraceae bacterium
GAACAACCTGCTCGATGGAGCCACCCGCACCATCATCTTGGCGCGCGAAAGCTTGGGCGCGCTCGCCTTGGCGCCCGGTGCGGATCCAGCGATCGCCAAGCGTCTCGACACCGTTATCACATCGCTCGAACAGATGGGAACCATGTTGCACTCTGCGATGAGGCCGGGCAGCGCCGTGGTTTTGTGTGACTCACAGAAAACGCCGTTGATCGAAGCGATCTCCCACGCGGTTGAATCGAATCTCCCGCGAGCAGCCGAGCACCGCATCGAGTTGGTCACGACCATCTCACCGCGACTGGTGCTCGCCTTGGCAGGACCGGTCTATCCCGTGCTCACCAACACGATTCGCAACGCGATTGACGCGATCGCCCAATCCGGGCTCGGCAGCCGAATCGAACTCATCGCTGAACTCGATACACATCATCACGCCGAATCGCAGGTCCAGATCGACATCGTTGACGACGGGCCAGGCCTTGACAAACGAAGCCAACAACACGCCTTCGACCCGGGTTTCTCCTCCAAACCCAAAGGCTACGGCGTCGGCCTGTCGCTCGCCAAAGAAATCATTCGCTCGCTCGACGGCGAAATCACACTCGAACAGCGAAACCCCGCTGACCCGCTCCGTCCCGGCGGGCGAGGCGCGCACATCAAAATCCATTACCCGCTGGCGTCATGACAACCAACCCCGAACAACCCAGCTCCCGCGGTCGCGTGCTCATCATCGATGACGACCCCATCGTCGCGGACTCGCTCGCGGAGTTTCTCAAACGCGATGGGTACGAAGCGGCCACCTGCGCCTCGGGCGACGAAGCAATTGCCGCGATCGAACAAACGCTCACGACCAAACCCTATGAAATCGTGATTTGCGATCTGTCGATGCCCGGCATCAGTGGCATCGAAACACTCCGAAAGATCGGACAGCTCAGCCCCGAATCCGTCGTCATCATGCTCACGGGCTATGGCACGATCGAGTCCGCCGTCGAAACAATCAAGCTGGGCGCGGTCGATTATCTCACCAAACCCATCATCGATGACGAACTGCGCATGAGCCTGGAAAAGGCGCATCGGCATCAAGCCCTCCGTGCGGAGAACAGCGCACTTCGGCAGCAGCTTGTTGACCGTTTTGGCCTCGACAATATCGTCGGCTCCGACCATCGCATGTTGAAGATTTACGATCTCATCGAAGCGGTGGCGCCCTCCCGAACCACCGTCCTGATGAGTGGCGAAAGCGGCTCCGGGAAAACATTGATCGCCCGCGCGATCCATCTTCGCAGCCTGCGCCGGGACAAGCCATTTGTCGAGATCGCGTGCGGGTCGATCCCCGAAACGCTCCTCGAATCGGAATTGTTCGGCCACGTCAAAGGCGCGTTCACCGGCGCCCACACCGACAAAGCCGGAAAGTTTCTCGCAGCGGACACCGGAACGCTCTTCCTTGATGAGATCAACTCGGCCTCCCCCGCGATGCAGCTCAAACTGCTGCGCGTCTTGCAGGAGCGAAAGTTTGAGCCTGTGGGGTCTAACGAAACAATCGAGGTCGATGTTCGTGTGGTGCTTGCGAGCAATGAGCCGCTCGAACAACTCGTCGCGGACGGTCGGTTTCGGCAGGATTTGTATTACCGAATCAACGTGGTGCGGATCGACGTGCCGCCAATGCGCGATCGGCCCAGCGATATTCTCCCGCTTGCGGAGCATTTTCTCGCTCAGCACGCCTCGGAGTTGGGAAAGCAGATCACCGGGTTCACCGATGAGGCTGCGGAAGCGCTCCGCCGGTACAGCTATCCCGGCAACGTGCGCGAGCTCGCCAACATCGTCGAGCGGGCCGTTGTGCTGACGCAACATCAAACACTGACGATCGACGATCTTCCTCAGCATGTGGTGGACAACGAGCCGCACGCGCTCTTGACTGGCGCTGGCGCTGCGAGCAGTGTCGATGATGACTCACCGTGGGAGCCGATCCCGCTGAGTGAAGCGATCCTCGAACCCGAACGGCGGATCATCCTCAAAGCGCTCCGCGCCAACGAATGGAATCGGCAGGAAACCGCCCGCCAACTCAGCATCAACCGAACCACGCTTTACAAAAAGATGAAACAGCACGGCATCGACCGAATGGCCGGGTGAACACTCATCGACGGGCGAGACGCCCGTCCTACTGGACAGAGACTTGTTTCACTGATCCGTCAGACGATCGAGATGGAGTCGGCGCCACTCCCAGATAGACCAATGTCCGCTCAACGATTCGCCGAACGACGGGGCCGGCCACATAGGAACCGTAATGTTGGCGGTTTTTTGCGACTTCAGGGCCGGGATCGTCAATGACAACGAGCACCACGACGCGAGGCTGCTCCGCTGGAGCCCCCGCGATGAAGCTGGAGATGTACTGCGACGTGATGTACCCCTTGCCATCCGGGCGCGGGATGTTGGCTGTTCCCGACTTGCCGAACATGGTGTAGCGAGGCTCGGTT
>CAYMQF010000174.1:0-2442 GCA_964392425.1 uncultured Phycisphaeraceae bacterium
GCGTGTTTCGGTGGGTGGGTCGCCTGGCATGGCGCCAGTGTAGGGGGGCATCGCCGGCGAAGTTGGTCACGCTGCTTGGGGAACGGATGCCGCCTGGCTTCTCATCGCGATGACCAATGCGGTTTCATCATCAATCTGGTGGAGCGATCCAGCCTGCGCGTCCAAGGCGCCTCCCAGTTGCGCCATGGCTGACAGGATGCCAAGCTCATCGCGGTCAGCACAAAGCTGCTTGAAATGATCAAGGTAGTGGAGCGTCGGCGATTTGTGCGAGAGGGCGTCCGATGTCACATCGGGGAATGCGGTCTCGAACCCATCGGAATGGATCAGGAGAATCTCGTCATTGTTGAGGCGGAAGGTTGCTTCGGTGAACTCGCCATCTTCAAAGACACCGAGCAAGCTGCCTTCTGTTTCGATGTTTTCGATTCCTGTTGGCCCGATGCGGAGCGGATGGGGATGACCGGCTCCAGCGAGCGTGATGGTTTGGTCGGCGCCGTCGATTACGCCGCACACGCCGGTGGCGAAAGTCTGGATGTGGCCGGTGCGTTTCATCAGCGCGGTGTTGAGCAAACGGAGAGATTCCGCTGGGCCGATGAGGCGCCCATCATCATCGAAAGATGGCATCGCTTTGGACAGAACCATCGTCATGAGCGCTGCGGGGACGCCATGCCCCACCGCGTCAGCGACGAAGAAGCCGGTGTACCGATCGTCGAGGCGCGCGACATCGTAGATGTCACCGCTGACATAGCCGCAGGGACGAAACAGAACACCGAACTCGACCCCGTCGATATTGGGGAGCGACCGCGGGATGAACTGCTGCTGAACATGTGCTGCGAGTTGCAGCTCTTCGTGAAGGCGGTTCACTTCGTCGCTCAGGCCGCCCTGGAGTCGGCGGATTGTTTCCAGCTCAGTGAGAAGTGACTCGAAGGCAGGCTGACGGGCCGCCAGCGCGCCCACCGTCGCAGCGAACACACTGACCGGAGAATTGGCGGGCATGACGATGATTCGATCGCTGGCAAGGTTGGCGAGCTTTTGATCGAGTGTGTCAGCGATCAGAACGGTTGGCGTCAGGCGCGCTTCGAGCACATCGAGGAGCTTCATGACAGCGGTGCGGACATCGTCCCGGTGCGCATCGGTCAGCACAACGACGGACCCGGTGATGGTGCCAGGCTCGCACAGGGCGTCTTCGAGTGAGAGGACTTGAGACTGGAGAGGGGGGCCGGAGCGTTCGCTGGATTGGTCCACCGCGTCAATCCATTTGCGCAATGAGCCGGGCGACTGCGAAGGTGAGATGAGTGAGACAATCGAGCTGACCATGCTGACCCCGCGGCGTGAGGATGTCGGCGTGGTTCACCCTGTTTGGTTGAGTCACGGGTCGATCCGTCTGCTGGCGAGATCGGCTCAACGAGCCATTCGCTTGAGCCTGAATGTGTCAAACTCGACGCGCTGCCCTTCTTTCAGGCCTAGTTCTTTGAGGCGGCCGCCCGCCAGCTCGATGGCGAACTGGGCGCTGTATCGGCTGGGATAGGGCTTGAGCCGACTCTCATATTCATTGGCGGTTTCGTTGGGCCCGCGAGGCTTCTCAGGCGTCATTTCATGGATCGCCAGCACTCGGCCAGCAGCGTCCAGAAACGCGATGTCGATCGGGATGGGGCAGTCGCGCATCACAAAGCTCATTTCGAGGGGCCGACTGAAAACGAAGATCATCCCGCCGTCCGGTGCGATGTAATCTCGCCCGCCCAGCCCGAGTGTGCGGACCTGATCATCAGCAGCGATCTCGAGATGGACCCACTGCCCGTTGATCTTGACCGGCTCGACGAGCGCTGAGGCTTTCTCATCGCAGGAGGTCAGCGTCGAACAGCCGGTGAGGAGCAATGCGAACAGAAGCAGGATTGAACGTGGCGCCATGGGTGAGCCTTTCTCGTTCGTCGAAAAAACCAGTGTCATCAAGATGGCCAATAGTATGCACAATCCGGACGATCGAGGTTTGGTCGGGTCCAAGTTGTCCCAATAGCGAGCGAATGGTCCAGCATTCGGGAGCAGGAATCAGGCAGTGGCGGCCAGCCCGTGCGCTTGACGGATCTGCTCAGGCGGGGAAGATAGCTCACGATCTACATGGCGATCGCACCGTTGCGACCTTGAAGACGCTTACCTATTTGGAGAGACTTATGCAGTTGTTGACCGAAGACCAGATCGCCGGGGAGCTGAACAATCATTCCGAGTGGTCGGAGATGAATGGCGCCATCCAGCGCACTTACCAGTTCAAGGATTTCGTCGCAGCGATGGAGTTCGTCAACAAAATCGCGGCAATGGCTGAAGCAGCCCAGCATCACCCCGATGTCCTGATCCGCTACAACAAAGTGACGCTGACACTCTCCACGCACGACGCGGGCGGCGTGACAGAAAAAGACTTCGCCCTCGCTGCCGACGCAGACCGAACGTTCT
>CAYMQF010000175.1:0-2390 GCA_964392425.1 uncultured Phycisphaeraceae bacterium
CCTCAAACTCCGCAACGCGCAAGGCAAAAAGGTCAACCTCCGCAAGCTGTACAAAAACAAAGGGCCCGTCGTGGTCACTTTCTATCGTGGCGGATGGTGCCCCTTCTGCAACAAGGACTTGATGAGCTGGAGCGAAAAACTTGACGAGCTTTCTGCTGCGGGCGGCACGTTCATCGCCATCTCCCCCGAAACCAAGCAGCACGCCCTCGAAACCGAAGCCAAAAACGGCGGGCAATACGTCACGCTCATCGACTCGGATGGCGACGCGATGCGGGCGTTCAAGCTCGGCTTCGCCCTCGACGACAAAACCAAGTCCACCTACCAAGGGTATGGCATCGACCTCAGCTCATGGAACTCCAACGGCGAGTGGGAGCTCCCCGCCCCCGCGACGTTCGTCATCGACAAGGACGGCGTCGTCCGATGGGTCTTCGCACAGTGGGATTACACCACACGCGCGGATCCTGACGAGGTCATCGCTGAGGTCAAGAAGCTCACTCATAGCATGAACTGATCGGCCCAATCGTCCGTTCTTTTCGTTCGCGAACTGGATATCATGGTGCAGGGAGGACCGACCTATGAGCACCACTGCATCCACACCCGCTGTCCGTGTCATTCGGGCGCCGCGCAGCCTCGAAAAAACATGCAAGACCTGGCAGGCTGAGGCCGCCATGCGCATGCTGATGAACAACCTCGACCCCGAAGTCGCGGAGGATCCGGCCAACCTCGTCGTCTACGGCGGGCGCGGGCAGGCAGCGCGCAACTGGGCCTGCTATGACGCGATCATCGCGGCGCTCAAACGCCTGGAGCCTGATGAAACACTGCTCGTCCAGTCCGGCAAACCGGTCGGCGTCGTGCAGACAACGACGGATTCGCCTCGCGTGCTCATCGCCAACAGCAACCTTGTCCCCCACTGGGCGACGCAGGAACATTTCGACGATCTCTGCGCCAAAGGGTTGATGATGTTCGGCCAGATGACGGCAGGCTCGTGGATCTACATCGGCACGCAAGGCATCCTCCAGGGAACGTACGAAACGTTCGCTGAATGCGCACGCCAACATTTCAACGGCTCGCTCAAGGGAACGTTTTCCGTCACCGCAGGGTGTGGCGGCATGGGCGGCGCCCAACCTCTCGCCATCACGATGAACGGCGGAACATGCCTGATCGCCGATATCGACCGCGATCGACTCGAACGCCGAACTCACAACGGCTATCTCGATGAGATCATTGACGACCTCGACAAAGCGATCGACGCTTCACTCGATTACACAGAAAAACACATGGCTGTCTCCGTCGGCGTGCCTTGCAACGCTGTCGATCTGCTTGAACGCCTGATCGATCGCGAGATCACGCCCGACACATTGACCGATCAGACTTCCGCCCATGATGTGCTTTGTTATGTGCCGACGGATGTGACGGTGCACGAAGCTGACCTTCTGCGCGCCGCTGATCCCAAGGAATACGAATCGCGCTCCATGGACACGATGAAACGCCACGTCGAGGCGATGGTCGCATTGCAAAAGCAAGGCGCCGTCACCTTTGATTATGGCAACAACATCCGCCAGCGCGCCTTCGATCATGGGTTCAAAGATGCGTTTGCTTTCCCGGGCTTTGTGCCTGCTTACATAAGACCCCAGTTTTGCGAGGGGCGCGGGCCGTTCCGGTGGGTCGCACTGTCGGGAGATCCCGAGGATATCTACACCACTGACGCCGAACTCATGAAACTTTTTCCAGACGATGAGCCATTGCATCGTTGGCTGAAACTCGCGCGCGAGCGCGTGCAGTTCCAGGGATTGCCGTCGCGCATTTGCTGGTTCGGCCTTGGCCAGCGCGACAAGGCGGGGCTGCTCTTCAACAATCTCGTCAAGAGTGGCAAAGTCAAGGCGCCAATCGTCATCGGGCGCGATCATCTCGATTGCGGCTCCGTCGCTTCACCCAACCGCGAAACGGAAGGCATGAAGGACGGCACCGACGCAGTAAGCGATTGGCCGTTGCTCAATGCCATGGTCAACGTCGCGTCCGGCGCCTCGTGGGTCAGCTTCCATCACGGCGGCGGCGTCGGCATCGGCTTTGCCCAGCATGCCGGTCAGGTCATCGTCGCAGACGGCACACCCGAAGCAGCTGCACGCCTCAAACGAGTTCTCACCAACGACCCGATGATGGGCGTCTTTCGCCATGTCGACGCGGGATATGAAGAAGCAGCACAGTGCGCCGACAAGTGCAATGTCGATATTCCGATGCGGGAATGACGATGCGAGAGTGACAAAGCGAATGTGACAACCAGCGAATCCATTTGCCACAAGCTCGCCATCAGAGCCCCGACCGCAAGGGAGGGGTACACTTGCGCACGATGCTCAACCATATTCGCCCATCAGTGTGGCCGGAAATCAAGC
>CAYMQF010000176.1:0-2354 GCA_964392425.1 uncultured Phycisphaeraceae bacterium
GCCGGTGCTGTTGAAGTTGGCGTTGTTGAACCCGGCTCCATCATGGACATCAAGGGAGATGAGGTCGCCGCCGACGCCGCCTCGACCGAAGTTGTCGGTTTGGAAGTTGCCGAAACCTTCGGTGAAGCCGAGCGCATAGAGCTGGTCGTGATGCCAGTTGGCCGTATAAAACCCTTGCGCGACGGAGGCGTCGCTGTAAGTCGAGGGGGCGCTTGCAAGATCGATCGTGAAGTCAAAGACGAGTGGTGGACTGCCAGCAGGGCGAGGCAGGTCCGGGTTGTTGTCATTGTTGATGTCAGTGTGGGCGTCGACGTTGTTGCCGAGTGTTTCGTTGAGCCCGGCGTTGATCCACCCATTGGGGCTGGCGACGGGATCGACGATCGGTGTGATGAGTGTTCGCGCAATGACGGACGGTTGCATGCCGTTGGGAACGCTTGGGCCGGGCGTCAGGGGGGAGGGGCTGTCGCTGGTCCAGACTCGGTACGTTCCCGAGCCCGGGCCGAGGCGCCAAGTGTGGTTGATGCGTTGGAGCATCGAGCCATCCGTTGCGTCAAGGATGACTTCGTAGGTGTTGTCGTCGCCCGCAGCACCGAGCGCCACACGCAGAGCCGGGCGAACATCGTCAAACGCGACTGGGAAGTAGATGCGCTCGGTGAGAATGTCCTGGCTAAGTTTGGGAGTCTTCGCGAAGACGATTCCTTGCTTGCGATCCTTTTTCCGTTCGATGATTTGCAGGTTCGCTACAAGTTGCACGCCGATCTCTTGAGCAGCGAGTTGTGCAGCGCGCTGACGAGTGATGTTGCGGGGTTTGGCGCGGGCGGCGTTCAACGGCTGGATGGGGAGCATCCGACTGCCGATGGTGGCGAGTCGACCGTCGGGGAGAATGTTGGCGCGAAGGTCGGCGCCGATCACGGGCACGCCGTCGATTTCCTGCTGCCACCAGATGGTGCGCACGCCGTTGTGGGCGGTGATTGCGTCGCGGGTGATGCGTCCAACGGCGAGTTGACCCGGCGCCAGGCCGAAGAGATCGCGATGCGCAGCCACATAATCGACGACGACTTGTTTGGTGTCGACGGGAGCGTTGATGATCGCGCGCGTCAGGAACGAGGTGGTCGAGCGAACGAAGTCAGGCGTCGCGAGCGCAGGGTTGAGGTCGATGGCCATGCCCGGCGTTCGATGAATCAACTTCTTCGATGCGGTTTGGCGCACTGCGTACACGCTGGTGTTTTTGAGTAGTTCGATGCGAGCCTTGGTGGGGGCGTCATCGAGCCTGACGTCAAAATTTGCCAAGGCTGCGGGGGAAGCTGCAGGCGCCGGGCCCGCGGGGCGGGGCTGTTGAGCGATGGAGATCGCGGGGAAGGCGCAAGCCAAGAATACGACGCTTGAAAATAGATGTCGTGACACGGGATCGGCTCCATTCTTATATTTGATTGGCGGGCTCATCGGACGTCTGCTTGCGCGGTAGCCCAAGCGGGGTGACCGCTGGAACTCAAATCGCCCGATGAGCAGATTCACTCTCTCTCATCATCTCATTTCTTCTATTACTAGAAATACTCGCTCGGGGCCTGCAGAGCAAGAAAAAACTGTGAAAAATCGCATTTTGACTCGAAGATCAAAGGCTGCATCGGCGGCGCCACAGCGTGCACCTTCGCAATCAGGACGCTATTCTCACTGCTGAATCATCCATGCGATTGGGTGAAACCAAAGTTATACACAGAGACGAGAGGGGCTCTCCCATGGAGACGACGTTGATTTTGCTCAAACCCGACACCGTTCAGCGAGGGTTGATGGGAAAGGTGCTCACGCGATTCGAGGAAAAGGGGCTGCAGATCGTCGGCTGCAAGCTGATGAAAATCAGCCCGGAGCTGGCCCAAAAGCACTATGAGGCCCACCAAGGCAAGCCGTTTTATGCTGGCTTGGTCAGCTTCATGACCAGCTCGCCTGTGCTGGCCCTCGCGGTGCAAGGCGTCGGCGCCATCGACATCAGCCGGAAGATGATGGGGGCCACTTTCGGCTCAAAAGCGGAACCAGGCACGATTAGAGGCGATTTTGGAGTCTCAAACTCGTTCAACCTCATCCATGGCTCGGACAGCCCAGAAGCGGCTGAGCGCGAAATGAGCCTCTTCTTTGAGAAGTCGGAAATCTTCGCAGGCAGCCGAGCTATCGACTGCTGGGTCTACGACATGACCGGCGACGAGCCCGAGTAAGAGGCTGCCGTCCCATAACAAATGAAGAATTTTCGCTTCTTTGGCCAATAGATGGAATAGTTCGCTCTTTGCAGCTGTTGAGTCTGCATGGTGCCATTTCATTTACACCTCATTGGGAGCGAAAGCACATGAGCAGCGGGGAAAAAT
>CAYMQF010000177.1:0-2305 GCA_964392425.1 uncultured Phycisphaeraceae bacterium
GCGCACCGCGCGTTCAGCGTAGTTTCCCGAAAAAAGTTACTCGCTCTGTGCGCTCGCTAAAGGCAGCACAAACGCGCTTCGACGAGAAAACTCGCGAAAGCCGTGGCGCTCGTACAGCTTGCACGCCGGAACGTTTCGGCTGTCCACGGCGCAAGTAAGCGATCGGCATTTCCGGTCGGTGAGTGATGCGATCCCCATGCGCAAGAGCGCCGACGCAAGCCCTCTGCCGCGCAGTTCAGGCGCCAACCCGAGGTAGACCAGTTCGGTGTGATTCATCGGCGGCGACGGATTGAGAAGCAACGCCCCGGCGGGTTGTTGGTCGAGCCGAACGATCCACCACAGAGTGGGGTCGAACTCGCCGATCGAACGATGGCTTTCGATCACGTCGCCCGACTCGCGCAGCCCGCACAACTCCGGACAGTCCAGCGTGTCGATGTAGGAGCGCTCCAGCGCTTGCGCGAGGTCGTCATCCTCTCCCGGGCGCCAGTTGTCGATCGTCACCCCAACATCCAGTGGTGGCGACGCAGCCTCCGCAGGGACCCGGCTCCACGCTCGTTGCAAATAGAGCAGCTCGCCGACCGCTTGAAATCCTGCAAGCATGAACGCCGACCGTGAGAGTGTGTCGCCCGGCTCAAAGAGAGCCTGAGCAAGTTTGACGCCTGTCGATTGCTTGCACGCCTCCTTGAGGAGCAGATTGACGCGGTGCACGCCTGCCTTGTCCTCGATGGGCGAGGTGAAAATCATTGCGGTCGAGCCGGGTGATGGAACAAGGAGCGCCACCGCGAGCAGGGGGCCGTCCGGCGAATCTGAGATTCCCCAGAAGTCGTCAAGCTGGACGCCGTGCTCTTCGGTCGCGAGGAGGAATCGATCGCCCGCATCGGGGTCCGAGCCAGCCGAGGCCATCAACTGGGCAGCTTCCCTCAACCGAGGTCGAGGGATCCGCTCGATATGCAGCGACGTAGAATCCATGGTGAACGAAGCCTTCCAGCCAAGGCGGTGGATAGCCTCAGCTTACTCACTAGAATACCCCGATAGCCCAAAGCTGGCAGAAAGCTGGCTCCATAGGCGTGGAGAACGAATCGTGCGATACAGAGTGCTGAGCAAACTGAGCCCATTTATTGAGAGCGGACGAAAGAGAATCGTCCCGACCATTCTCGCTGTGCTTTGCATATTGATGCCCGCTGCGGTCTTCCTGATCGCTGCACCGACAACATGGGCCGCAGCTCCCTCCCCGGACCCCGTCTCGCGCCGTTGGCAGCTTGACATCAAGCCAGGCCCGCTCCGCCTCAAAATCCTCAACGTGGAAGGCGTCGGCATGCGAGCCTACTTCTACTTCACCTACTTCGTCCAGAACAACACCGGCAAGGACCTCCTCTTCGCCCCCTCCTTTGAGCTGGCGACCGAGGACGGCAAACTCGTCCGCTCCGGGCGAGGCATCCCCTCTGCCGTCACCAAGACACTGCTCACTCAGCTTCGCAATCCGTTTCTGCTGGACCAGATCGGCGCCGTGGGGCTGCTCCTGCAAGGCGAGGAAAACGCCCGCGAAGGGCTCATCGTCTGGCAGGCGGACAATCTCGAAGTCGATGAAGTGACCATCTTCGCCTCAGGCTTCAGCGGCGAGACCACCACCTACAAACGCCCGGACACCGGCGAGCCCGTCCTCCTCCGCAAAACGCTCATGCTCCGCCACGCCACGCCAGGCGATATCGCAGTGCTGGGCGACCGCCCGCTGAGCCGAGTCCAGCAGCGGTGGATCATGAGGTAAAGATCCGCTACACTCTCCGGTTCGCCTTGGAGCTGTTTTTTGGCAAGGCGGCAGTTTCCACCATTGATTGTTTGATCAGATTTGAGGATGTGTCATGGCTCATAAGAAAGGGCAGGGGTCGACCAAGAACGGTCGTGACTCCAATCCCCAATATCGCGGCGTTCGATGCTACGGCGGTCAGTTCGCCAAATCGGGAACGCTCCTCGTCCGTCAATGCGGCACGAAGTTCAAGCCCGGCTACATGGTCCGCCGAGCCAAGGATGACACGCTCTTTGCCGTCTGCGAAGGAACCGTGATCTACCGCAGTGGCAAGGTCCACATCAACCCCGCCGATCCCGCGGTGCCCCGCCCGTTCTACCTTGCGGAATCCGCAGCGTAAGAGATCGGTTCGCGTTGGAAGAATCCAACCATCACACAAATATTTTCAAGCCCACGGATTCGAATCCGTGGGTTTTTTCTTTGATGGGAGAGCCCTGCAGACTATCCTTGTCCCAAGGAGATCACTCATGGCGTCACACAAGGCGTGGACTCAAACGATCC
>CAYMQF010000178.1:0-2189 GCA_964392425.1 uncultured Phycisphaeraceae bacterium
GCTCTCTTCAAATCGTGAATCCGTCGAAGAAAAGTCTGAAAACACCCTTGCCGGGAATGGGTCAGGCGAGTAGTGTTATGCAGTCGGGCGGTTGTGGTTTTTCGCTGGCCGACTCTTTGGAGTGACGATTCTGACCACGCAGACAAGTTCCATTCGGATTCCGCCAGGCGACGCTGTCGCTTGCGCCGTGCGCTCATGAATCGCCTTCCTTTTTTTACCGACATGTATAACACCAGACGCCGCGTTGGCGCCGGGGCTTTTCGCCGGACCGCCGGTTGATTTTTCGGACCTTTACTTACAGGAGATTGCACGATCGCCAGAAGACGCTTTTTTCGAGACGCCGGGCCTGTCAAGCGCACCCGCGTCAACCACATGATTCGTATCTCACCCATCAGGCTCATCAATGAAAACGACGAGCAGATGGGAATCATCGAGACCTCCGACGCTCTGCGCATGGCTGAAGAGCAGGAGCTCGATCTCGTAGAAATCTCGCCCGAAGCCAGGCCGCCCGTGTGCAAGATCATGGATCACGGCAAGTACAAGTACGAGCTGTCCAAGAAGGAACAGCGGAACAGGCAGGCTTCCAAACAGCAGGAAATGAAGGAAGTCCGCCTTGGTCGGTCGATCAAAATCGATCCCCATGACGTGATGATCCGCGTCAACCGGGCGCGCAAGTTCATTCTCGAAGGGCACAAAGTGCTGATTGTTCAGCAGTTTCGTGGTCGCGAGATGCAGCACCGCGATCTGGGTCGCGAACTCATCAACGGCGTGATCGACCAGCTCGACGACATCTCCAAGGTGGAGACGCCCCCTCGCCAGGCGGGTCGGCGTGTGTCGCTGATTCTGGCGCCTGACAAAAACAAGGTGCTCCTCTACAGACAGCGACAGGCTGCTGCGGAAAAAGCCAAGGCGAAAGACGATCCCAAGTCTGCTGCAGAGGCCTCTCCCTCGGCGCCCCCCGCGTCCAAGCCTCAAGCTGACGCACCCGTCGTGGATGTCCAAGCAGAGAATCCGGCTCCCGCTCCAACAGTGGACCCGGCGCCACTCACCGCCAACGAGACTTGATCTCCGCCAACTAATCTCCCGCTCAGCTCACGATTGAACAATCGATGCGCTGTTTTTTGCGCCCGATTCGGATCGGTTATTGGACGAGCTCAAACTTTTTCGGACTCTCTCCACCACTGCTTTCGAGGTAATACGCCCGGAATCATCCCTGGAGTGCAATCCGGTAAGCCTCAATCGGAATGACTGTCGCACGGGCGAAAATCGTCGCCTGAAAGTTTGCGATCGAACCGATATCCAGTTTCAAGCTCTATGTTGGAGGCAGCCCTCACCATGTCCAAACTCGCGCTGATTTCAGACATCCATGGGAATCTCGAAGCTCTGATCGCGGTGCTGCGCCAGATCGACGCTGAGCGTGTGGACCATGTGATCTGCCTGGGCGATGTCATCGGCTACGGCCCGGACCCCGCACTCTGCGTCGAACTCATCTCCGGCTCATGCGACATCACCATCCGTGGCAACCACGACGACGCAGCCCTCAGCCCGGAGACCCCCGCCAACTTCAACCCAACCGCAGCAGAATCGCTTCGGCTCACCCGTTCACTTCTCACCGATGACCATCTCGAGACGATCCAGTCGTGGCAGGCGCGTGGCCAGATCGAAGGCGTGCACGTTTCGCACGCTTCGTTTGGTCGCCGAATCTATGCGTACATCCTCAACAAACACACCGCTGCGGAATCGTTCGACGGGCTCAACGCCACCATCGGTGTCTTCGGCCATACGCACGTCCCCGCGATGTTCGCCTGCCCCATCGACGCTGAACCATCGCCCGAGAACATTCGCGGGCACCTCCCGCTTCCTGCGGAAGTCCGAACGGCGATTCCCGATGGATACCGCGCGCTCATCAACCCGGGGTCGGTCGGCCAGCCTCGCGATCGCAACCCCGACGCAAGCTGGGGCCTGCTCGACACCGAAGCGCGCTCGTTCCGAACGCACCGAGTTGCCTACGACATCGACGCGGTGCATCGGAAAATCCGCAAAGTGGGAATGCCCGACTTCCTCGGCGAACGCCTGCGCGTCGGCGCCTGACACATCCGTTGTGGTCGATGAGGTTATGTCGATGAACCAGTGGTACGAGCATCTCGCCCGTCACTGATGATCCAACGCATTGACATGCCTCGGACGCC
>CAYMQF010000179.1:0-2142 GCA_964392425.1 uncultured Phycisphaeraceae bacterium
ATGCGCCACCCGAACAAAACATGAATGGCGCATAATCCTCCACGGGGAGGGGGGATTCTCTGACCCCCTCTCCAATTGGGAGAGGGTTGGGGAGAGGGATTCCGAGATGTTTCGAGTTCGTTCCTCCTTGGTGGCACAGGTCTCTGACGGGTGCGTTGCGCTTCCGTGAACAAGAAATCATTGCGTGAACGAAGACTATTTTTGATTCGTGCGCTCAGCGCACAGCTCGGAGAGCTGTGCCACCTGGACGCGCAACTCACCACCAAGATCGGCTGGACCTTCCGGTATTGACTATGGCGAGCCGCTGCACTACTGCCAACCGTGTATGAGAGATCACTGGCATAAGTTCATTCAGACTGACGTTTATTGCGGCGGGCGAGCTTTCCGAGATAGCCACCTGCAACGCCTGAACAATAGACACCGCTTGCGATGCCCAGCCAGAAGAGCGATGCGGCAATTCCGATTCCAGACGCAGCCGCATCCAATCCCCAAAGGATATATCCAGCTGAGAAAAACAGACTCGACAGCCACGGGTTTTTCAGGATCACGGCTGTGCCAACGAATGACATGACGAAGGATCCGACGACGCCAACTACGAGTGGAGGCGCCACCACATCAAACGCGTCACCTTCATTGAACACAACTGCAAATAAATAGAACCACGCAGATCCACCTACAACCGCTTGTGCGGTGATAACAGCAGCAAGAGAATCCGGCTTGTTCGTATTTTCAAATCGTGCTGACCGCATCACAGACAGAATACTTTTTCAATACCTTCTCAACACACCTCGGACGATGCCTTGGATTTTGACATTCTTCACGCGGATCGGCTCGAAGTCATCGTTGGCGGGCTGCAGGCGGAAGTGATCCTTTTCCTTGTAAAAAGTTTTCAGCGTCGTCGACCCATCGGGCAATAGCGCGATGACACGGTCGCCATTGCGCGCGACTTCGGTTCGTTCGACGATGATGTAATCCCCTTCGAGGATGCCTTCGTCTTTCATGGATTCGCCCTCGACTTGGAGCGCGAATGAGCCGTTGCTTATGCCTGGTCGCGGGCCGAGCAGCGAGCCGATGTCGAGTTCATCGTCGGTTTGCATTTTTTCGATGGGCAGCCCCGCAGCGATCGTGCCTACGAGGGGGAAACGCAACGGCTGCTCTTCGTCAGGCAGCGGGACGCCCTCGGGTATGGTCAAAGAGCGCGCCCTGTTGCGTTCGCGGTGCAAGGCGCCTCGCTTGACCAGCGTTTCGACGTGCTCGAACGCGGTGACCTTGCTGATGCCCATGGTGTCGGCGATCTCCTGCATGGTCGGGGAATAGCCAAGGCGAATCCGGCTGTCCCGCACGAGCTGCACGATCCGAAGTTGTTTGGGTGTGAGATTCATTGGTGACGCTCTCCGTAGCTTTGGTCAGGCTGGTTGTGACGACTGCACACTCTTGGGCACACACTTGGACACGCACGGGTGCACACTCTCGGGCGTCGGCGCTTCGTGGCAACGACTCGTTCCACCGGCGCAGCGCGGATAGATGCTGCGTCAGCGACTGTTCGTAGGCGCCCAGCGCGCCGACCGTCATGGCCAGCGCGAGCGACGCGTTATCTGCCTGTTGATCCCACCGGTCAGCTTCTCGCTGATCGCGTCCCTGGCGAGCGGAGGATTGTTCTCCATCCTCACGGACGAGCCGGCCGTCCCGGCTGTGGTGGCGGGTTGTGAAGTCTCCGCCCGGCCCCAGTTGAAGCAAGGGAACGGGAGAAGGCGAAGAAGAAGTTGCTCGAAGCCTCATTGACGTCGCTCCATCTTGGTTGACCCGTCAGCAGTGACGTCCGAAGCTGCACCGTGTTCCCTGTCTGCATCCGAATGTGTCATCCGAACAAAGTGGGGGTGCGGTTCCGAAGTGTCTTGCGATTCCGGTCGGCTCCGCCCCGGTTTCGCATCCAACTGCCAACGAACTGTGCTGACCTGCTCCGATCAAGCCGGGACGAGGCTGAACATACGGGACATCCCGCCATCCACTACTCATCGCGGCCCAAACACGCCGTTCCACGACATGTTGGATCTCCACTGATCCGATTGCTTCGATCGGCCAGGCCTGCTTCCTTGCTGCACAAACAAATCGAGATTTTGTTCGGCTTACGATAGCCGATCA
>CAYMQF010000180.1:0-2067 GCA_964392425.1 uncultured Phycisphaeraceae bacterium
CCAGTTCATCACGTTTCATGGGCGCACCATACTCGCAGCGGGATCGCTGAGCATGGCGGAGTGCGACGCGTTTACGCGGTGAAGCTGGAGCCGCAGCCGCACGTCGAGGTGGCGTTGGGATTTTGGAAGACGAACCCTCGCCCCATGACTTCGTTTTTGAAGTCGATGACCGTGCCTGACAGATAGAGCAGGCTTTTGGGGTCGACGATGACCGTGACGCCGTGCTGGTCGAAGGATTCGTCGGTGTCCTTCTGGTTTTCGGTGAGGTCCAGGAGGTAGGAAAAGCCGGAGCACCCCCCACCCTTGACGCCGATCCGCAGGCGGACCTTGTCGCGGTCGAGCTCCTGCTGAGTGATGATCGAATCAATCTCTTTGGCGGCGGATTCGGTGAGCGTGACCATATGTGAAATCTCCAAGGCTGAGGTTGCGTGTATCTGTATCGGCAAGCGACGGGGCATCATAGGCTCAACGCCCCGCAAGATCGAGATTTTGTGAGAAAAGTGCGATTCCAGCGATTCTGCTCTGCTCAGCCCAGCCCCAGCATCGGCGCCAAGGCACGCAGATTGTTCACCGCGCCGGCGATCTGGCTGATCGCGTGGTCGACATCCGCCTCCGCGGTCGCTCGGCCCAACGAGAATCGAAGCGTCGCCAGGGCAAGTTCATCGGGCAGCCCCATCGCAGTCAGGACGTGGCTCGGCGAAAGCTGCATGCTCGAACACGCGCTCGCCGCAGAACAGGCGATGTCCGCAGCGACCATCATCAGAGCTTCGCCATCCATCGATTCAAACGACATGCTTGTGATGTGCGGGAGCCTGCGGTCGGGCTGGCCGTTGATGCGCACACGGTCGAGCTTTTCGAGCAGTCCGGTTTCGAGTCTGTCGCGCAGTCCTGCGAGTCGAGGCGCCTCATCATCCATCTCATGTCGGCAGATTTCACACGCCGCGCCGAGCCCGACGATGCCGGGCACATTGAGCGTGCCTGCGCGCAAGCCTTGCTCTTGTCCACCGCCGTCGATCTGGGCGCGGAGGGATGACGTGCGTTCACACTGGCGGACATACAAGGCGCCGACCCCCTTGGGGCCGTAGATTTTGTGCGCGGAGAGGGAGAGCAGGTCGATCGCGTCTTTCCTCAGATCAACGGGCATTTTGCCAACCCACTGTGTTGCATCGGTGTGAAAGCAGACGCCCGCCTTTCTACACAAGGCGCCGATTTCGGGGACTTCGTTGATGACGCCCGTTTCGTTGTTGGCCCACATGACCGACACGAAAATAGTGTCGGCGCGGAGTGCGGACGCGACCATGTCTGCCGTGGTGACTCCATCCTTGGCGGGCTTGAGAAACGTGACGTCGAAGCCTTGTTGTTCGAGCAGTTGTGCAGGAAGGAGGACCGCTTTGTGTTCGAGTGCGCTGGTGATGATGTGCCCGCGCGACGCTGAGCCAGCCGGTTTGCCGAGGCCGGAGGTGATCCCTTTGACGGCGAAGTTGTCCGACTCGGTGGCGCCTGACGTGAAGGTGATCTCGCCGGGGTTGGCGCCGAGCAGACGGGCGACTTGCTGCCGAGCGTGGTCGACGGCTTGGGCGGCTTCCCAGCCGTAGCGATGGTTGCGGTTGCTGGGATTGCCGTGGCAGGAAGTCAGAAACGGCAGCATCGCCTCGAGGACGCGCCCATCGCAGGGCGTCGAAGCAGCGTAGTCCATGTAGATCGGGCGGTCAGTTGGCATAGAACGATGGTACACAGTGGACCCATCATCGGACACATAAATCGCCCAGAAAAGTCCCGCTGGGAACAGCGGTCAATAATCTCGGCCGAGGACGCCGGCGGGCGTGTTGTGCAGGCGGGTCGAGAGGTTGTTGTTGAGCGGGTTGGCGACGCCGGGCGTTGCGTCGTGTGGCTGGCGCATGTCCGCGTGCTGATCGGCGAACGCCATGGGTGTGAGGTGGGCGAAGAGGCCGTCCACCAAGTTTGGTCGGCGCGGCAGGTACGCAAGATCGCCATCCCAGACGAGTACTTTATTAGATGGATAGTCCACCATGCTCGGCGTCGTCGACGCGATGAGAGATTCATCAG
>CAYMQF010000181.1:0-2055 GCA_964392425.1 uncultured Phycisphaeraceae bacterium
CGGCCGCCCGCGCGGACAATCACCTGACGAATCTCCAGCATGGTCGCCTCAGCCCGCACGACGCCCGCCTCGATTCCGGTCTTCCGTGCTAGTTCGTCCAAGCTCATCGGATCAGCGAGCGCCTCAATGATCTGCTGTTGTGTTGCAGTCAGGTTCGCCTCTCCAATCGGCTTGCTCTCCGCGATCGAAGCTGCATCGGCTGCTCGCGAAGACTCTGCTTCATCGCCGCCACCATCAGTCGCCGCCGAGTTGGCAAAGAGCGTGTCGTCGCGCGTCGGGTCGGCGTACCGATCCTGATGAACACCCGCATGCAGATGTCTCGCCGGCGCTTCAAGCAGATCGAGCACATCCGCCGCCGCCGTGACCAACGCAGCGCCTCCTCGTTTGAGCAGATCGTTCACCCCTTCAGACGCAGGCGAATCGATTCGGCCTGGCACAGCCATCACTTCTCGCCCGTGCTCTTCCGTTGCAAGGCGAGCCGTGATGAGCGCCCCCGAACCCGCCGCCGCTTCGATCACCAACACTCCCAAGCTCAATCCCGAAATGATCCGGTTGCGCGCAGGGAAGTTGTTCGATGATGGATTCGTTTCGAGTGGCAGCTCTGACACCACCGCTCCCGACCCCGCCGCGATCTCGTCGAACAGCGCCTGATTCTCCGGCGGATAACACCGCGCCAGCCCGCAGCCGAGCACCGCGATTGTCCGCCCCTTGAGCCGAAGAGCAGCGCGATGAGCCGCGCTGTCGATCCCGCGCGCACCGCCTGAGACAATCGTGAGTCCCGACTGCGCAAGCAGCCCGGCGAATCGTTCCGCCTGTTCGATGCCGTACGACGTGCAGCCGCGCGAGCCGACCATCGCCACGGTGTACCGATCGAGTTGAGGCTGGAGGGCGCCGCGAACATAAAGAACGGGAGGCGGATTGGGGATCGCCGTCAGCAACGTTGGATAGCGATCATCACCAATCGGAATCACGTCCACGCCCAGGCTCTGTGCAAGATCGAGTTCGCGCTGGACGGCCTCCGCGGAATCCCCCCGCCCAGCAAAGAGAGTTCGCGCGACTTTGGGACCGATGCCGGGCACGCGTTGGAGTTGATCATGCGATGCATGCAGAACGTTTTGCGCAGAGCCGAACGCTGCGATAAGCCTGCTGATGCGCACCGGCCCAAGCCCGTCAATAAGCGTCAGCCGAAGGACAGATTCCGCATCGTTGTCGCAAGTATTTTCGTTGGGAGGGTTGTCATTGGAAGTTGTCGCCATGATCAGCGTCAGTCTATCGGCAACTCGCCTCGGCTGAAGAGTTTCGTGCTGATCGCGCCCGGCTCGTCAAAGACACCATCGCCATCCGTGTCTCTGTCGTGGATGATCAGCTGCGATTGTATTCCACCGCTCGCCCCGCTGCCCTCCACGAGATTCGTCGCGCTGCTCTGAAAAACGATGTATCGCCCATCCTTACTGATCGAAGGGGAGACACAATCTCGATCGCCCTTCACGCCCGTCGTGTTGACACTGACAAGCGTGTTGGTGGATTGCTCCTGAACAGCGTCCCAGTCGTAGACATAAATATCCCAAAGGTCGTCAGTATCGCTTGAAGAAAGATTGGTCGCTTTGCTCGCATAGACAACGTGCCTGCCATCACCTGAGATTTGAGCCTGTCGTGACTCACCATTGGCGCTCACTTGGATTGGCTTGCTTTGCGCGTCCATATCCCACCCAACACTGATCAGGCGCGTCTGCGACACATCAAGCGAAAGATCGCGCACAAACACATCCCACCCCAGATCGCCGCCCCCTCCCCACTGGTCAATGCTGAAGAAGTACATCGCCTCAGCTTGCGGCCCATCGGAAGCGAACGCAATGCGCAAACCATCATCAGAAATCGAAGGGTTCGCACTGTCGCCGTTGTTGGGTTCATACAATGAATCAACACTGGCAAGCACCACGTTGCCCGTCTGTGTGTCCTTCCGGTAGATATGAACTCTGCCAGTATCCAATGGAACTCCGGGGGGCTGAGCAAGCATGAGCAGATTCCACGCAGCGCTGGCGAAGACGATGTACT
>CAYMQF010000182.1:0-2006 GCA_964392425.1 uncultured Phycisphaeraceae bacterium
CACAGCGCGGTGTATCTCTGCGATGAATACAACCGGATGCGGCGTGTAATCGAGGAGATTGTCGGTGAGGAGATCACCGACGCGAGCTTGCGACGCTCGATTGAAGTGTTCAACGAGAACCGCAGACTGATGCGCGAACTTTACGAGATCAAACGAAAGACGCCCTGGCTTGTCACCGCTGACGAGGCGTATTGCCTGGTTTCGGTGGGTGGATTGATTCCCCGCGAAGAGCACAATGATCTGTTGCGAACGGTGCTTCCGCAATTGGTGAACCGCCAAAGGAAGAAAGAGGACCGGATCCGTGTGGTGTTTGAAGGCGGATTCTGCGAGCAGCCGCCGCTCGATTTGATCCGTATGTTGGGGCGCACCTGCTACGTCGTTGACGATGATTTCCTGATCGGCTTGCGGTGGATTCTTGAGGATGTTCCCGCCAGAGGGAACCCGCTTGCAAGTCTCGCCGAGTCGTACCTTGAAAGATCGTCGTACAGCCCGGTGCAGCATGACAACCGCAAACCGAAAGAGCGGATGCTTCTCGAACGTGTCAAGAATGCGGACGCTGACGCGGTGATTGTCGCTGCAGCCAAGATGTGCGAGCCCGGTCTCGAAGAGCAAGTGGCGTACACACACGCGCTTGATGAACAAGGACTGCCTTATTTTGTCACCGAATTTGAAGAGAACATGACCTCATTCGAGCACCTCGAAATGCAAATCGAAACATTTCTTGAGAATCTGCTCTTTGCCTGATCTGGAGAAACAACGATGACGACCGCGACACAATCCGATGCGTTGGTGGGCAGGGGAAACCGCGACGGCGCCCAGCTCTTCCGGACGTGGTATGAGTCTCTCGCGGAGACGGCCGAGCAAGGTGGTCAATCAGCGTACGTCTTTGTCATGGGCAGTTTCAACGAGATACTCAAGACATTCGATCTGCCGGTGGTGTTCCCGGAGATCAACTCCCTTCAGACGGCTGTCCGCCGGGTCGCGCACGAATATCTCGAAGAGGCGGAAGATTACGGGTATTCGCCGGATATTTGCGGCTATGTCAAGGCGGATGTCACGGTGCAGTTGCGCGGCGGCGACCACCCGATGGGGCAGATCCCCAAACCCAGCATCGCCGTTCTGACCAACGCTTGCAACACATACATCAAGTGGGCTGAGATATGGCAGCGCATGTATGACATCCCGGTTGTCACGATTGATGTGCCCGGCACGCGTCAGGCGGGTGGGCAGACGTGGAGTGGCGACAGCGACTTCGAAAACGATCGCCGTTATGTCGAGATCCAGATTGTGGAGCTTCTCACGACCTGCGAGAAAGTCACCGGCAAGAAGTTCGACATCGACAAGCTGCGCGAAGTGCTTGGTTATGCCAACGAGGTGAGCGCCGCATGGAGCAAGATCATCGCACTCAACAAGAGCAGGCCAGCGGTCTTCAGCGCGCTGACCGACGGGACGATCTATCTCGGAGTCGCCAACGGATTTCGCGGTGAGAAAGCGGGTGCGGAATACTTCAAACAACTCGTAGAGGAAATGGAGCATAAGGCGGCGAACAAGATGGGCACGTTGACCGAAGAGAAACATCGCCTTGTTTTTGTGGGGGTGCCTTGCTATCCGATCTTCCGTCGATTCAACGAGCTGTTCACCGAGTGGGGGGGGACATTCATCAACTCCACCTATCTTTGGTTTGCATCGGGCGGCGCCAACCGGGGGTTCCAATATGACCTTCAAAAACCGATTCAGAGTCTCGCTGAGGGAATCCTCATCAGCGTACGCGACGCGATGGACAGCATGTTCCATCAGGATCGCGCCATCGAAGGCATGATCGATGATTTTCATGTGGACGGAATCGTCTATCACCCCATCAAGAGTTGTCGAACGGTGTCAACGGGGCTTGCAGACGCCCGGCGCCATCTGGCCGACCGACGCGATGTGCCCAGTCTTTTTATTGAGTCTGACATGATGGATCGGCGCGTGGTGTCCGAAGCGCAGATGAAAAACCGCATCGATGC
>CAYMQF010000183.1:0-1994 GCA_964392425.1 uncultured Phycisphaeraceae bacterium
GCGGTGCATGTGCAAGGCGAGCGGGCATACAAACTCGCCCGCAAAGGAAAACTCCAGGATCGCCCCGCTGCTCGCAAAATCGTGGTCCACTCCATCGACCTCCTCGACTACGCCTGGCCGATCGCAACGCTCGACATCCGCTGTGGCAAGGGAACCTACATCCGCAGCTTGGCCCGCGATCTCGGCGAATCGCTTGGAACGGGCGGGCATCTCGCCTCACTCTGCCGAACCGAAGTCGGCCCCTTCACGCTCGATCAGGCGATCCCACTCGACGACGCCCCCGAGCCCATGTCGCCAGCGGATCTCTTGCCGATTGCCCCACCGACCAAGCAATGAAACCGTAGACTCAGCCTCCATGCGTCTGATCCTCTTCTCCATCTTCGCGACAATCTTCGGCTTTGCCCCGACCGGTCTCTTGGCGCTCAGCTATTCCATCGCAGCATGGGCCAATCGCTCCCAAACCGGCGATTCCCGCCCCTCCCCCGCAGCTCGACGGGCCCTCCGCTGGTGCTGGATCACCGTCGCGATAGGCGTCGCCGTCGAAGTCCCCGTCGTCACGACCATCGCCCTGACGGCCCTCTCCCACTCCCACTGACCGCCGCCAACCCTCGACCGGTCCCCTCCCCTCAAACAGGCACGCCCACAACCGAAACTATGCGTATGATGCTTCGTTCAAAAGAGGAGGATCACCCAATGTCCGCAACCACATCGTCCGCCGTGCGAGGCGCCGCTCCGACCACCGACCCGCTCCGTCTCATCGACATCGATCATCTCCGCTTCTACGTCGGCAACGCCAAGCAGGCCGCCTTCTTCTACGCGCACACGTTCGGCATGCGCGTCGATCAGGTCATGGACCTCACCACCGGCAGCCGCGACGAAGCCAACTACCTCCTCACCCAAGGGAACATCCGCTTCGTCCTCACCACCGGCCTGAGCAAAGACCATCAGGCAACCAAAGAAGCCGCCCTCTATGGCGATGGAGTCAAGGACATCGCATTCACCGTCGCAGACGCTGAAAAAGCATACGAGCAGGCGATCAAGAACGGCGCCGAGTCTGCGTATGAGCCGTACACACGATCCGACGAGAAAGGCTCAGTCACACTCGCAGGCATCAAAACGTATGGCCGGGCGATCCACTCCTTCGTCTCACGCACCGGCGACTACGACATCGAGCATCTCCAAAAAGGAGGGCTCCTCGCGCCAGCCTTCAAACGAATGGAAGGCTTCGCACTCAACGACTACAACGAGAAGAACCCCTGCGGCCTGGAGTTCGTCGACCACTGCGTCGGCAACGTCGAACTCGGCAAGATGGATCACTGGGTTGAGTGGTACGAGAACGTCCTCGAATTCAAACTCTTCAAACACTTCGACGACAAAGACATCTCAACAGAATATTCCGCGCTCATGTCCAAAGTGATGGACTCCGGGTTCGGCGTCATCAAGATGCCCATCAACGAACCCGCCGAAGGCAAGAAAAAGAGCCAGATTCAGGAATATCTGGAATGGCACAACATGTCGCCCGGTGTTCAGCATGTCGCCCTCCGCACCGACGATGAGCTAGCCTCCGTCGCGGAGCTTCGTAGGCGTGGCGTGGACTTCCTCCACCTGCCCGACACCTATTACGACAAGGTGTGGAACCGCGTCAACGCGACTCTCAAAGAGCACGGGCATGAAGCCGTCAAGGAAGATCACGAAATGATCCGCGACCTCGGCGTCCTCGTCGATGCCGACGATGAAGGCTATCTCCTGCAGCTCTTTACCAAGCCGTTGCAGGACCGCCCGACGTTGTTCTTCGAGATCATCTCCCGCCATGGCAGCCAAAGCTTCGGCAAAGGCAACTTCAAAGCACTCTTCGAAGCCCTCGAACTCGAACAGGACCGCCGAGGGAATCTGTAAAACTGGAGACAACGCGCTGGCCGTCACCTGCGCTGTTGAACATCCACGCCCGCCCAAGGCGCCAGTTCGTCCGGGTCCACATCGCGCAGCGGTTTGGC
>CAYMQF010000184.1:0-1991 GCA_964392425.1 uncultured Phycisphaeraceae bacterium
GGCTCGTGCGCATTGATATGAAAACCATCGGCAATGCGCAGCTCAAGCTCGACTGTCGCTGGGCTGCCGATCGAAACGACCGCTGAGTCCTCACTCGCAAAGACCTGCACGGGCGGTTCCGCACCGGGCGCAGGAGACGCAAACTCCGGCTGATCAGGCGCCACCGCTTGTGCGTCTTCGCCCATGCCAAACGTGTCGAGCAGCGCCGCGTCAGTATTCAATACTCGCAGCAAGCCTCGCGTCGCTTCAATCGGCGCCAACGGTGATCGACCAATCGTCTGGCTCATCGACGCGAGCGCCCGCATAGCGTCGTCGCGGAATCGCGCCTCGCCGGTGAGCTGCGCAAGATCGAGCAGGTCGTGGATCATGATGGATTGCCCACTGGGGAGGGCGCCGTCGTACGCCTGTTTCGTGCGAACAATGAGATCGCTCTGCCCTGCGAGCGTGTCGAAGTAGCCGCCAAACTCGGGATCGCCGAAGCGTTCTTTGGCGATGTCGGCGAGCTTGACGGCCTCGGACAGATACCTGTCATTGGCGGAGTCCGCCCGGTTCAGCGCGACGAGCCCTCTGATAAAGAAGGCGTAATCCTCGAAGAAAGCAGGCGTATTCGTGTCGCCACCCCTCGCGATGCGCAACAGCCCGCCCGCATCGTCGCGCATGTTCGCAAGGATGGAGTCCGCTGCTGCTTTTGCAGCGTCCAGATAGCGAGGCTCCCCAAACTCGGCGCCCGCGCGGGCCAGCGCAGCGATCATCAGCCCGTTCCAACTGACAATCGTTTTGTCATCAAGCCGGGGCTGATCCCTTTTCGCGCGCGCCTCATACAACTTTGCATTGACCAAATCGAGACGATCCAGCAGCGCCTCAGTCGTCATGTTCATGTTTTTTGCGAGCACATCAGGGCGATCCGCAAGGCGCAGCACATTGCTAGGCGGTGAGTCCGCATGATGCGGATCTCGAAAGTTCGTCCCCGCATCGAGCCCGTAGATCGCACTGGCAAACTCCACATCGTCAGGCGACAGAACATTTTTCATTTCAGCCAGGCGCCAGAGATAGTTTTCGCCTTCCAAGCCGTTGACTTCCGCATCTTGAGCGCTGTAGAAAACTCCACTTGGCCCAGTCATTTCGCGAAGCACATAGTCAAGCGTCCGCCTTGCGACTCTCTCATAGAACGAATCGTCGAACATCCCCGCTGCGCGTGTATAGACATCTGCGAGCTGCGCATTGTCATAGAGCATCTTCTCAAAGTGAGGCACGAGCCAATGGTCGTCGGTGCTGTAGCGGTGGAAGCCGCCGCCGACTTGATCGTCCATGCCGCCGATCGCCATGCGGTCGAGCGTATGGCGGAGAGCTGACTCCACGCTCGCGCGCAGCTTTTCATCATTGATGGTCGGCAATTCATCAAGGAGAAACTCGATAAACACGGGTTGTGGGAACTTCGGTTTGGCGCCGAACCCGCCGTTGGTGGAGTCATAGATTTTCATGAGTTGATCGCGCGCTGCGTCAACCTGTTCAGCCCCAATATGCACCGGCTCGAACTGCTGCGCCAGTTGCGACCGCATCGCGTCAGCAAGCATGTCCGCCTGCTTGATTACCTCATCGCGCTGGTCAGCCCACGCGCCGCTGAGCCCCGTGAGCACCTGCATGAACGACGGATAGTTTCCCTTCGACTCCTTCGGGAAATACGTTCCGCCCCAGAACGGCTTGAGCCCAAGGTCGTCCTCGCCTGTCGAGCCGGGCGGCGTGAGAAAAACGCTCATCGGCCAGCCGCCACTCTGTGTGAGCAACTGCACTGCGGTCATGTAGATGTCGTCAACGTCGGGCCGTTCCTCGCGGTCGACTTTGATCGCGATGAAGTGCTCGTTGAGATACGCCGCGGTCGCCTCGTCCTCGAACGACTCGCGCTCCATGACGTGGCACCAATAGCACGTCGAATAGCCAACCGAAAGAAAAATCGGCAGCTTCCGTTTGCGAGCCTCGTCGAACGCCTCGCG
>CAYMQF010000185.1:0-1877 GCA_964392425.1 uncultured Phycisphaeraceae bacterium
TCCTTGACATGGGCGATAAACGTTTTGTCTGTCGTGGTGATTTCGTCGATGCCGTCGAACCCATGGACGACCATCGCGCGTTTGGCGCCAAGCCTGAGCACGGCCTGCGCCATCGGCTCGACGAACGCCCGGTCGAATACTCCCAAGAGTTGCATCGGCGCCTGGGCAGGATTGGTCAACGGCCCCAGCAGGTTGAAGATGGTCGGAAAGCCCAGCGATTTTCGCGCGACCGCTGCATGTTTGGTTGCCGGGTGATGCCTGATCGCAAAGCAGAAGCACACGCCGACTTCCTTCAGGCATTTCGCCTGCACCTCGATCGGCGCATCAATGTTCACACCGAGCATCGCCAGAACTTCCGCGGAGCCTCTGCCTGAGCGGGATCGGTTGCCATGCTTGGCGACGTACACGCCCGCCTCTTGGCCCGCAGCAGCAGCGATGATCGCAGCCGCGGTCGAGATATTGAATGTTTTGGGTGTTCCCCCTGTGCCACAAGTATCCAGCACTCGGGCGCCTGCGGGGAGGTCGTCGGTCGGGACACGCTGGGAATGGCGTCGCATCGCGCGGGCGGCGCCGACCAACTCGTCCACCGTCGCTCCGCGGTGCTGGATCAACGCGAGCAGCGCCCCGATCTGGGCGTCATCCGCCTGCCCCAAGAGAATATGCTCGAAAACTTCCTCAGCCTGAGATTCTGAGAGGGGTTTTCCATCGAGCAGTTGGGCAAAGTGGGCTTGCATGTCTGGGCAAGCGTAGCAGAGCCTTCCGCTGAGTCGAGAGGAATCCTTCCATATGAAGGAGCACTCACAGCCGCCCGAGTGAAACTGGCAGCCTCGAACACCGATATACTCGATGGAGACGCAGCCGCGATTGCTCCCCTTTTTTGGAGAGCCGTTGCGACGTTCGCGCCTCATGAATGAGCAAACCCCGGACGGACTGGGCTCGTGTCGAATCAGACCCGGCCGCATTTGGAAAAAGGCAACCCCGATGAAACGAAATCCTCTTCGCGTGGCGCTCGTCGCCCTGGCTCTCACCGCAGCACACGCTGTCCCTTCGTTGGCCGGGCTGCCTGCGATCTTCGACCGCGTGCCCGCTGAAGCGACCATCGTGCTGGTCACGCAGAATCTCGATGAGGTCGACAAGGGGATTGCTGAGCTTCTCGCAGCGAGCGGGCTTCCGCCGCTAGGCACACCATCTGCACTGCTCGAGCGCATCGGCCTCGATCAGGAAATCGACATGACCCGACCGCTCGCCGTCGCGCTCATGCCCGGCGATCTGGAAGGCGACAACCCGCCCGCAGTCATTTTCATCCCGACGAAGAACTTCGACGCGATGATGACCGCTTTGGACGCTCAAAAAGATGGCGACCTTTACACCTTCGTCGTTGACACCGGCGAGACGCTCTTCGCCCGCGCGGGCGCTGGCGGCTATGCGATCGTCGGTCCGATGCGCGAAATCGTCGCTGCGATTGACGGGCAAGGCGGCAACCTCGCTGCCCACGAAAACCACGTCGGCTCGGTCGGCACAAGCCTGTCCGATGATTCCGACTTCTCCGTCATCGTAAAAAAACCAATGCTCGATCTCTTGCAGGCATACCTCGCTGAGGAAGTCCAGAACCACCTCGACGAAATCGGTGAGGAGGGCGGCGATGAAGCTGAAGAACTCCAACAACAAGCGGAGCAGGCGGCGCAGTTCATCGAGTCCATGTTCGACGACGCGACCGATGTCGTGCTCGGCGCCCAGGTTGATGGAACGGGATTGTCCCTCGACTTTGCGGTCGACTTTGTGCCCGACAGCAAGTTTGGCGGCTTGTTCAACTCGGCTGGCGACAGCTCGAAGTATCTTGGCAATCTGCCCAATCAGCCGTTCCTCTTTGCCTTTGC
>CAYMQF010000186.1:0-1767 GCA_964392425.1 uncultured Phycisphaeraceae bacterium
CAACTTCTGGACGACGACGATCGCTGAGTACAACGCGGTCAGCAAAAGCCCGGAGTTCAGCTATCGCAAGGTTATTGCGCCGATGGTCAAGCCTCGCCCTCGCGTCTATGGCAAAGAGCCCGACGACGCGCCCGAAAAAAAGTCTGACCAGCCCACCACCCGGGAACCTGCCTCCGCTCACAGTTGATTGCCTTTGCTTTACTTCTCCTGACAGACATAAGTTGAAAGAACGCCATGCCTTCAACCACATCGAATCATTCCTCGGCCGCTGCAACGCAAGCGGTCGGCGCCAAACGCACCGTCCACTTTCGGATCAGACGATGCGAAGGGCCAGGCAAACCCTCCCGCTGGGAAAACTTCAGCGTGCCCGTGACCAAAGGGGAAGGCGCCAACGTTCAGGCATGTCTGGAACGCATCGCTTCCAACCCTGTCACAACCGAGGGAAAGGACACGACGCCCGTAGTGTGGGACGCAGGCTGCCTGGAAGAAGTGTGCGGCGCCTGCACGATGGTCATCAACGGGCGCGTGCGTCAGGCGTGCACCTGCCTGATCGACTCCTACGCGCCCAACGATGGCGACAAAATCACGCTCGAACCCATGAGCAAGTTCCCCGTGGTGCGCGATCTGTGGGTGGATCGCAGCCGAATGTTTGAAACACTCAAGCGGTTCAAGCCTTGGTCCCCCATCGACGGCTTGTACGCGCTGGGCCCCGGCCCGCAGGAAACACCGGCCACGCAGCAAACGCGGTACGTCTTCTCTACTTGCATGACGTGCGGCTGCTGCCTGGAGGCGTGCCCGCAGTTCGGCATGGAGGCTGACGAGGGCAAATGGAAGACCTCGTTCGTCGGCGCCAACGCGATCGGGCAGGTTCGCATGTTCAACATGCACACGACAGCCAAAGAATTTGCGGGCGATCGGCTCGACGAAATGAGCGCGCCAGGAGGCATCGCAAACTGCGGCAACGCGCAGAACTGCGTGCAGGTCTGCCCCAAGGAAATCCCGCTGACCGAGGCAATCGCCGCGGTGGGCCGAGCCGTCACGATTCACGGCGTGAAGAAGTTCTTTTCGGGCAAATAAGCTATTTGGAACACCATTCCGACCGCCGTCCCTGACGATACAGATCGGGCGATGTCCAGCGCGCGACCGTCGCATTGATCCGGCGCCTCCAATCGGTACCATCTTCGTCTGCGCGATTCCTCGACGAAGAGCTGATTCACTGCTTCACATTTTGCAATGCGCAAGCCCGACATCCGGCCACACCCGATCAAAATAGGAACATGTATTTCATGCGATATCTACCACTCACGTTTGTCCTGCTCGCGCTCGGCGCCATTACCACACTGTGCATCGCTGCGGAGACCGCGCCCCCTGACCGGATCGTGCTCACAGCAGGCGACACGCTCATAGGCACCGTCGTCGCGCAGACCGATGATGTTCTGACACTTCAACATCCGGCATTGGGCGAACTGACCATCGCGCGCAGCGATATCAAAGAGTGGACGCACCAAACATCCCCGCCCGGCATCGCTGCACAAGCAGTTGAAGCAGCACGAGTCGCATCAGTAGCGAGCCTGACACTCGACCAGCCTGCTCCAATAGTGAAGCCTGATGAGCCCGCCGTGAAATGGTCCGGCCACATCGACATGGGAGCCAACGGAGCCAGCGGAAACAGCGACACCAACAACATCTACTCAGCGGGCGGATTCAAACGTGAAACCGACGTCTCGACGCTCACTCTCGAAGCGAACTACCGACTGGCGACGGACA
>CAYMQF010000187.1:0-1657 GCA_964392425.1 uncultured Phycisphaeraceae bacterium
TGCAAGCTGAGCGCCGAGTCGATCGCGCCCGTCGCGCCAGCGGGCAGCGAGCCAAACGCGGAGAGCGCGTCCTGCGCCTGCTTCTTCATGGCGTCGATCTTTGCCTGCTGCTGTTCGGGGGAAAGTCGGGTAGCAACGAGTTCGAGCAGATCGCCTTGCGGCGTGGGATCGACCAGCGCAATCGCGCCGACCGTTGGCTCAGGCTGTTGGTTGAAGAGCCCCGCCATTCCCGCGGCTCCCAGCACCGCCCAGATCCCCAGTGGCAAGACGATGGCTCCAAAGAAGAACGCCTTGGTGAACGCGGTTGCTTTGAACTCGCGAGCTGCAGTAAGAAGTATTTTGTTCATGGATTAGGCCTCCACCGGCTGGGCGTTTTCTGAAGTGAGGGCAGCGCGGATGCTGTCTTCCGAATCGCCGGGATCGACGAGGCTGACAAAGATGTCTTCGAGTGTCGCCTTGCGGAGTTCGATCCGGCGGACATCGATCGACGAAACCGTCTGGCCGAGAATGGCTTGTGCGTCGGCTCCATCTTCCAGATGCGCTTCAAACACAGTTTCGCGTTCACCCATGCGTGTCACGTTTCGCACGCCGGGCATGGAATTCAGCGTGGACAATGCGCCGTCAAAGTTGTCCGTTGGCTCAACGATGATTGTTTTGGGATCAAACTTCTGGCGGATGCCGTCGATCGTGCCGTCCAGAATCTTGCGTCCCTGGTTGATCATGAAAATGCGCTCGCACACCTGCTCAGCAGCGGAGAGCACATGCGTCGAGAAGATGACTGTCTTCCCTTGCGCGTGATATTCATCGATGAGCGTGCGGAGGAGCCTGGCGTTGACGGGGTCCAGCCCGCTGAACGGTTCGTCGAGAATAATCAGATCGGGATCGTGAATGATCGACGCGACGAACTGAATCTTCTGCTGCATCCCTTTGGAGAGTTGTTCGCATTTTTTCTTTCGCACATCGGTGAGTTGGATGCGTTCGAGCCAGTCGTCGATTCGTTTGGTGAGCGCTGCGCCGCCGTCGATTCCTTTGAGCCTGGCGATGTAGGTGAGGAACTTCCCGACGGGCATTTTGCGGTAGACCCCTCGTTCTTCGGGGAGGTAGCCGATGCGGTCTTTGGATTCGATGGCGCTCTTTTTGCCGAGCACTTCAAGTTGCCCCGAATCGGGGTAGATGATCGACATGATCATGCGGATGGTGGTTGTTTTGCCCGCACCGTTGGGCCCGAGAAAGCCGCACACGGTGCCTGTCGGTATGGACAGGTCCAGCGCGTCGACGGCTTTTTTCGAGCCAAACGTTTTGGTGATGTTTTTCAGGATGACGGCCGATTCGCTCATGAAAACCTTTCGTGTTGAGGGCAGCCGATGACGATCACCGGATCGTTCAGAATACCCATTGCTGGCATGCAGGTGGCAAGTCAACCCTTCAGGAGCGGTGTCTGGCTCTTTGAGTGTGATTGTGTGCCCATCGATGGCGCTGACCTTTGCCCCGGCTGAATGATGGTTCCGATTTTTGGGCTGTCGATTTCATGCTTGGTTTGCATTATCGGCGGGAGGGCGATAGCATGATCCATTGATCCGGATGAATGGATCAACATCCTGTCTGTCATCGTCCCTCGCAACAGAGCCGATGACAATGATTCCGAGCCTGCCAGTTC
>CAYMQF010000188.1:0-1594 GCA_964392425.1 uncultured Phycisphaeraceae bacterium
AAATGGAGCCGGGGGGAATCGAACCCCCGTCCCGTGGTGGTCAGCATGGCGCTTCTACGCGTGTAGTCGCCATGAAATTTCTCGGCGTTGGTCAGGCCGGCGACAGCCTTTGCATTGCCCAGTCTCAGTAATATGTCTTATCCGCGTGCGCCGAGACGCCACACACAGACCAGCCCGATGTCAGCAGCCGACGCCTCATCGGGCGTCGGACGTCGGCCGCCACTGCGTAAGTTACGCAGCGAGAGCAAACTGCGGATTGGCAGTTATAAAATGTGTACGCTTGTTGACGCGGCCAACGTACGCCGCGACGCGCCACTCCATACCTTCCCCACCCGGTCGAATCCAGATCGGCCCCAGTTGTCAAAGAACACGCTGCGATCGCGCCGCAGCAAGAGCATCATAGGCGCACGAAGTCGATCAGGCGAAGGCGGCATAACCAATCCCCTCCCCCACTGTTTGTTCACTGCAACTTTTCGTCTTCCTTGTGGCGCGCGAGGGACTCATCGGTCGCCTGTTTGCCCGTAAAAACACTGCCCGACGGGTACCAAGGCGCCGCATCGGTCTTGGACTCCTCCTCGGTGAGCGTCCCGCCGTGCCCATCGAAGTACATGATGTTGAGCCCGCCCGAATGCCGGTACGACAGCCGTTTGCGCTCCGCGCTGACACTCTGCCCACTGTGCGTGATGTCAAAGCCAGGCGCCGACGGGCCTGACCCATACGCTGTCGACCCGCGATAAATCGGCGTCGAGCTGGTGAACGATCCATAGTGCTTCGGATTGGCGCTCACATCAAAATCGAGAATGCCTCCCGCGGTGAGATAGCGCGTGCCGTCGGCAAGGAATATTTTCGTCGCGGGCTGCCTGCCGATTTTCTCTAGCTTGGGGAGATACCGTTTGGGCGGAATGGCAGGCCCCGTCCAGCCAAACCTCTTGTACTTGGTCGGCGAAAAGCCAGGCCCCGCCAGATGAAACGTCGCCGGCGAAAGATAGCTCATCTGCCTGATCCCATCGTTTTCAATCAAAGGTTGGAAGTCATCAACGAGATCATTTGAATAACCATAGGTTTGATCGTTGAGCCGTTGCGATTCGGGGCAGCCAAGCTCTTCAAAGATTTGCTTGGTGCGCATCGCGCGGTTGGACGAAAACTTAGCGTCGTCGCCGATGGACGGGCTGATCCAATCAAACGTCGTGGTCGGCGAGCTTGGGGTGGTCGTTCCCTCCAGCTCCTGTGCAGCTTGAATAGTCAGACGGTACTTCCGCCCCGTGCGATTGATGCCGGGCAGCCAACCGTCATCGTTGAGTGCGTAAGCCATCGTCGCTTTGTGGAGACGCGCCTGTGTCGCTGCACACGCAACACGCCGGGCAGCACTTCGAGCCCCGGCGATCGCGGGGAGCGTCAAACCCATCAATGTGGAAATAATCCCAACAACGACAATAATTTCGATCAGTGTGAAGCCGCGTGTACGTCTCGTCATTGAGCCCTACTTTCATTAGCAACACAAATGAGCGTAGCTGAGTGAAAGCGCAGACTCCACCGAAAGAGTGTGTCATGCTTTATTCGAGGATGGCAAGGCTGAATCGACAGGTTTTCCACA
>CAYMQF010000189.1:0-1567 GCA_964392425.1 uncultured Phycisphaeraceae bacterium
GTTTGGCGAGCGTGCGCGGATCGACGCGTGGGGCTTGCTTCAGCGGATTGATCCGGATGGCGCCGAGTCGCGGGCTCTTCTTGTTGGCGACACATCGCCGACGCAGGGCAATGCGCTGCTTGCAGATCTGCGTGCTGGGGCGACGCAACTCAAGATAGTTCCGCGATCCGCGGAGCAGTTGCAATGGCTGCGCGATCTGCGCAAGCCAGCTCATCGGCGATTTTGGGATGACGCGGCCGCTGCGATCAGCGCGCTCGATGATGAACAGCTCGAGGGTTTTGCTCTCAGGCATGTGGCCGGCGTGCGATGGGCGTCCAGCCATGAGCCGGGCTGGCTGGGTAATTCGCGCGAGGAACTGCTCAGCATGCTCAGCGAGCAGCTGTCAGGCAGGAAGCATTTCCAGCGAACCGACGGCGTGACGGACTCCATGGGTGAACGCCGGGAGACGATCCATGCGTGGGGCGAGAAGCTCAGTTGGGGTGACGCGCTAATGATTCTCATCGCGGATCGTGCGATCGCTGACCCCACTGTGATTGCAGCTGTTTTCGAGCAGGCGCTCCGGG
Organism: uncultured Phycisphaeraceae bacterium; assembly: GCA_964392425.1. Taxonomy (GTDB): domain Bacteria; phylum Planctomycetota; class Phycisphaerae; order Phycisphaerales; family UBA1924; genus CAYMQF01. The sequence continues at coordinate 564 of CAYMQF010000189.1, forward strand.
ATCAGGAGGATCGGTCCACCGAGCATGGCGGGATTCTCGACTCTCGCCGTGATGGTTTTGTCGTCACGTCGTACTCGCCTCGCCCGACGCAGCGCATGGGAGATCGGCGGTTTGTCGCGTCCAGCGAAATGCTCAGCGCCGGGGTCGCGTCCCTCTTTCATTACCACTTCCATGCGCAGGCGTTTGGCAACCGCGAATATGCTGGTCCGGGGCGGGGCGATCTCGAGTTTGCCGATCGCTTTGGGCGCGCGTGCCTGGTCTTCACCTACATCTCTGCGAAACAACTCGATGTTGATTATTACCAGCCCGGCGGTGCGCGGATCGATCTGGGCGCCATCCGTCGGCCTCGCTGATCCCAAGACGAACCGCCCGGGCAGACGGGCGCCAGTGGGACGGGCGTCTCGCCCGTCAAGAGACTTTCAACAACGGTCCAACCGGCCGTTTCTTTGTGAGGCGTAACTGCATCTGATGCTGCATCCGCTGGCGTTGATCGTGATTGTTTCGATCGTTGTCTATGACAGCTTCGGCTCGATCGCCGAACTCGGGCTGACCGGCGCCCGGCTGCACGTTGTACTGCTCGGCGGTTTTATTTTCATCGCGGGCGCTGCGCATCTGTTGCTTTGGCGGTCAGCAAGGCGGCTGGATCGAACTGGAGAGATGCGCGCCCTGCGCACCGCGTACATGGCGCTGTCCCTTTCTCGCTGGTTCACCGGGGCGTGGTTCGTTGCAGCGATCTTCGCGTTTGGCTGGATGAGCGAGATTCGCAACGAAATCGGTGATTGGATCGGTGTTGATGAGCTGATCGTCATTACGCCGCCCTTGCTGGTGTACGCAATGGGTTGGTGGTCGTTTTATCCGATCGATCGTCGGCTCCACGAAGCGCTAACACTGCGCCGACTTGACATGGGGCAGACGATTCACCCGATGCCAGCCCGGCTTGCCTACACGGTGGAAAAACTTCGCGACACCGTGCTCGGCGGGGCGGCTCCATTGGTGGTGATCCT
>CAYMQF010000190.1:0-1544 GCA_964392425.1 uncultured Phycisphaeraceae bacterium
CAATCACTGTACACCTCTCCGGATTGAGTCGGTGACGGACCGAGTCGATCCGCCCTTAGAATACAATGGTATACCCGGGCGCCCATGTGCAGATTGCAGCGATACGCAGCACCGTGGGCGGGATCCGCCGAAGGAGCTTGGAAGATGATTCAACCGATAAGCGACCCACTTCGATTGGCACTGCGGTTTGGGCGCGCGAAGCCATGCATTCGCCGAGGCGCCGGGCTTGGCATTCTCGGTTTGAGTCTGAGCATGGGGATTCTTGCCGTTGCGTCGGCAGCCGCTCCAGATGCGAAGGCAGCTGGATCGGTCGTTGTGCCTGCTGAACAAGCTGCGATGGGGCGGGTGTACTATGTCGTGCCGGGCGAGGATGCACAGGTTGTTTTTTCGTCCGACGCGCCGCTGGAGCGCGTGGTGGGCGTGAGCAGCAGCGTGATTGGGTATGCCGTGGCGCCGAGCGATGGGACGCCTATCGCGGGTCTGCTCAAGGGGGAGTTTCGCGTGGGCGTGGCGACGTTCGACACGGGGCTTCCAGTGCGCGATGCACACCTTCAGAGCGGGCGCTGGCTCAATGCTGCGGAGCATCCGGACATCGTGTTTACGCTCGACCACACCGAGGCGGTCGCCCGGGTGGATGATGCTGACGGGGCTGCGAATCGGGAAAAGGCTGAGGTCTGGTCCGTCGATCTTGTGGGCGTGTTGACCGTGCTCGGCGTGGACCGACCATTGCGGAGCAAGGCGACGATCACGTTGATGCCTGAAAGCCGATTGACGAAGATTCGGACGCCGGGCGATCTGCTCATTATCCGGACCGCGTTTTCGATCAACCTGCGGGAGTATGGATTCAACGACCCGAGCATGAGCGTCGGCATGGTCGCTGAGGACATTGATCTTGACGTGTTTTTGCTGTTGACCACGGCGCCCCCTGAAGTTGGGGAATGAACAGGTTTTCTGTTTATGAGCGATGCTCAGAACAGAGCTTTTTTATCACAATTGAGCATGTTTTTTTAATATTGCGCGAATAAATATTCGCGCGATGCGGTTGTCTCTAGTAGCAACAACGCACTCTCACAAATCTTGATCCTCTTGGCAACAAACCTAGCCCCTAACTTGGTTTGCTCTGCTGACTGTCCCCTCGGTCGGCGAGAAATGTCTTGAGGATCGCCGCCGCGGCCATTGCGTCGCGGCGGTTTTTCTTTTGCGCGTGGGTCATGCCGCTGCCCGCCATCGCCCAATCTGCAGCGGCGCTGGTGAGGCGTTCGTCTTCATAATGGATCGGCAGGCCGAGTTGCGCGATGAGTATTTCGCCAACGGCGCGCGTTTTCTTAGCGCGATCGCCTTCGGATCCATCCATATGGAGGGGCAGGCCGAGCACGACCGCGTCGGCGCCTTGCTCGTCGATCGCTTTTTTGATCCGATCGATCAGGCGGTGGGGAGGGTCGATCGGCTCTTTGATCACTTCCAGAGGCGAGACAATGTCAGTTTCGTCGTCACCGACGGCCAAGCCGGTTCGTTTGTCACCCAGATCAATCGCGAGGTATCGC
>CAYMQF010000191.1:0-1533 GCA_964392425.1 uncultured Phycisphaeraceae bacterium
CGGCGATCGTCTCAGTCGGTTTGGGCGCAGGTTTGGCGGCGAGCGTTTGCTTTGGCCGAAGCGAAGCTTGGTATGCAGCGATCTCGCCTGACGACGCTCGGCGCGTGAACTGCGCGCTGATGAACCCCTGCGCAGAACTGGGCGGCATGACGAGATATCCCTCGACTTCGCCGTCCGCATTGAGAATGGTGTCGACGTATTTCAACTCGGCGCCTGGCGCGAGCGGATTGGAGAGCAAGTTTTTCCAACTGTCGTTGAGGCGCGAGCCGTGGATGTTGTGCGCTTTGAGGCGCGAAGGTCGGGTGATGACGACGACGCCTCGATTGTTGAGGTAGTCCGCATCCTCAACACTGACCGATGCAGAGACGGTGCTGGGATATTCAACGCGGAGCCACTTGTAGTCTTCGCCGGTGACTCGGAGGAGGTCCCCGGAGTTGGCGTGCCCGACGGCGTACCACACTTCCCCGGCGCCTGACCGCACATAGACGCGGTCGCCCGTGACTGCGACGAAGTAGGGGTCAACCTCTTTGACCTGGGCGCCAGCGTGCGCGCTGGAGAACACGACGACGATCGTCAATGCGGTAGTGGCCAATCGGCCGAACCAACTTTTCAGCCAAGATGTTTGTGTGTTGTGGCGCATCGGAACTCCTCTGTTCGATCTGATTTTCGATCAACGGGCGTCAACCTGCATTCAAGATAACGCATCGCGTGTGGGCTGCGACGAAAAAGCTAGAGAATCGGGTTGATGAGCGCCCGAGCAGGCTCAAGGAGCCTTGCGATCGTTGACCGGACAAGACGCTGGAGATACCTTCACTCAGCGATGAAGAACCTTGCGCGCCGCACGCTGGCGCTCGTTTGTGGATGCGTCGGCGCGCTGACGGCCTCCTGCTCGACGCCGATGGGCGGCCCGAGCGATCTTGGGCTGCGCCGGTCGATTCTGGAATCCACCAGCCGGGAGTTGGCCCAGGCGGAGCGGTCCCCGGTGCTCCATGAGCCCGTCACGATCGCAGATTCGCTCGACTTTTCTGAGGATCGGCTGGACATGCTGCGCAAGCTGAGTGGCGTCAGTGCGTATGGATCGATCACCCTCCCGCTGGGTGACAATCTCTTGGGCAAGGCAACCACGACCGTTGCGATCACACTGGATCAGGCGATCGCCCGCTCGGTGGATCACAACTTGGAGGCTCAGCTCGCCCGGGTCGATGCAGCGGCGAGCAGGCAGGACATCGTGGTCGCTGAGGCGCTCTTTGATATGGTTTTCTTCGCGGACGCCTCGGACCAGTACACCGACCAGCCTGCCCGGGTGCGAGTCATTGGCGGGATCCCGATCGGCACGCCGGTGAACCGCAATAATCTGGCTACTTTCGACACGGGGATCAGGAAAAACCTGACCTCGGGCGGCGATATTCAGATCACCCAGACGCTCAGCATCTTCAACAGTAAAAGCCCGGGAACCGTTGTCTTTCCCGATCCAGCTCGCACCGTCACGCTGAACGCCACGCTGAACCAGCCTTTTCTGCGTGGGTTTGGGGC